>JBEAUL010000027.1:0-7063 GCA_041161475.1 Pseudomonadota bacterium | reverse complement strand
CTTCAGTTGCTGTGTCTTTTGAGAAGCAGACAACTGAAGCGTCATGGTCGCCAAGCCGAATTCTAGCTGTTTTTGGCCTGGTAATGTCATTTTATGAATTTGTGCACGAATTTCGGCGCTGATTGGTCAACTCTTCTTTACTGACAGGCTCCATTAAAAAACCGCCATCAACAACAACATGTTCATGATCGCAACAGCGTGTTATTTGAACATGATTGTCATCAGATTGGTCAAACATACCTATATCCATTCTTAATTCAGAGATTTTATTTGGTATATTCGGATCTGGCTTCATAAAAAACATGCCTTCGTTTGGAGATCGCCCGATTGAGACATAATCCAAAGTATCCAAGACTTTTGCTTCTTCAGATTCACTGTCAGGAATGAGATCTAAAAAACGTGCAGGAAAAGAGGCTAATGCCTCGCCCTCTAAATGCATATGATTACAGCACTGAGTCACTGTAAACACTTTCGCTTCATAGTTTTGTGCGTCACTCATGCTCGTAGAGTATACCTTGAGCGATTCAACCGGCATTCCATCGATATTTTTTTTTCTTACAGCAAACATATTTTTATTCCCAGTGATTTTCACTTATTTAACAGACAAGGATGCCATTATAGCAAAATCACCACCAGAAAACATGAGTCGCTTAGCCTGACTGATTAACAATTTTGGCTAATGTCTGTTGATTTTTTTTTAAATAAATCAATAACAGTGAAATAGCAGCCTTTGTAATACCCGGAATATTCGCAGCCTGCCCCATGGTTTGCGGTTTCACACGCTCAAGTTTTTCAACCACTTCTGCCGATAATCCCGGCAAACCACGATAGATAAATGACGGCGGTATAGACAAACCCTCATAACGGGCAGTGCGTTCAATCTCTTTGTTTTGCCGATCAACATAACCAGCATATTTAATATCGATTTCGACTTGTTCAGCGACTGCTTTGGGTATGCTGACAGCATCACACTGCAATGCAGCATTCACTATCTCATGGGTTAACTCTGGACGACGAAGTAGATCATAAGCTTTGTAATCTCTATCTAACGGTTTCCCTAAAGCAGGAATCAGCGCATCCCCAGCCGGTGTATCGGGATGAATGCTGATGGTTTTCAGTCGTGCACTTTCTATTTCGATGGCAACCGTTTTTTCTTCAAATTGCGCCCACTGTGTGTCATTCAGTAAACCCAATTCTCGCGCGATTGGGGATAAACGCCTATCGGCATTGTCTTCTCGCAATCTCAAACGATACTCAGCACGACTTGTAAACATACGATAGGGCTCAAGGGTGCCTTGAGTGGTTAAATCATCAACCAATACCCCAATATATGCCTCACTGCGTTTAGGAGACCAAGCAGGTTTACCCAATACTTGGGCCGCCGCGTTAATTCCTGCCAGCAATCCTTGTGCAGCAGCTTCTTCATAGCCTGTTGTACCATTAATTTGCCCAGCAAAAAATAGGGCATTGATGATTTTCGTTTCTAAGGTTGTCTTTAAATCGCGCGGATCGAAAAAATCATACTCAATTGCATACCCGGGTCGGGTAATATGGGCATTTTCTAAACCACGAATAGAGCGCACCAATGCAAGCTGCACCTCAAAAGGTAAGCTGGTGGAAATACCATTGGGGTAAATTTCATGTGTATTCAACCCCTCGGGTTCAATAAAAATTTGGTGCGCAGAGCGTTCCGCAAAACGGGTTACCTTATCCTCGATAGAGGGACAATACCGAGGACCAACGCCTTCGATAATCCCACAGAACATCGGGGATTGATCTAGGTTTTGGCGAATAATCTCATGCGTTTTTTCATTTGTATGCGTAATATAGCAAGGTACCTGTCTCGGCCCATCAAGAGGCGCACCCCAAAAAGAAAAATAAGGTATAGGGGAATCCCCTGGTTGAACGCTCATCACAGAAAAATCAATGCTTCGCCCATCAATTCTGGGTGGAGTCCCTGTTTTTAAGCGACCAAACCGAAAGGGAAGAGATTTTAAGCGTTGCGCCAACCCAATGGAAGGTAAATCTCCTGCACGTCCACCCGCATAATTTTTCTTACCCACATGAATGAGGCCACTTAAAAACGTGCCGGTTGTTAAAACCACTGCCTTGGCAGAAAACTGCAATCCTGTTTGTGTGATAACCCCAGTCACCGTATCCCCCGTTAAAACCAAATCTTCAACGGCTTGCTGAAATAGCCATAAATTAGTCTGATTTTCAACGGCTGTGCGAATCGCATTACGATACAAGGTTCTATCGGCTTGGGTACGTGTTGCTCGAACAGCTGGGCCTTTGCTGGCGTTTAATAAACGAAACTGAATACCAGCCAAATCCGCTGCACGCCCCATAATACCGCCCATGGCATCAATTTCTTTTACCAAATGGCCTTTTCCTATTCCACCAATGGCAGGATTACAAGACATGTCCCCAATACTCTCTACCCGAGGCGTCAATAGCAAGGTTTTCGCACCCATGCGTGCAGAAGCAAGCGCTGCCTCAGTACCGGCATGTCCGCCCCCTACCACAATTACGTCAAAGAACAATGGTTTACTCATATAAAACTACAACTCGCATTACTAAAAAGGATATTATTTTAACGGTTTACTTGGTGTATGCACCCCAAAAAACGGCACCTTGGCTCAAAACCAGGTCTTAGCAGATGGGGTTATCGAATTAAAAATAAATATGCTCAGATTGTAACATAAATCGATGATTAGACATAAAAACAAGGTGCATAAGCACACCTCTTTCATTGGTAACGCTCAAATTTATCTATCGTTACATCCTTTTTTAAATTAAGAAGTGTGTTGACAATTATTTTCCAATACAAAAGCTAGAGAAAATTTTACCTAACAAATCATCTGAGCTGAATTTTCCAGTAATTTCATCCATTGCTAACTGAGACAAACGCAGAGATTCAGCAATTAATTCAAAACCTGCTTTATTTTCATGGGCATAGATGGCTTCTGCTAAATGGGTTAAAGCTTGCTCTAACTGAATAACCTGCCTACGTCGAGCTAAAAAGCAATCTTCTTGCACTCCCCCAGACAATCCTAGCAAATGCTTTAGTTGAGTTCTCAATTCATCTAATCCTTCATGGGCTCTTGCAGAAACAAAAACCGCCTTGGCTTCTCGTGTACTCCCCTCTAAAATAATCATTTTATCGATTGTTTTTGGGGATAAATGAATTAAATCGATTTTATTGTATACAATCAGTAAACGAGCACCATTGTTCAACCACACAGGTAAATCAGGAAATAATTCAAGCAGATCGGTTTCTAAATCTATACTGGCATCAATCACAAGCAAGACCATATCCGCAACACTTAAGGCTTGTTTTGCACGTAAAATACCCGCCTGCTCAACTGTATCGGAACTTTCTCTGATGCCAGCGGTATCTACTAAACGCAGTGGTACGCCATCTAATAACAAGGTTTCTTTAATCGTATCCCGCGTTGTCCCTGCAATATCTGTGACAATTGCAGCCTCAAACCCTGCCAAAGCATTTAATAGGCTGGATTTACCTGCATTAGGCTTACCAGCAATAACAATTTGCGCCCCCTCCGATAATAAAGCACCTTGTTGGCTTTTAGATAACAGCTGTACAAGATCGCTTCGAAGTGTCTCAAGTGATATTTGAATGTCTTTCGCATTTAAGAAATCGATCTCTTCATCTGAAAAATCAATGGCAGATTCAATCATCATTCTTAATGAAATAAGCCCCTCAACAACCTGAGTGACGCGTTTAGAAAAGGCTCCTGACAATGATCGCAAAGCGGCCCTTGCAGCTTGGGCTGATTGCGCTTCAATTAAGTCTGAAATGGCTTCTGCTTGTACTAAATCTATCTTTTGATTGAGAAAAGCACGCTCACTAAATTCACCAGGTCTGGCCAAACGAGCGCCCAAGGCAACAATGCGTTTAAGGATCAGATCAACAACAACTGAACCACCATGCCCTTGAAATTCAACAACATCTTCTCCAGTAAAAGAATTGGGGCCAGGAAAAAATAAGACAATACCCTCATCGAGTAATTGCCCACCCTCATCATAAAATGCACGCAATTCAGCAATACGCGGTTGTGGAGTACGACGAAAAACAGTCTTGGCAATACTAAGACTTAAGGGGCCAGAGATACGCACAATTGCGATCGCACCAACCCCCAAAGGGGTGGCGCGGGCAACGATTGTTTCGGTAGACAATTGCTCAGAAGCAATAGAAAGCTTATTTTTTCTTGGCGGAAATGCTTGCATCATTTATTTTTCGCGAAATGACCCACTGCTGTAATATGGAGAGCAAGTTATTTACCACCCAATACAGTACGAGCCCCGCAGGAAACTGCAGAAACAATATTGTAAAAATCACAGGCATAAACATCATCATTTTTGCCTGAATTGGGTCGGGGGGTGCTGGATTCATTCTTTGTTGCAAAAGCATGGTTAAACCCATAATTACAGGTAAAATGTAATACGGATCTTTTGCAGACAAATCATGTATCCAACCAAAGAAAGGCGCTTCTCGAAGTTCGATGCTACCCAGTAGAACATAGTACAAAGCAATAAATACAGGTATTTGAACCAAAATAGGTAAACAGCCACCCAGAGGATTTACTTTTTCTTTTCGATACAAAGCCATCATTGCTTGACCAAAACTTTGACGATCGTCACCATGCTGCTCTTTTAACTGCTGTATCTTAGGTTGTAAGCGCTTCATATTACCCATAGAACGATAACTTGAGGCCGACAGCTTATAAAACAGTAGCTTGATAATCAATGTCGTTAAGATAATGGCTACACCCCAATTACCCGTGAGGTGATCCATTTGTTTTAAGAGCCAGAAAATAGGCTTGCAAATGGGCCAAAAAATGCCGTAATCCACCGTTAAATCTAAACCAGGTGCTAAGCCTTTTAGATCTTCTGTAATTAAAGGGCCCAAGTACATCTTAGCTTCCACCAATGCTTCACCATGTGGCGGTACGGTTAATGGGCTATAAAACTGAATGCCATAAGCAGGAAGACCATTTTGCGTCAGCATTTGTGTGTCGTAAGTGTTCTCTGCGCTCTGGGGTGGAATAAAAGCACTTAAGAAGTAGTGCTCTATCATGGCGATCCAGCCACCCTTTTCAGTTAACTTCGCGAATTTGTGGGATTCGATTTCTTTAAAGGGCACTTTTTTATAGGGTTGTTTTTCAGTGCTGACAGCAGCACCCGTATAGGTTTGTACTCCTAGAAAACCAGCCTTTTCTTCCTTGGGTGCAGTTCGCTTTAGACGCCCATAAAATGTACCCTGATAAGCATGGTCGTTTGGGTTATTAACGATGTAAGCAACATCAAAGTGATATTTACCCCGGTAAAAAGTAAAGCGTTTTGTCACGTGTAATGGCGAAGGGGAAGAGATGTCTGCATCAAAGTCAACTTCCAACACATCTTGATTTGATTGCAATTGATAGAGGGCAGTCTTCGTTTCAAACAAAGCACGACCACGTTGCTGAGAATCTGGCCCTAGGTTACTAATCAACCCAGATTGGGCAACGTACTGACGCCCCCCTTCATAACTGAGTAGGCGAAAATCTTCGTGTGGGCCTTTTTGTCCGCTGTCAAACATGGGTAAATCAGCTTGCATCACATCTCCACCTAACCGATCTACTTTCAATGAAAGCACGTCGGTTTTAATTTCGACGAGACGGCTCGAAGGGATAGAATGGGTTATTTGGGTAGACCCTGACTCAGAAAGGGCTGGTAGAGGATTCTGTGCGTTTTCTGGAGGAATGATTTTAGGGAGCTCACCTGCTGCTTGCATGGCAGGTGTCATAGGGACCTCATTGGTTTCTTTACTTAGCACGCTTACTTTAGAAAGCGGTTTGGGCTGATCTTCTTGCCAACGTTGAAATAACAAAAAGCCCAATACAAACAGGGCTGATATCAAAAAAAATCGTGTACGAGAATGAACAACCATAATAGTTACAAGGCCTTATTTTTTTCGTTTTTTGCTAAAGGAACCCAGTCAACTCCACCAGGATGCCAGGGGTGGCAACGCAATAGTCGCCAAACTGTGTATCCGCTTCCCTTTATGCATCCATGTTGTTGAATGGCTTCGACTGCAAACTCGGAGCAACTGGGATAAAACCGACAACTGTTCCCTAAAAAGGGGCTTAGTAAGCGTTGGTAAGTACGTAACAGAAATATAAAAAAAGCACTCACCTGAATCACTTCGTCAACACAGCCACTGCTTTATTCCAGGTATGAGTAAATTCATCCTGCAATTTGGTATACATGTTTTCAAGAGAAGGTTTTTTTATTTTGCTTAATACCGCTACAGAAATATCTGTCGAGGGAAGTTGGTGCTGATGGATACGAAAATACTCTCGAACCAAACGCTTAATTTTATTCCGGTCTACCGCAAGACGAACGTACTTTTTTGACACTGAAACGCCTAATCGGGTTTGCCTTTGCTCTGTCGACACAGCGTTAAGCAAGAAATGCACCGAGCGAAAGCGTTTCCCTGACTGACGAACCAACTGAAATTCTTGTGGTTTCTTTAATCGCTGCAAGGCAGAAAAACCAAAAGGCTTTTGGGATTTATCTACTTCTGCGGTTAAAGTCATGTGCTTCAAGTTTCCTTAAAACAGCCTGTGTTATTCGTATTGCCTAAACAGACAGACGTTTACGGCCTTTTTTACGGCGATTTTTGAGGACTAAACGTCCACCTTTTGTTGCGCTACGCACTAAAAAGCCGTGCGTTCTCTTACGAGAAGTATTGCTGGGCTGGTAAGTTCTTTTCACAAGCCAAACTCCTAAAATCGATGAAAACATTGCTATGTTACGCCACATCAAAAGCCCGGCGCTGTAGAGCTTGCAGTGCTTCTGTACCCAACCGGGCGGCCCACTCCGGGGCTAGGGGATGGTTTTTGGAAGCAAAATGGGAATATACCGGAAAAACAACACCAGTGTCAACCCTACAACATGACTTGTTTTTCATAGTCAAATGGCTAACCTGTGTACTGGGTAAGGGCCTACTTTGCATTACCTAAGGCATTATTATTAAATAAAATATTAATAATATATA
>JBEAUL010000003.1:0-7000 GCA_041161475.1 Pseudomonadota bacterium | reverse complement strand
CAATACGTTTAGAGAATACCCAGGATAAAATACTCAGGTCTACTTCTGCTTTTGTTGCTTTAAAAAAAGGTAATTTGACAACTGGATCGATGATCTCCATTTGATGGATAATCACTTTAATGGCAAATCCTGACCAAGCAACCTCTATATTATCCATTTTCAGGGTAGAAAAATGTTTATTCTTTAATACAGACTCGACTTGTGATTTTAACCAAACTGAATTTTTTAATTGAGATCTCAACAATAAAAAAGAAACACATAAAAAAATCACCGATATAAACAGGAAAACTGTTATTTTTTTATACCTTTTATCGTAAAATGACATCATACTGCTCTTGTGAATAGACGTTTTCAACCTGACATTTAATCGTTTTTTTGATGATGGTTTCAAATCGATTTAAAATATCAGAAGACTCATGCAATAATCTTTCTACTACTGCTTCGGACGCTAAAACCAATAACATTCGACCATCAGATGTGACCCCCACCCGACTAATGGCACGAAATATCTCATGACAAATAGTTTCAATCGATTTTACTTTGCCTCTGCCCTGACACACTGCACACACTTCACATAATTGATGGGTTAGACTGTCTCTTGTTCTTTTTCGGGTCATTTGCACCAATCCCAAAGGGGATATATCACTGATATTGGTTTTGGTGTTGTCATTTGCCAATGCCTGTTCTAAGGCTAGCAATACCTGTTTTCTATGATCTGGATTCATCATATCGATAAAATCAATAATAATCATTCCACCCAAATTACGCAGTCGAATTTGGCGTGCTATCGTATCAACTGCCTCTAGATTGGTCTGAAACAAGGTATCATCTACCTGATGATATCCGACAAACCCACCTGTATTAACATCAATTGTTGTCATGGCCTCAGTTTGATCAAAGACAAGGTAGCCACCCGATCTCAAGGATACTTTACGGCTCAATGCACCTTCGATTTCATCTTCAATACCATACCTGTCAAAAATAGGCTCAGGCGCTTTATATAATTCCAGCTTTTTGATGGTATTTGGCATAAAGTCATGAACAAAGGTCACAGATTCATTGTATGCTATTGAATTGTCTAATAGAATACGATGTGTCTTAGGTTTAACTAAATCTCTTAAACTACGCAACGTGAGGGGCAGATCTGCATGCAAAAGAGTACCTTGTTTGGCCAATTTTGCTTTACTTTGTATCAAATCCCATAATCTATCTAGATACATTTTGTCTTCTGCAAGAGACATAACGCCTTCGGCAGCAGTCCTAATAATATAGCCTCCTAAAGAGGAGGCCAGTATTTGCGCTTGAAGTAAGGATTTTAGCCGTTCTACTTCGGCTTCTTCTTGAATACGTTGAGACACGCCAATGAAAAAGGGACTATTGGGCATATAAACAAGATATCGACCAGGCAAAGACAAGTGTCGACTTAACCTAGCCCCTTTATTTCCCAGGGGATCTTTGATAACCTGAACAATAATTGACTGACCATCCTCTAGAATATCGCTAATCGAGTGACTCTGGTCAGATAGCGCAGCATCAGAGGCATGTAAAAATCCAGTTTTCTCTAAACCAATATCGACAAATGCAGACTCAATGCCTGGTAAAATACGAACAACTTTTCCTTTGTAAATGCTACCAACAAGCCCTTTTCGTTGGAGAGACTCTATATAGATCTCTTGAAGGACTCCGTCTTCAACAACGGCGACACGATGCACGTAGTCCGTCACATTAATGAATAATTCTTGACTCATTACCAATAAAACCTTAATACTGCACTGATTGTAATCGGGTGTCCCAGCCAAATTGATGGCATTTCCTCATCACAGCATCAACGAAAGGCCAAGCCAGCACACTCGCAAAAAAAGAAGACAGGTACCAAAGTGGGCAAGTCACCCCACTGGCCATCACAGAGATTAACATGCTCAGTAACTGACTTACCCCCACAATGACTGCAACCCAAATCAATTGCTGTACATAAGAGAAATAATTACTGTGATTTCGTGTTAAGCTAACCAGTAAGGCAACGACTAAGAAAACCAAAGGATATTGACCTATCACTGTTCCTTGTATACTGTCTAGTCCAAAACCGCACAGCCAGGCAACCAAAAATCCAATAGAGCGTGGCAGTGCTCGCATCCAAAAAATCAATGTAAGCATTAGCCAATTCGGTCTAAACCACTCCCAAAAACCCGATAGAGGAATTAAGGTGAGTACAATTCCAAAGACAAAGGTCAAAAACAACAGCATCAATTGATATATATTTTGGATTTTCAAGCAATGCCTCGTGGTATACCTAAGTATTATCGATTATCATTCTTATCATTTTAACAAAATATGAGCGATTCTCCATGATTTTGAATCCTTTATCCCTCAATTTTTGTCACGCTTTCATCCAATTTTATTAACAACACTTCCCGAATGCGATCTAATCTCGCAAAAGGCTCTATGGAAAAACTTGCAAAAGGCTCTCCCGGGACTTGCAACACCGCCTTCACTCGCCCAACAGGGTATCCATACGGATAATGTCCCCCTAAACCAGAGGTGATTAAGACATCACCGACTTGTATATCGGTGCTGTTTAATACATGTTGTAACTTCAGTTCATGCAAAGTTCCTAGGCCTTGCACAATACCTCTGACCTGATTTCTGGCATTCTCTACTGGAATGGCATGGGTTCGATCGGTTAATAACATCACTTTACAAGAAAAAGGGTACACCTCCACCACTTCCCCTACGATTCCTTCAGCATCAATCACCGGCTGTCCCACACTAAACCCAGCATTGAGCCCTTGGTTTAACAATACATAGTGCTTGTCTGGTGTCGGATCGATTTGAATAATTTCTGCAACACCATATTTGAGACTTTCTCGAGGCATAGATTTTAATAAACCTCGTAGCCGAGCATTTTCAGACTCAATTGCTAATAAGCGTTGTAAACGACCATCTTGTAAAAATTTTTCGTGCTTTAAAGCTTGATTTTCAGAAACGAGGACATTAATTGGTTTCAAGTACTCTATTAAACGATCGACAGATCGAATAGGAAACTGAATGGCATGTTGAAGGGGCGTTAAAACTGTCGCTAAAAAAGAGCGAACATGCCCCATATGCTGGTACTGATGATCTAAAATCATCATTACGAAAGACAATAGAACTAGAATCGTAAATCGAATAAGCTGAAGACGCTCACGCGCGAAAAGCCATTTGATGGTTCATTCTCCCTTGACAGCAAATGAGGCAGTTACTCGGTAGACAATAAATCCCCACATTTTTCATCCATCATCTCAAGGGCTCGACCACCACCACGGGCAACACAGGTGAGTGGATCGGAAGCGACAATGACTGGTAACCCAGTTTCTTCCATCAATAACCGATCCAAATCTCTTAACAACGCGCCTCCACCCGTCAAGACCAATCCTCTTTCAGCAATATCAGCTGCCAACTCTGGCGGTGCTTGCTCTAAAGCAAGTCTCACGGCGCCAATAATACCAGACAAAGGTTCTTGTAAAGCTTCGAGTATTTCATTGCTAGTCAGGGTAAAGCTTCTGGGTACACCCTCAGCTAAATTACGGCCACGAACCTCGACCTCTTGCACCTCAGCCCCAGGAAAGGCCGTACCGATTTCTTGCTTAATTCTTTCAGCAGTACTCTCGCCAATGAGCGTACCGTAATTACGACGGACATAATTCACGATACTGTCGTCAAATTTATCTCCACCGACCCGGGCTGAGGCAGCATAGACAATACCGTTCAACGAGATAATAGCAACCTCTGTGGTTCCCCCACCGATATCGATGACCATCGAACCACTGGCTTGATCAACCGGCATACCAGCACCAATGGCCGCTGCCATTGGTTCTTCAATTAAGTAGACCTCACGAGCACCCGCACCTAAGGCAGATTCTCGAATAGCACGGCGCTCAACTTGTGTAGAGCCACAAGGAACACAAACCAATACTCGAGGGCTCGGACGAAAAAATTTGTTTTTGTGCACTTTGTGAATAAAGTGCTGTAGCATTTTTTCTGTCACATGAAAATCTGCAATCACACCGTCTTTGAGTGGACGTATTGCAGTAATATTTCCAGGGGTACGGCCGAGCATGCGTTTTGCTTCCACACCGACTGCGGCAACACTGCGTTGCCCACCAGGACCTTTTTCGTGCCGAATAGCCACCACCGATGGCTCATTGAGCACAATACCTTCGTTTCTTGCATATACTAAAGTATTTGCTGTTCCCAAATCAATGGATAAATCATTTGAAACCAGTCCTCGCAACGACTTAAACATGTGTCTGTGTCATCCTACTTTCTGTCATAATCAAGGCATGAAACAGCCAATGCTGTCTACACACCTTCAAAAAATTTAGCACCCTGTATTGGAATAGAGTAACAGTTTTTTACTCGAAAGCAAATGCCACTAGTAAAAACTGAACACTCTGTTGCTTGCTCAATACATGGGTTTTATCGTTTACACACATAATAAAGCCAATATCTTAATACATACTACATGGGGCATGTGTACTGAAGACCTTTTACCCCATAGATCAAACCAGAACTGCTGTTGCTGCTTGAACTCATGGAGCACGTAACAGATCCCCAGTTGGTATCTGTACAGCCAGTAATAACAAGTTGCACGGTATCGCCATAGAAAACACTTACTGGCGTGGGTAATGTGACCCAAGTCATCTGCCTTGTTGCCCCGATACTACATGCACCACTGCCAGGTCGTGGTAACACAATCTTTTGATTAAATCTAGAGTCGCCGTTTATCCTGATCTCTAAATTCATTCTTGCATCACTAACGGTGGCATTAATCACAGCACCTACCTCTGTGATCAAAGAAGGCATGGTTGACTTGAGAAAAGTAGAAGAGGGCGCTGTGTTTACTGCTGTAAAACTCACTGTTGCAGAAGCGCTGGTAACCAAATTTTGTGAATTCCACCGGGTACCAGAATTTGAGGGACATAGATTAGCAATATAATATGTAATTGGTGTTGTACCGGCTTTTCCAGTCATTGTTCGGGACAACACTACTGGTTTTTGATTTTGTAGCCCTACTTTTTTTGATGCATCACTCATTCCACAACCAATTATTTTATAGTTGATTTCACCTGTACTTGTATTACAACCAAGATATTCAATAGCATAGAAGGCTTTTGACGAACTCCCACTATTCGTTACTTGATGGGCATTATTGCTATTCCACCAACTACTGTCTTGCAATGCAGTCGATATTGAGTTTTTATAGACACCGTTGTTACATGCAGTCGTACAAAAAGTAGGCAAACTGCTCAGACTGTTGACCCACTTAATACCCTCGGCAAGCGCATTGGCTGCCGCTTGTTGCGCTTCAGTATCTACGATTTGTTTGGCATTCGTCATGGCATTATCTATTTTTGTAGATCTCATTTGACTAAGTACAATAGAACCAGCAACCGCCAACAGTGAGATGATAGCTATCGTCGTAACGCCACCCGTTTGCTTACATAGCTGACGACAATCATGTTGTTTCATTTTTCATCTCACTTGTAGATATAATGATTGATTTGACTTTAAATATAGTATTAAAAAAGTCCACTATCACATACAACGTTATAACTTTAGTTATCAAACTAAAATTTAAAAGGCAGCCATAAATTAATGAAGTCTATCTCCCTCTTTAACAATCACCTATAACTGAGGTACAATCACTAACTGAATTTTTAGGGGGGTATACTTAACTATGTCTTTTAGTCAGGAAGCTTTATCACAAATTGCCCACTTGGCACGACTAACCATTACCGATCTAGTCCAACAACAGAAAGATATGGATCGGATAGTGACCATGGTAGAAAAAATTGAAGCCATCGATACCAACGATGTTGCCCCTATGGCACATCCCTTGGATATGGTACAACGCCTGACACCAGATCTTGTCACAGAATGCGTCAATCGAGAGGCGGGATATCCTGATCGTACCTTACTACAAAGTGTCTCGCCCAGCGAAACACAAGAAGGATTGTATCTCGTCCCTAAAGTTATCGAATAAGCATTTTTGCCTCGATAAGAACAGTGAGAATTTTGATATGTTACACGAAAAAACCCTACTAGAATTATCCGCTTTATTGGCTAAAAAAGAGTGCTCCAGTGTTGAATTGACACGTTGTTTCCTTGATCGTATTGAGCGTCACGATACTGAGATTAATGCCTTTATCACGGTAAATCCTGAGATAGCGCTCGCTCAAGCCGAAAAAGCGGACCAAACAAGACAAAAAGCAACGGCTAACGAACAATTACACCCTTTGCTAGGCGTCCCCTTTGCACATAAAGACATTTTTTGCACCAAAGGGATTAAAACCAGTTGTGCATCTAAAATGTTAGATAACTTTATTTCCCCTTATGACGCGACAGTGGTTACTAAAACTCAGGCAGCTGGTATGGTAATGTTGGGCAAAACCAATATGGATGAATTTGCCATGGGCTCCAGTAACGAAAACAGTTACTATGGTCCCGTCAAAAATCCTTGGGACTTATCCCGTGTACCCGGAGGATCTTCTGGTGGGTCGGCGGCCGCGGTTGCAGCACGTTTGGTTCCTGCAACAACCGGTTCCGATACCGGTGGGTCCATTCGTCAGCCAGCGGGCTTTTGCGGTATTACAGGCATTAAGCCAACTTATGGACGTATTTCACGATATGGCATGATTGCCTTCGCTTCGAGTCTAGACCAAGCAGGCCCTATGGCCCAAAATGCAGAAGACTGTGCCATTTTTTTACAAACCTTGGCGGGTATGGACGTCAAAGACTCAACCACCGCAGATGAACCCGTACCGAATTATATGGCCGCGCTTAATCAACGTTCTGTTAAAGGCCTTACGGTTGGACTACCCGCAGAATTTTTTACTCCTGATTTAGATCCGGCTGTACAAACCGTTATCTCTGCTACCGTTGAACAGCTGAAACAAATGGGCGCAACCTTTAAAACCATTCATCTGCCAAACATTGGCTTATCCGTGCCCACATATTATAT
>JBEAUL010000052.1:0-12042 GCA_041161475.1 Pseudomonadota bacterium | reverse complement strand
ACTTAATGTAAGTTAATTTTATAACAAAATTTAATCCTAAGGTACAAAAAAGAAGATTGAGGTATGTCATTGGATATTGATCCCATTGAAACACAAGAATGGTTAGATGCCCTAGCATCGCTTGTGCAAATAGAAGGTGAAGAGCGTGCAGCATTTGTGTTAAAAACGCTGATGGATTCTGCACAGGACAAGGGCATACCCGTTGCTGGGCAAGGTGCAACGATAACTACAGCTTACTTGAACACCATCACTCCTGAGCAAGAAGTTGCCTACCCAGGTGATTTGGCCATGGAACGTCGTATTAGAGCATTGATTCGTTGGAATGCCGCTGCCATGGTGGTACGGGCAGGAAAAGTCGATCCAGATTTAGGGGGCCATATTGGTACTTTTGCCTCGTCTGCCATGTTATACGATGTAGGCTTTAATCATTTTTGGCATGCCGCAACAGAATCTCATGGCGGAGATTTGTTGTATATACAAGGTCATTCTTCTCCCGGTATTTATGCACGCTCTTTTTTAGAAGGGCGATTCAGTGAAGAACAGCTGGTGCACTTCAGAAGAGAATCTAAAACGCAGGGCTTGTCTTCTTACCCCCATCCCTGGCTAATGCCTGATTACTGGCAATTTCCAACTGTTTCTATGGGGTTAGGACCCATGCAAGCGATTTATCAAGCGCGTTTATTGCAATACCTTAAATTGCGTGGTTTACCCGCAAAAACAGCAGACAGACGCATATGGGCTTTTTGTGGTGATGGTGAGATGGACGAACCAGAATCTGTGGGGGCCTTGAGTGTCGCGGCACGTGAAGGACTGGATAACCTAATTTTTGTGGTCAACTGTAATTTACAAAAATTAGATGGACCAGTGCGTGGCAATGGAAAAGTGATTCAAGAACTGGAAGGGATTTTCAAAGGCGCAGGCTGGAATGTGATCAAGGTCATTTGGGGCCAAGAGTGGGATGAACTGTTGGCAAAAGACCACACTGGGATCTTGAAAAAGCGCATGGAGGAAGTGGTCGATGGCGATTACCAATGTTATGCGGCTAAAGGGGGCGCTTATACCCGTGAGCATTTCTTTGGAAAATATCCCGAACTTGCTGCCATGGTGGCGGATAAAACCGATGATGAGATTTGGCGTTTAAGTCGCGGTGGACACGATCCTAAAAAAATGTATAACGCTTATTTGGCTGCAATGCGACATAAGGGGCAACCCACCGTTATTTTGGCTAAAACCATTAAAGGTTATGGTTTGGGAAGCGCTGGCGAAGGCTTGAACATTGCACACAATGCAAAAAAAATGGGCGTGGAGCAACTCAAGGCATTTCGCGATCGATTCGAAATACCCATTACAGACGATCAAATCGCAGAAGTGCCTTTTTATCGACCAGCAGAGAACAGTCCAGAAATACAATATCTTAAAGAAAGACGGGCCACATTAGGTGGACATCTGCCTGCACGTCGTCGTGAAGCAACGGTTTCTATTGCCCCTCCTGCAGGAGAATTATTCCAGCCTTTCTATCAAAGCAGTGGCGATCGTTCGCTGTCTACCACCATGGGGTTTGTACGTATTTTAACGGCACTGTGTAAAGACAGCAACCTAGGAAAACATGTGGTACCCATCGTACCTGATGAGGCCAGGACCTTTGGTATGGAAGGCTTGTACCGTCAATTTGGTATTTACTCCCCGATGGGGCAAGTCTATAAACCGGTTGATGCAGAACAAGTCATGTCTTATCGCGAAGCGAAAGATGGGCAAATTATTGAGGAAGGCATTAACGAAGCCGGCTCATTCTGTACTTGGCTGGCTGCTGCAACCGCCTATAGTACACACGACTGCCCTTTGATGCCTTTTTACATTTACTACTCTATGTTTGGCTTTCAACGCGTTGGCGATTTGGCTTGGGCTGCAGGAGATTCACGGGCACGCGGATTTTTAATCGGTGGGACCGCTGGACGTACAACCTTAAACGGTGAAGGGTTACAACATGAAGATGGACATAGCCATATTTTGGCGAACACCATTCCAAATTGTATTTCTTACGATCCGTGTTTCTTGTATGAATTGGCTGTCATCATTAAAGATGGCTTAAGACGCATGCTGACTGAGCGTGAAAGTGTGTTTTACTACATTACGGTCATGAATGAAAATTATACGCATCCTGCTTTGCCTGAAGGTGCAGAAGAAGGCATATTAAAAGGGCTCTATAAACTTATCCCAGCGCAAACCGAGGCATCGTTTAAGCTGAATGTCCAGTTACTGGGTTCAGGTACCATTTTACGTGAGGTGATCGCTGCAAGAGAATTGTTGGCCAGTGATTTTAATATTGCAGCAGAGGTATGGAGCGCGACAAGCTTTAATCTATTGGGTCGAGATGCACAAGAGGTACAGCGTTGGAATCGCTTTCATCCAGATAAACCACCTCGAGAACCCTATGTAACGGCTTGCTTAAAAACAGGAAAAGGTCCTGTGATTGCGGCAACAGACTATATGCAGTCTTTTGCCGATCAAATCAGGGCTTTTGTGCCACGAGAGTATCAAGTATTGGGAACAGATGGATTTGGGCGCAGCGATACACGTGAAGCACTGAGAACATTTTTTGAAGTCAATCGTTATTATATCGTGTTGGCTGCACTGCAGGGCTTGGTTAATACCGGTGCGCTCGATAAGGCTGTTTTGAGTCAAGCCATTCAACAGTATGGCCTTGACCCAGAAAAACCAAATCCCTTAACAATATAACGTGGAATCAATGACAGACAGTAAGGAAGCAACACATATGCTACAACAAATTATCGTTCCTGATTTGGGTGTGTCTGGTACCGTGGATGTAATTGAAATCCATGCAAAGCCGGGTGATCAGATTACTGAAAATGCCTCCCTGTTAACGCTGGAAAGTGATAAAGCAGCCATGGAAATTCCGGCACCCATGAGTGGGAGATTAAAAGAACTGAAAGTAGCCGTGGGTGATAAAGTAGCGATGGGCGACTTAATTGCTGTTATCGATGTGGCAGGTTCTGGTATATCAGTAGAACCAGCGCAACCCCCGAAAGTGGATGAAAAGCCGGTTAAAAAAACAGAAGCAGTGGCGCCTATTGAAAACAAGCCTGCTACACCGCAAAAAGTGTTACATGATGCAAGCCACCATACGAGTGGCTCCGTACATGCTGGTCCTGGCGTACGTCGTTTTGCACGTGAATTGGGTGTGTCGCTTAAAGAGGTGCTGGGTTCAGGTCCCAAGGGGCGTATTATCAAATCGGATATCGAGCAATATGTGAAAAGAGCCTTGTCACAAATAGGTACTGCATCAGGCGCGATGGGTAGCGGGGCGCTCTGTGTTGCCCCTATGGCCAGCGTGGATTTTTCACAATTTGGTCCCATTGAAACGCAAGCATTGTCTCGGATACAAAAATTATCGGGCAGTTTTTTACACCGAAATTGGGTATCTATCCCTCATGTGACGCAATTCGATGAAGCAGATATTACAGAAATGGAAGCATTTCGAAAAGCACAGCAACAGTCGCTCGAAAAAGAAGGTGTGCGCTTAACGCCATTGGTCTTTATGATGAAAGCGGTTGTGCGTGCATTGAGTGCTTTTCCTCGATTTAATGCCTCTTTAGATCCGAGTGGTACAGAATTAATTTTAAAACGCTATTTTCATATCGGGGTTGCCGTAGATACCCCAAATGGATTGGTGGTACCTGTTATCCGTGATGTACAGGAAAAAGGCTTGGTGGCTTTAGCAAAAGAACTAATGACGATTAGCCAGAAAGCCAGAGAAGGAAAACTGTTACCCCAAGACATGCAAGGGGGTTGCTTCAGTATTTCTAGTTTGGGCGGTATTGGTGGCACAGCGTTTACACCGATAATTAATGCACCTGAAGTCGCTATTTTAGGGATTTCAAAAGCACAAATGCGTCCTGTCTATGTGGATGGCCACTTTGTGCCTCGTTTGTTATTACCCCTATCATTGTCTTACGATCACCGTGTGATTGATGGGGCTGAGGCGGCGCGTTTTATCACCTATTTAAGCGCACAGTTAACAGATGTAAGACGCATGCTGTTATAAAAAAGTACATTGTTGTTGTAAGAGGGTAAGGACTAATCAATCATGGCAGTAAAAAACAGTAAAACACAAGTATTGGTATTGGGGTCGGGCCCAGGAGGATATACCGCAGCGTTTCGGGCAGCGGATTTGGGCTTTCAGGTGACCCTCGTTGAAAAAGAGTCAGAACTGGGTGGCGTATGCCTAAATGTGGGTTGTATTCCCTCTAAAGCCTTATTACACATGGCAGAAGTGATTGATGAAGCAAAAATATTAAGCAATCGAGGGGTTAGTTTTGGCAATCCTGTTATCGATGTTGATAAGGTCAGGGGTTTTAAAGAAAGCGTTGTAAAACGACTGAATGTCGGGTTAAAGGGCTTGGCCAAGCAACGAAAAGTGACTGTGGTACAAGGTACAGGAAAATTTTCAAGCCCGAATACAGTGGTTTGTGAGACGGCAACAGGAAGCGAAACGATTGAATTTGAATACGCCATTATCGCAGTGGGTTCTCGTCCAGTTGTTCTGCCGTTCTTGCCGTCCGATCCACGTATCATGGATTCAACGGGTGCTTTGGCGCTAAAAGATATTCCAAAACGCTTGCTTGTTATTGGTGGCGGCATTATTGGTATGGAAATGGCCAGTGTTTATCATGCACTGGGGTCTGAAATCACCGTGGTAGAAATGGCGCCTGGTTTACTTGGAAATGTCGACAAAGACATCGCTGCCCCATTGTTAAAGCGGGTAAAGAGCCACTATGCAAATATTATGCTAGAAACCCGTGTAACCAAAGTAGAGGCATTGCCAGAAGGACTTAAAGTCACTTTCGAGGGCAAAGAAGCGCCTCAAGCACCCGAGATCTTTGATCGCATCCTCTCTTCTGTCGGCCGTGTGCCAAATGGTGCGACAATCGGTGCAGCTGAAATCGGTATTAAGGTTGATGAGCGAGGCTTTATTCCGGTTGATAAACAATTAAAAACAAATTTACCCCATATTTTTGCTATCGGAGATGTGGCAGGGAATCCCATGCTGGCGCATAAATCTATCGCAGAAGGCCGTATTGCAGCCGAATGTTTGGTAGAGAGAAAACGTATCTTTGAACCCAAATGCATTCCATCTGTGGCGTATACCGACCCAGAAGTGGCCTGGGTAGGACTGACTGAAAATGAGGCCAAAGCACAGGGTATTCCCTATGAAAAAAGCATGGTGCCTTGGGCTGCCAATGGTCGCTCATTAAGCCTAGGACGAGATGAAGGACTGACAAAACTCTTATTCGATCCAAGTACGCATCGTATTTTGGGTGGTGCAGCCGTTGGGCCACATGCAGGGGATTTAATGGGTGAGGTGGCTTTGGCGATTGAAATGGGTTGTGAAGCGGAAGATATTTCATTAACCATTCATGCGCATCCAACCTTATCCGAAACCATTGTGATGGCCACAGAAGCATTTGAAGGTACGATTACCGATTTGTATATGCCTAAAGTGAAAAAATAATCGTCAAGAAAGATAAATACACAACACCAGCTATTTTTTACAATAACTGGTGTTTTTGTGGTGTGGTTAAGACATTTTTATACGATTCATTTGTTCTTCGGGTTTTTCTAGAGCTATCTCTAGCTTATTCAATCTTTCTAACACCATAGGGTCAACATCGATTTTTCGATTTTCTTGGATAATAGATAAGAAAAATGCCTTAAAGGCCTCGTCGCTTAACATGTCGTCTTCTTGGTTGGCTGACAACAAAGGGTTATCCCTTAGATCTATGTGGTTCACGGTAGTCGGGAGTGACCCTAAAGCCGTTAATGCTTCATCGATATAAGGTGTTTTATTCATATAGTTTTTTCGCATGATAATGGACGATACCGAGCTTGGAATGCCTTTAAAAACATCCTCAGGTTTTCTTAACTCATCCATATAGTTACGGCTAAGGTTTAGGCATTCCACTGTATTGGGTATTCCTAAAAATAAGTCACTTAATTCATCTCCAAACCGTCTGGCTGCACCCAGATACTGGAGATCGTCATCTATGTCAAATCCATTGATTATTAAGCCCAAAAAATTACCCGTTAAGTCTATTGTTGTTGTTTCTGGTGTTACTTTCGATTCAATCAGTGTTTTAATTTCTTCACCACTGAGTTTATCTAGATAACGGTTGGCTAAAGAAAGTGTCGTGTTTGCAACTTTCTTTTCTTTGTGTTGTTGATAGGCATTGAACATGCTGCTTTACTCCCGAGGTGAATGTTTATAGTGTTATAGTAAAGCTTTTTTAAGTGAAGTGGAAGCAGCGTCTTGAGTTGTTATAAAAACATTAAGTCAGTTTTCTTTTTAATTATTATTCGATCCATCTGTATCATTGTTTAAATCGTGTAATACAGTTGCGTTGATAATGCTTTAATGATACGGTAGCGCACTAGTATAATGTGAATAGATTTGCAGTCAGGGAGTACAGTCACCAATATGCAGTTACATCAAAATATATACGCGCTTATCTCCTTTGTTACTTACCTTAGTATTGTGATGCTCGTTGGCCTTGTTGCCTGTTTGGCAACTCGAAATTTGTCTGATTACGTCTTAGGTGGGCGTAAGCTTGGAGGCGCTGTGGCGGCATTAAGCGCCGGCGCATCGGACATGAGTTCATGGTTACTCATGGGCTTACCAGGGGTTATTTATGCAAAAGGTTTAGGGCAAATTTGGATTTCTGTTGGTTTGGTTTTGGGGGCTTACGGTTGCTGGCGACTATTGGCCAGACGTTTACGCATTTATTCCGAAGTCGCCAATGATTCTGTCACGATTCCAGCTTATTTAGACAATCGTTTTAAAGACAGCAGTTTAGCCATTCGCGTGTTTTCTGCTTTAGCCATTTTGATCTTCTTCACCTTCTATGTTGCAGCCGGATTGTATTCTAGTGCTATTTTGCTGGAGCGCAGTTTTGATTTAAGCTACCATCAGGGTTTATGGTTGGGTGCTGTTATTATCATGTCTTATACCTCTATCGGTGGTTTCTTAGCCGTCAGCTGGACCGATTTTTTTCAAGGTACCTTGATGTTAATTTGCCTAATACTGGTTCCATTGTTTGCCTTTAACGCACTGGGCGACACCACGAGCATCAAAGCCGCATTGATCGGACGGACGCCGGCTTTTTTTGATTCGCTGGCGGGCGTGTCTGGCAAAGAACTGATAGGTTGCCTGTCGTGGGGATTGGGTTATTTCGGTATGCCCCATATTTTGGTGCGTTTTATGGCCGTTAAATCGGTGAAAGAAATCCCATTGGCGCGCCGTGTCTGTATGGGCTGGATGACTTTTTCTTTGATTGGTGCCGTGTGTGTGGGGTTAGTAGGGGCTTTATATTTTGAAGGGTCTACCGCATTGGCCAATAGAGAAACTGTTTTTATGGCTTTACTTGAGATTGTTTTCTCTCCTTGGGTTGTGGGGGCAGTTTTTGCGGCCATTCTATCCTCCAGTATGTGTGCGGTAGACTCACAGATGCTGGCAGCCTCGAGTGCTTTAACAGAAGATTTTTATCGGGCCTTATTTCGTCGTTCGGCAAGTCAAAAAGAATTGGTTTGGGTAGGTCGTTTCACGGTTGCATTGATTGCTGGGGTGGCGATTTATATTGCCAGTGCCCCCAGTCAAAGTATTATGGATTTGGTTGAATTTGCCTGGGCAGGTTTGGGAGCAACATTTGGTTCTGTTGTTGTTGGCTCTCTTTACTGGCGGAGCATGACACGAAATGCTGCGCTTGTTGCGATGGTAAGTGGTACGCTGACAGTATTAATTTGGCGAGGGCTCGGAATGAATGCACAATGGGGTTATGAGCTTTTACCGGCCACACTCATATCTGCGGTTGCCTTAGTTGTGACGACACTGCTTGGGAAAAAACCTGATAGGGCTACCCTGGAACAGTTTGATGCGGTTAATCAGCTTGTGCAGGCATCGCGCATAAAAAAATAAAGAAAGAGTGAACACGATATAATTTAAAAAAATGGGGGTTGTCCTATGTCATCATTTCATCAAGAACCTGCATTACGCGAGGCCATCGCTGCTGCTTATCGCATCAGCGAAGCAGAGTGCTTAGAATCCTTGAAAGACAGTGTGGTACTGTCTTCTGCACAATTGTCTCAGATTCATGATCAAGCCCGTCAGTTGGTTGTCTCTGTGCGTAAGCGCCGTTTGGGCAAAGGGGGACTAGATGCCTTTTTGTTTGAATATGACTTGTCAAGTGAAGAAGGGATTGCCCTCATGTGTCTGGCAGAAGCATTGTTGCGTATTCCTGACTCAGAAACAATTGACCGATTGATTCGAGATAAAATTACGGCAGCTGATTGGGAACAACACTTAGGTAAAAGTGAGTCCATGTTTGTGAATGCGGCCACTTGGGCATTGATGTTGACAGGAAAAGTGGTACAGGTTGAAAGTGAAAACGCCAGTCGCTTAACCTCAACGTTAAAACGGATGGTCAGTCGTACCGGTGAGCCTATTATTCGTCAAGCAATTGCGCAAGCAATGAAAATTTTAGGACGACAATTTGTGATGGGGCATGATATTGACGATGCAATTAAGCGCGCAGTGCCCATCGAAAAGAAAGGATTTCGTTACTCTTACGACATGTTGGGAGAAGCGGCGAAAACCGATAAAGATGCCTTAGCCTATTTTGAATCATACAAGAAAGCGATTGATAAAATCGGGCAAGCAGCCGCAGGCACAGGCCCTTACCAAGGCCCAGGTGTGTCGGTGAAACTGTCTGCTTTGCATCCACGATATGAGCAAAATCAACCAGAAAAAGTACAGCACATTTTATATCCGCGTTTAAAGCAGTTGGCTTTATTAGCAAAGCGTTGGAATATTGGTTTTACCATCGATGCAGAAGAGTCTGACAGACTAGAACTTTCTTTAGATTTATTAAAAAACTTGATGTCAGAGCCAGATTTAAATGGGTGGCAAGGATTGGGATTGGCGGTGCAAGCTTACCAAAAACGGGCGATTAAAGTATTAGATTGGTTGGCTTTTATGGCAAGGCAAACAGGTCGCCGATTAATGGTACGCTTGGTAAAAGGGGCTTACTGGGATTCTGAAATTAAGTGGGCCCAAGAACGGGGCATGAGTGATTATCCAGTATTTACGCGTAAAGTTGCAACAGATGTTTCTTATGCGGCCTGTGTGCGTCACATGTTCAGTAATACAGATGCTTTTTATCCCCAATTTGCGACGCATAATGCGTATTCTGTAGCCCTAATTTTAACCTTAGCTGGAGCGTATCAAGATTTTGAATTTCAATGTTTGCATGGCATGGGCGATGCTTTATACGACAATGTTGTCGGCCCTGAACATCTGAATAAACCCTGTCGCATTTACGCGCCTGTTGGCGGACACGAAAGCTTATTGGCTTATCTTGTGCGTCGTCTATTAGAAAATGGCGCAAATACCTCTTTTGTGAATCGTATTATTGATGAGCGTGCGCCCATCGACGATATTATTGCCGATCCGGTCGCAAAATGGTTTGCATTACCAGAAAAGCGTCATCCCAATATTCCTTTACCAAAGGATTTATATGGTCCAGATAGACCAAATTCTATGGGTGTTGATATAAACAATCCAGCTGAAACAGGCCCTTTATTAACAGAGATACGTGCCCTAAAGCGGGAGACCTTTATATCGGCGCCAACGGTAGGCGTCGCGCCAGGTGCAACCCTGATGGAAATAAAAAACCCAGCCAATCATTCGGAAATCATTGGTACGGTCACCCTAGGAACCGCAGAACAAGTGGACAAAGCGTTATCTGAAGCCGTAAAAGCAGCCAATACCTGGACACAAGAGCCGGCAGTGGCTCGAGCTGACTGTCTAAGACGCGCTGCCTTATTATTGGAGCAACATAAAGCAGAGTTGTTTTATCTGTTAATGCATGAGGGCGGTAAAACTTTATCAGATGCAGTGAGCGAAGTGCGAGAGGCAGTTGATTTTTGTTATTATTATGCACAGCAAGCAATCAAGCATTTCTCCCCGATTGCTTTGCCTGGGCCTACAGGGGAATACAATGAGCTTACGTTGCACGGTAGGGGCGTCATTGTCTGCATCAGCCCTTGGAATTTTCCTTTGGCAATTTTTATTGGACAGGTTGTTGCTGCATTGGCTGCAGGTAATGCAGTTATCTCAAAACCAGCGACTCAGACGCCATTAATTGCGGCAAAAGCGATTGCATTATTACATGAAGCTGGCGTGCCTCGTTTTGCGGCACAATTGTTGCCAGGCAGTGGTTCGATTATTGGGAACAAACTGGTCAACGATTATCGTGTACAAGGTGTGATGTTTACGGGTTCCACTGAAACAGCACGGGGTATTAACAAGCAATTGGCCAGTAGAACAGGCCCTATAGTACCTTTTATTGCTGAAACCGGTGGACAGAATGCCATGTTGGTTGATTCTTCTGCCTTACCAGAGCAAGTGGTGAGTGATGTTATTCAATCTGCATTTACGAGTTGCGGACAGCGTTGTTCTGCCTTGCGGGTATTATTTATTCAGCAAGACATTGCAGACAAGGTAATAGAGATGCTAAAAGGAGCAATGGCGGAATTGAAGGTGGGTGATCCAATCGATCTCTCCACAGATATTGGGCCTGCCATCGATCGAAATGCTTGTTTGGGACTGGAGTCTCATCTTGAGTATTTATCGACTCAGGCGAAAAAAGTCAGTCAAGTTGATTTGCCGAAAAATTTACCCAAAGGCTCCTATTTTGCTCCAGTGGCATATGAACTCGATTCTATGGATATACTCAAGGAAGAAGTATTTGGGCCTATACTGCACATTGTACGATTTAAAGCATCTCAATTGGATAATGTGATTGAAACCATTAATCAAACAGGTTATGGTTTAACCCTAGGGGTGCATAGTCGCATTGATGAGACCATTGCCTACATTCGTTCAAAAGTAAAGGTTGGTAACTTTTATGTGAATCGAAACATGATCGGTGCAGTTGTGGGTGTGCAACCGTTTGGCGGTGAAGGCTTATCTGGTACTGGTCCTAAAGCAGGTGGACCAAACTATTTGCCAAGATTGGCCACAGAACGTACATTTACCATGAATATTTCTGCTGCGGGTGGTAATACGGCATTGCTGTCTTTGTCAGAGTAAATACAATCCGTTGGCAGTACACAGAGTTAAGGAATGATACATGGCTGATAGGGCTTATAACGCTACTTCAATTGAGGTTTTAAGTGGCCTAGATCCGGTGCGTAAACGCCCTGGAATGTATACCGATACTGCACGCCCCAATCACCTAGCACAAGAAGTGATTGACAACAGCGTGGATGAAGCGATCAGTGGGCATGCCAACCGTCTTCGGGTTGTATTACGCAAAGATGGCGGTTTATCCGTGGAAGACAATGGGCGAGGAATGCCTATTGATATTCATCCAGAACATAAAGTGCCAGGTATCGAGTTAATCTTAACGCGCCTGCATGCGGGTGCAAAATTTTCCCAAAAAGATTATCGTTTTTCAGGTGGTTTACACGGTGTTGGCGTCTCTGTTGTAAATGCCTTGGCAAAGCGATTAGAGGTTGTGGTAAAACGGGGTGGCTTTGCGTATAAAATGGCTTTTGAGCAAGGCGAACGTGTCGAAAAATTGAAAAAAATCGGAGAAGTACCGAAAAAAGAAACCGGTACAACCGTTGTTTTTTGGCCAGAACCCAAATATTTTGATTCTGCAAAAATACTGGCGTCAAAACTAAAGCAATTACTGCGGGCTAAAGCCGTTTTGTGTCCTGGATTGCACATCGAATTTTTGGATGAAAGCACAGAGGAATACATTGAATGGTACTATGAATCTGGTTTAAACCAGTATTTACTAGAACAAGTGGATACAACGGTATTACTACCAGAAAAGCCCTTTGAAGGCGATTTTGAAGGCGATACTGAAGCCGTGCGTTGGGCCGTTGTTTGGGCACCAGAAAAAAGTGACAGCGTGCAAGAAAGCTTTGTTAACCTTGTGCCAACCATTCAGGGGGGTACCCATG
>JBEAUL010000033.1:0-10311 GCA_041161475.1 Pseudomonadota bacterium | reverse complement strand
AAGCTACTGTTTATAATTATATCAATTAACTAACTTATTTCAAAAGGCTATAGAGGTTATAATGGTTCGAGGTGTTTTTGTTCGTGTTAAAGAAGGCGAGTCTCCAGAATCCGCGATTCGTCGCTTAAAGCGTTTTGTCGAAAAAGAAGGCAAACCCCGTGAATTGCGTGAGCGTGAGTTTTATCGCAAAAAATCTGCTATCCGTAAACGGGAACAAGCCGCTGCTAGAAAGCGCTTCTTAAAGAAAATTTCTCGCGAACAGCAAGCCATACGTGGTGGCAATAACCACTAAACGCCAACGGAGTCACTCAAGATGAGCGATCTAAAATCCCAGCTCACAGCAGCAATGAAAGATTGCATGAAAAGTGGCCGAAAAGCTGAATTGGGCGTTATTCGTCTCATTCAAGCAGCAATTAAGCAACGTGAGGTAGACGAGCGTATTGCCTTAGACGACACACAAGTGATCGTACTCCTAGACAAAATGGTTCGTCAACGCAGAGACTCTGTAGCCGAATTTACCAAAGCCGGCCGACAAGACCTGGCTGATAAAGAAACAGCCGAAATTGCTGTTATCGAAACCTTTATGCCAACACCCTTGACCCAAGAAGAGGTGGACGCCTTTGTCGCCAGAGCCATTGCGAGCGCTCAGCCTCAGTCTATTAAAGATATGGCAAAAGTAATGGCCATACTAAAACCAGACTTGCAGGGTCGTACCGATATGGGGCGCGTGAGTCTATTACTAAAAGAAAAATTAACTGCTTTGTCGGGTTAACCATGCCCGTCTGGCTATACGCCCAGTTATGTTTGGCCGAATCCCCCCTACCCTACTCGATGAAATTCGCGTAAAAGCCAATCTTCTTGAATGGGTAGAGGCGCGTGTAAAACTCAAAAAAAGTGGCGCCCAATGGGCTGCTTGCTGCCCTTTTCATCAAGAAAAAACCCCTTCCTTCTTTGTTAACCCCACAAAACAACGCTATCGATGCTTTGGCTGTGGTAAGCAAGGCGACGTTATCCAATTTTTGATCGATCAAGGCATCAGTTTTCAGGATGCGGTGACACAGTTGGCTGAACGGGTAGGGCTCAGTCGTGAACTGAGCGAGTCAATGCGTGCGGAAGATCCGGAGTTGGAGCGACTGCAACCCCTCTACCATTTATTAAACAAAGCGTCTCTTTTTTACACAAGACAGTTTAAAGCGCATCCCAAAGGCCAATTAGCCATTGAGTATTTAAAAAATCGAGGCATTACTGGTATCACCGCAAAGCGCTTTAAATTGGGCTATGCCCCTCCAGGATGGCATAGCCTACAAACACTTGGCACGGACATGGACACTTTAAACGCATTTCAAGAAACTGGGTTAAAATGCGGTTTGCTATGTACCTCCACACAAAGCGGTACACCTTACGACCGGTTTCGAGATCGAATTATTTTCCCTATTACTGATTTACGCGGCCGAGTAGTTGGGTTTGGTGGTCGTGTACTAGACGACAGCAAACCAAAATACCTTAACTCTCCAGAAACCCCGGTTTTTCATAAAAGTCAGCTCGTTTATGGCCTGTATGAAGCAAAACAGGCGAATCCGCATGGCCTAACTGATATCTTAGTCGTAGAAGGGTATTTTGATGTCGTTTCTTTGTCTCAAGCCGGTATTACACGCGTTGTTGCCACATTGGGAACCGCATTAACCAATCATCACCTAGACATATTGTTCCATCAGACAGACGATATTCTATTTGGATTCGACAGTGATGCGGCTGGACAAGAGGCCGCCTGGAAAGCTTTACTCCTATGCCTCCCACACTTAAAAGATGGGCGACGTGTTGGATTCGTCTTTTTTCCGAGTGGAGAAGATCCGGACTCTTTTTTAAAAAAAGTCGGATTAAGTGGCTTTTCAGCACAGCTTGAGCGTCGTCGCTCTCTGCCCGATTTTTTATTTGAGACGCTTGCACAAAAAGTCGATCTAACGCAAATTGATGGGCGTGCCAAAATGGTTAGCCAAGCAAAACCCCTCTTAACGCAATTGCCTCCAGGGGCACTGCAACAAATGATGTTCAATCGACTGGGAGAAATAGCCGGTTTAACAATGCAACAGGTGACACCACCCACTGCACGCCCCCCTCAGTCATCGACTTATCTTGCGCGTCAACAAAAGTCACGTCGAAACCTTGGTGTCTCATCACTCCTTTTAAGGCTTATCGCACTTTTATCCATAGATAAGCGCTTTATCTCTGCATTTCAGTCTCTACACTGGAGTGCAGCAGAAATATCACCGATTTACGGCTATCTGGCGCTACTGCAAAAACAGGTCAATCTGCTTGAAAATAATTTATTTGACGCATTAGCCACTTGCAATATTCACTATCAAAATCTACTTTCAATGGAGAGATTACAAGAACAAATTGATGCCATTCCGGACATTGACTTGGCCGCAGAGTGGGAAGGCATTGTAAACAAACTGCTGAAACAACAAATTAATGAAGAAACCGATTATTGGCTAAAAAAAATGAAACAAGGAGAAAAGTTATCCATGACCCAAATTAACCATTTAAACAGCTTACTTAAGCAGGCTCAACATGCCCCTCGCAAAGAGTAAAAAGAGCACTGGATTTATTGAGGCATAAACGCTAAAATTTGCACTTTGTTGTAATATTTTCCAACTAATCATAACAGAACGAGTATATACAAACATGACTTATTTTGATCGCGAACAACAAGCGGCTCAAACCTTGGCTTTAATTACATTAGGGAAAGAGAAGGGTTACTTAACTTACCTAGATGTAGATCATTACCTTCCTGAAGAGGTAATCAGTCAAGAAGAGCGTGACGATATCATCCAAATGATCGATGACATGGGCATTACCGTCTATGAAATGGCATCAGAAGTCGACAATATTGAATTTTCCGAAGATAACCCTCGCCCCGCGATCAACACCGAAGATTTTAGCGAAGACGCGATCATTCCCTTAGCTGAAGGTGAAATGCGCACAGCGGCCGATCCGGTACGTCAGTACATGAAAGAAATGGGTAATGTTGAATTACTCACCCGCATCGGCGAAATTGATATTGCCAAGCGCATCGAAGAAGGCGCCTGTGAAGTGCTTAAAACATTGGCCCAATATCCGCCTATACTACAGCGCTTGGTAGAAACTTTTGAGCGAGTAGAAAAAGGTGAACTCAAAGTAAACGATCTCATCAACGGGTTTATTGATTATGCCGCTTTAAGTACCGACAGTACGCCTGAGGCCGATGAAAGTGAGTCTGACACAAGCAGTGCAATAAATACAGATACCACAGCTTCAGATGATATCGATGACAGTGAAGATGAAAATAGCGAAGGCAACGCACAATTTGATGCAGAACTCGATCTAGAAGAAGCCAAAAGACATTTCGATGGTTTGCGCGAAGTCTTGGCCGATACCGAAGAGGCGATTGCAAAGTATGGTCGTGGCAATGAGATAACGCAGGCCTTGCTCGATCAACTGTCTTTACGTTTTGCTTGCTTTAAACTGGTACCGAAATGCTTCGATTCTCTGGTGCAACAAATGCGTGCGATGCGTGAACGTGTCTCAGAACAAGAACGCGCATTACTATATCTTTGTGTAGAGCAACTTAAAATGCCACGCCAGCAGTTTATAGAAAGCTTTACCGGCAACGAAACCAATCTAAATTGGGTAAATAACGTTGTGTGGGATTCGCATAAAGTGGCTGAAGCATTTCATGCCCATGCACCCCAAATTCAACAAGCCCAAGAAATGCTCATTAAAATCGAAGCCGAAACAGGCCTCACCATTGCGACGATTAAGGCTTTAAATCAACGCATGTTTGCGGGAGAAACCAAAACGCGTAAAGCCAAAGAAGAGATGGTCGAAGCCAATTTACGGCTTGTGATTTCGATTGCAAAAAAATATACCAATCGTGGTTTACAATTCTTGGATTTAATTCAAGAAGGTAATATTGGTTTAATGAAAGCAGTCGATAAATTCGAATACAGACGCGGATACAAATTCTCTACTTACGCCACCTGGTGGATTCGTCAAGCCATTACGCGCGCCATTGCAGACCAAGCGCGTACGATTCGCATTCCTGTGCATATGATTGAAACCATTAATAAACTCAATCGTATTCAACGACAAATGCAACAAGAAATAGGGCGTGAACCCACACCAGAAGAACTCGGCGAACGCATGGGATTGTCTGAAGATAAAATCCGAAAGGTACTTAAAATTGCGAAAGAGCCTATTTCTATGGAAACCCCGATAGGAGATGGTGAAGACGAATCTACTTTGGGTGATTTTGTAAAAGATCGATCGGCTTTGGCGCCGATTGAAGCGGCCACTGCAGAGGGACTCAAAGAGTCTACTCGACGTATTCTAGCCAGCTTAACCACACGTGAAGCCAAGGTCTTGCGCATGCGTTTTGGTATTGATATGAATACCGATCATACCTTGGAAGAAGTGGGTAAACAATTCGATGTCACCAGGGAGCGTATTCGTCAAATCGAGGCAAAAGCACTCCGTAAGCTACGTCAGCCAAGTCGCGCAGAGCAGTTACGTAGCTTCTTAGAGGACGACGAACCCAAGGATGCCTAAAGCACTTGTGATACGGCCCCATTAACACAGGCCTCCCTTAATGTGCTGTATGTTTAAACAGCTTTGATTTCTGGTGGGTGTCTGTGTCAAAATGGGGGACTTCTTGGGCCTATAGCTCAGTTGGTTAGAGCAGGGGACTCATAATCCCTTGGTCCTAGGTTCGAGTCCTAGTGGGCCCACCAATAAATATAACCAATTGGGTTTTTACTCAGTCAAATTAGGATTTTTTTATGAAAGACGGTATACATCCAGAATATACAAAGATTCCAGTAAAATGCAGCTGCGGTCATCAATTTGAAATTGGTTCCGTAATCAAAGGTAACCTAACACTTGATGTTTGTAATGCATGCCATCCTTTTTACACCGGTAATCAAAAAGTAATCGACCGCGAAGCACGCGTTAAAAACTTTAACGACCGCTTTGGTGGATTCTCCTTGTTGTCCGGTTCCGACGCAGGAATAGCATAAGGCTGTTCTTAAGGGACACTTTCCCTTAGGCTGTTTATATTATGATAAAAAATTCACTCGACAAGGTCGCGTTAGACTACCATGAGTTTCCGAAACCCGGTAAATTGGAAATTAGATTAACCAAATCGGCGATTACGCAACAAGACTTAGCCTTAGCATACTCGCCTGGCGTTGCCGCGCCAGTACGAGCTATCGCTCAAGATCCAGAAACAGCCTATCGTTACACCTCAAAAGGTAACTTAGTGGCGGTTATCAGCAATGGAACCGCTATTTTAGGGCTAGGTAATTTGGGTCCATTGGCGAGCAAACCTGTGATGGAAGGTAAGGCCATTCTGTTTAAACTGCTTGCGAATGTTGATGTATTCGATATCGAAGTAGCCACAGAAGATCCAAAAGCCTTTATAGAAACCGTCGCCAACATTGCGCCAACTTTCGGTGGCATTAACCTAGAAGACATCAAAGCACCTGAATGTTTCGAAATTGAAGCGGCTTTAAAATCACGTTTGAATATTCCTGTTTTTCATGACGATCAGCACGGCACCGCAGTCATCGTTGCTGCTGGCCTGTTAAATGCGCTTGAATTACAAGAAAAAAATATTCAAGACATCAATATTGTTTGTCTTGGTGCGGGTGCAGCAGGTATTGCAAGCATGAACTTGCTGATTTCTTTGGGGGCAAAACGTGAAAATATCTTGATGTTAGACACCGCAGGTGTGATACACAGCGAAAGAACTAACCTCAACAGCTATAAACAAGCTTTTGCAGCCAAAACAGATAAACGTACCCTCGCAGACGCCATGCAAGATGCAGATGTGTTTATCGGTCTTTCAGGCCCTAACCTGGTGGAACCTGATATGTTACTCAGCATGCGTCCAAATCCAGTTATTTTTGCCCTGTCTAATCCAGTGCCAGAAATTATGCCCTCGGTTGCCAAATCTATTCGTAACGATTTGATCATTGCAACAGGTCGCAGCGATTTTCCGAATCAAGTCAACAATGTATTGTGTTTTCCTTATCTGTTCCGTGGTGCCCTCGATGTGCGCGCACGTTGCATTAACGAAGAGATGATGATTGCTGCTGTAGAAGCGATTCGTTCTATTGTGCATGAGCCAATTCCTGCAGAAATTAAAACGGCATACCCTGATGCAGCCGATTTAAGCTTTTCTCCGGATTATATTCTGCCAAAACCAACCGATCCAAGATTACTTCAGCAAGTCACCCAGGCAGTCGGAAAAGCAGCGATTGCCTCTGGTGTTGCCCCAACACCAAAATAATTTTTGGCTTTGAGGCCAATAATCATTACAATGTTGGAATAGCTTTTCCAACAAGGAGTGATTCATTATGGCCTCTCGCAAAAAAATTGCCCTTATCGGTGCCGGAAATATTGGCGGCACCTTGGCACATCTGGCATTATTAAAAAACTTAGGGGACATTGTCTTATTCGACGTTCTTGAAGGCGTTCCGCAAGGGAAAGCCTTAGACCTGTCACAATGTGGCCCCATTGAGCATGTCGATTGCCATGTGTCGGGCACAAATCAATATGAAGACATTGCTGGGGCCGATGTTGTGATTGTCACAGCCGGATCGCCCCGAAAACCTGGCATGAGCCGAGACGATTTACTCGAAATTAACACAAAAGTAATGCGTGCGGTGGGTGCGGGCATTAAAACACATGCACCCAATGCGTTTGTTATATGCATTACCAACCCTTTAGATGTCATGGTTAAAGTCCTACAAGATTACTCTGGCATTTCCGATCAAAAAATTGTCGGTATGGCTGGTATACTAGATTCAGCACGATTCAGAACATTCCTGTCAACAGCCTTGAAGGTTTCTGTAGAACAAGTCCAGGCTTTCGTATTAGGTGGTCATGGCGACTCAATGGTGCCACTCCCAGCCTTTAGTACCGTTGGCGGGGTCTCTTTAACGGAACTGGTGAAACAAAATCGCATTACCCAAGCAACCCTCGATGCAATTATTGACAGAACCCGTAAAGGTGGTGGCGAAATCGTTAATTTGCTTAAAACTGGGTCGGCTTTTTATGCCCCAGCCTCTTCTGCTATTCAAATGGCTGAATCCTATTTATTAGACAAAAAAGCCATTTTACCCTGCGCAGCAAAATTAAAAATAGGGCAATATGGCGTAAAAGAACCTTTATTCGTGGGTGTCCCCGTTAAAATAGGGGCTGCTGGTATCGAAGAAATCATCGAAGTACCCCTAAGCCCCAGCGAACAAACACAGCTTCAAGCGTCGATAGAAACCGTTATTGAGCTAAACAAGGCCGTGAGTAAATTTCAGTGACCACAAGGCGCAAACATCACTATCAGGTATATCTGGTTGGGGGCGCTGTTCGCGATCAACTGCTGGGTTTACCTGTTCATGAGCGAGACTGGGTCGTCGTGGGTGCTGACGAGGAAACTTTACTCAAAGAAGGCTTTAAACGCGTAGGCAGAAGCTTCCCAGTCTTCTTGCATCCTAAAACCCGCGAAGAATATGCCTTGGCAAGAACAGAAAAAAAAGTGGGCGTTGGGTACCAGGGGTTTATCTGTGATTTTCACCCAAACGTCTCTTTAGAAGAAGATTTACAACGGCGCGACTTAAGCATCAACGCCATTGCAAAAACCAGTGACGGAAAATTAATTGACCCTTATGGGGGAATAGCGGACATTCAACAAAAACGCCTGCGGCATGTCTCTGATGCCTTTTCGGAAGATCCGGTACGTATTTTACGGGTAGGACGTTTTATGGCTAAATTGGCCCCCTTGGGTTTTTCAGTGGCACCAGAAACCTTGGAGCTCATGCGCCAAATGGTTCAAAGTGGCGAAGTCGATGCCCTAGTGCCAGAACGCGTATGGCAAGAAATGGAACGGGCATTGGGCGAAGACGACCCAGCACAGTTTTTCGACACATTACGGGCCTGTGGGGCTTTAGCGCGCTTATTTCCTGCATTAGACAAACTGTGGGGTATCCCACAACCGGCCTTACACCATCCAGAGATTGATACGGGCATACATACCATGATGGTTTTATCGGCTGCTGCTCGTCTATCAACAGACAAGGTTGTTCGTTTTGCTGCTTTATGTCACGACTTGGGAAAAGGAGAAACGCCTGCAGAAGTTTGGCCTAAGCATCATGGTCATGAAGCAAGAAGTGCAAAGCTACTGGCCGACTGGTGTAAGCAATATGGGGTACCAAACGAGTACCGCGAGCTGGCCCTGGCCGTGGCCGAGTATCACGGTTTATATGGGCGCGCCTTTGAACTAAAGCCCAGCACATTACTCTCATTATTTGAGTCTATTGGCGCATTAAAAAAACCTCATCGCCTACATCAGTTTGTGCTTGCATGCGAAGCCGATGCGCGGGGAAGAAAAGGGAAAGAAAATGACCCATATCCGCATTCTGATTATCTGAATGCAACTTTTAGGGCCGTACAATCTGTTCGCGCACAACCCTTAATCGAGAAAGGATACCAAGGAGCCGCCTTGGGAGAAGCCATTCATCGGGAACGCTTAAACGCCATTAAGCAATTAAAAGCGACTTTTTCTAAGTAATAAATCCCCTTATCAATCTAGAATCTTGCCCATGCATGGGTTTTTTTCTTACAAGAACAGTTCCTATTTGCGCTTGATGAAACAATGGATTACGTACAAGATAAGGCTACGTAAGACGAGTTTTTCGACAGGGAGAAGACAAACATGGTTAGTTTACTGAGCAGTACTGAAGTCGGCACCGGAAACAGCGATGTTTATGCACAGCTGGCAACACAAACCCAACGCTTAAGCTCTTTAGAGCAAGAACTGGAACGCTTAAACAAAAAATTACGCCAAAATGAACGGTACACGGCTGCGCTAGAAGTCGATTTTGAGCACTTACTCAACCAATTACAGCACTTAAGCCCTACCAAAAAGGCCTCCTAAGGGTATTTTTTCTTAGTCTTCCCTTAATTGGGCATACCTGTTCTTTGTCGTAAATCCAGATAAAGGGATTTCTTGGGACAGGTTTTTTCCTAAGGCAATTACCTTGAACAGTTCCCCCATCTCACTGGGTGACAGCAGGGTTTGTACCCCCTGAATGGCCTTAAGCGCTGTCAGATCGCTTAGGTGTTTATCACCCCCCAATTGTCTCTCGAGTCGCGTTAACAACCCCAAATTGATTAAAAAATGGGCTTGATCGGTATACCCCAAGCCTTGCCAACCCGTTTGGTTTGCCGCATCCGCGAGGGCAGAAAAATCAATATGTGCAGTAATGTCTTGTAAGCCAGGGTAAAAAAAGGGATCGGTATGCGCGTAGTGCTTATAATGACACATAAGCGTTCCAGACGAACGGTCTGTATGATAATAGGTCTGTTTAGGAAAACCATAATCCAAGACAAATAAAACCCCTTCGTTCAAGACCTCTCCTAGCGACTGAAGCCATGCGGATAACTGCGGATGACACTCCGATCGGTATGCTTCAGGCCATGCTTGCGCTTCAAACACACTCGAAAGCAGGGGCAAGTCATTGGGTCTATCGATTTGTATAAAGCCATCGGGCTGCAAAGGGTCGGCTTCCACCCATGTTCGATACAAGCGTCCTGCTTTAATCGCAAAACGCTCCACCGGAAAAGCATCAAGCACCTCATTGGCCAGAATAACCCCGGTAAACTGCGCTGGTAAGGTATTTAACCAGACAAAACGCGAAAACAAACCAGGAAATCGATCGCTTAGATAGGCTACTTGCTCAGCCCTAAGCGCTCCACTGGGTTCCAAAATGTAATATTGTCCACGAAAATTTTTTTCTGTAACCAAGGTATGCAATATATCGCCCGCCATACGACCTGTGCCGGCACCAAACTCTAGCACATGCCCACTAGGAACATGCGCCAACACTTCAGCAAGCTGAATGGCCAGGCATTCAGAAAACAAAGGGGAAAGCTCTGGCGCCGTCACAAAATCGCCTGCCCTTCCAATTTTGGATTTTAGGGAGCTGTAATATCCATCATTTGGTGAAAATAAGGCTGCTGACATAAAATCAGAGAACGGAATAGCCCCTCCAGCAGCGTGAATTAAATTCCGAATCTCTGCACACAGCCGTTTACTCTGAGCTTTTTCAGCATCAGAGGGTTCGGGAAGTGTGTGTTCTTTTTTAACAGAAATCGTGTGCATGCTCTATTGTAAGATTTCTTAATCAAAATGTTAATGCATTTTCAGCAGTATCTGTATCCCCGACAAACATAAAATCATAGAAGTTAGCTTATAAACTCGTATTTCATTCATAC
>JBEAUL010000015.1:0-6788 GCA_041161475.1 Pseudomonadota bacterium | reverse complement strand
GATATCGCCAAGCCCATCGAAACCGGAAAACATCATCCCCGTTTACATTTAACTTTTGGCACAGATTTTTAGATAAAAAATCACTATGCGTTAAAATCACCTCGTTTAATCCCAAAATAGTTATCAAACATACTTTCATTCATGTATAATCATATTAATGAAAGTATTCAACATATCATGGTTGTGTAGACATACCATCTATCCCCTCTTAGGCTTGTTATTGGTCTTTGTATGGTTGCTGTCTACTGAAACGGGGCTACAAACCTCATGGTTTGTTTTGCGCCCGTTTATTCCCGGTAGTATTCAGGTAGGGCAGTTACAGGGGCGTTGGTTAGGCACCATCACCGCACACAATCTTGACTATTTACCCCCAAAAGGGTGGCCTATTAGTCGCCTGCATATACAACAAATAGACATACGCTTGTCTCCTTTTGCAGTTCTAGAACACCAGTTTCGAATAGAACAATTGGCATTGTTGCAAGCAGATATCACCTTTGCAGACGCTATCAAAAAACAACAGGCCCCACTCTCAATACAATACCTTAAGCTCAGTAGTGGACTCTCTTTGTCACATCCCACCACCATACAGGTACAGTTGTCTAAAGTTGCTGGAAAAAGTGGAAAAAACACTTTTTGGGGACAAGCCGATTTTTCTATTCAAAACGGTATACCCTACCTTGGCATTGTACAATTGCGCTACGCCGATCAAAAATGGCAATTTATACCCAAAACACCAAATCACCCACAAAAAAAGACGACTCATCCTGTTGCCGGCGTGATTACTTGGAAAAGAAATGCGCACAGCCCTATTTTTAAAGCAGATATATTCCAACGCGTGACACAAAAGCCCAAAACCATTGAATGGCAGTTGCCTCATTTTCCCTTAAAAGCCCTTGCCTTTATGCTACCCAATAATATCCGATGGGATAGCGAGGTGAATTTACGCATTCAATATCATGGCCCTGCAAAGAAAAAAACCGGACACATTACCTTAAAGGCAGTCTTTCCAAGTGGTAATATTTTATTTCGCGATACGCCTTATTCTTGGATAAAATGTCCTTATGAGGAAGTGAGCATCTCGTCCAATATTGTTTCTAGCAACCACTGGTCTTTAGATGCACATGTCAGTGGATTTAAAACCTATCTGCCTACTCAAGGGATTGCACTACAATCGGGAACGCTCAATATTCACTCCGCGCATCATCCCAAACAAAAGCCCCTATTCTCTGCCGAAGGAAAACTGGGCATAGGACAATCCTGGTTATATCTATCTAGCAATGCGTTCAATACCTGGACCCTAAAAGGGGATGATTTACCCTTGTACCGAACTTATGCCCTAACTGCTACGGCTTCACCCAATCTCACCTTACACTACATACCCCCTGTGCTGCATATTCATGGGGATTTAGGCGTAAGCAAGGCAACAATTCGACTAAAAGAACAAGTCAATCAATCGGTGCTTTCTCGGGATGTCCGATTTATTGATGCGCTAGATACAAACAAAAAGGGAGACATCGGACAGAACAATACCATCCACATTTTACCTGACATTCAATTACTGTTGAAAAATATCACGCTACAGGGTTACGGCTTAGAAGGAAAATTAGAAGGAAATTTAGCCGTTACAAAACGCCATGACGGTGTATTAACCGGAAAAGGCGAACTCTGGATAGACAAAGGACGTTACCGTTTAAAAGGCAAAACGCGCACCATCAACAAAGGACGGTTATATTTTCCAAACGGCACTTTACTCTCCGATCCATTGCTCGATATTCGCATCACAGAACGCAATCCCATGCAACAAGATGCCACACAAGAAAATAATTTTTATATTCAAGGCACACTCACACGCCCAATGGTGCAGTTGTACAATACGCGCCAAAAAAATGTGCAATTCCTAAGCTCAACGAATGATAACCCCAATGCACAAACCCTACTAGCCTCTCAATCGGCTTTGTTTTTAGCGGATGCAGCAGGCAACAATGAAGGCTCTTTTATCGATCGCTTACAAAATCGGTTACATGTAGAAGATATTGATGTTGAAGCACGCCATACAACCTATAATCCTAAAACCCATACAGACATGGACACCGTCTTAACCGTTGGCTCATACCTTACTCCAAAAGTTTATCTGCAATACTTAAAAAGTATGCTCGAAGAAACCAAAACGGTAAAACTAAAATACTTTTTGGGCAGATACTGGTCGATTGGTGTCGAAACAGGCACAGAAGGCTCTGGGAGCGACATCAGCTTTTCCATGGACAAAGAGTAAACAACGCGCCATTTACTCAAACATCATGTCCAACTGCGCCAAGGCCTCTATTTCTGCTGTTTTTGTCGGATTACTTGTGGGCACAGCTTCCAGGGAATGACATTTTTGTAATGCCCGTGTAATCACGGACGCAGGAAAACCCGCCAATTGTGCCACCTGAATACCATAACTGCGACTTGCTGGACCAGGCAGTATACTGTGTAAAAAAATAAGACGCTGATCGCGCTCCACCGCAGCCACATGCACATTAACCGCTGCCGGCACTGTACGAGGCAAGGCGGTTAATTCAAAGTAATGTGTGGCAAATAAAGTCCAGGCTTTAATCTCTTTACCCAACGCTTCGCCAATGGCCCAGGCCAAGGCCAACCCATCAAAGGTGCTGGTGCCTCGTCCAACTTCATCTAACAAAACCAAACTGTTTTCTGTGGCATGATGTAAAATATTGGCCATCTCAGTCATTACAACCATAAAGGTTGAACGACCAGTCGCCAAGTCATCTTGGGCCCCAATCCGTGTAAAGATACGATCGAATGGGCCCAAGGTGGCTGCGCGCGCGGGGACAAAAGAACCCATGTGCGCCAAAATAACAATCAAGGCCACTTGACGCATATACGTTGATTTACCGCCCATATTAGGACCTGTAATCAACATTAATTTTTTACCTGGCTCAAATTGTACATCATTGGCAACAAAAGGCGTTTGTAAGGCGGATTCCACCACTGGGTGTCGCCCTGCGGTGATGGCAAGCGTCGGTTTATCAACCCATTGCGGTTGACACCAATCTAATTGATGGGCACGTTCTGCAAAATTCAGCAACACATCCCATTCTGCGATGGCTTGTGCCATGGTTTGCAAGGCCGGCAACACTGATTGAATTGTTTTTAGGAGCGCTTCATATAAATATTTTTCTCGTGCTAAGGCACGTTCTCGGCTACTTAATACCTGGTCTTCAAATGTTTTTAACTCAGGGGTAATAAACCGTTCTGCATTTTTTAATGTTTGACGTCGAATATAGTGCGAAGGCGCCTGCTCTGCTTGCCCACGACTTAATTCGATAAAATATCCATGAATCCGATTGTACCCAACTTTTAAGGTAGACAAACCGGTTTGCTCTTTTTCCGTTTTTTCGAGTTGCGTTAAAAAATCACTCGCATTGTCGCTCAAGGCCCTTAAACTGTCTAAGGTTTCATCAAACCCAGTTGCAATGACGCCCCCGTCACGGGTCAATAAGGGTGGATAGTCCACAATTGCCCGTGCTAGGGTATCCTGTAAATCGGGAAAGCATTGAATACCGGCATCAATCTGCTGTAACAAGGGGGTTAATGCGAAAGACGATAATTGTGCTTTAACTTGAGGTAAAGCACTCAACGCTTCTCTTAATTTCAGTAAATCACGCGGACGCGCAGAAAACAGGGCAATGCGACTTAAAATACGTTCAATGTCTGCCATGCCTTGTAAGGATGCTTGCGCAGGGATAAAACGTTCTGATTGTAATAAACACGCCACAGCATCTGTTCGTGGCTGAATATCTTGACGATGCCTTAATGGCTTTTTTATCCAACGCTGTAATAATCGACTGCCCATGGCTGTTTTTGTTTTATCGACCAAGTGCCACAAACTGTGTTGCTTTTCACCCTGACCATTGGCCATCAACTCTAAGTTACGCTGGGTTGTGCCATCTAACATTAATACATTGTCTGTTTCTTCCACAGTTAAGACAACAATATGTTGCAAGGCTTGCTGTTGAGTATACCGCAAATAACGCAATAACCCCCCGGCTGCACAGAGGGCAGGTCGTAAATTTTTTATCGCATGGCCTTTTAGATGGGTTTCTTGATAGTGTGGCCCCCACTGTTCTTGTAAAGACTGTTCGCTACTGTCTTGATTAAACCATTCCGCTTCTCTGACAGTAACACGGGCTTCTATGGCAATATCCAGCAATGCCTGAGCAGTATCTTCACTGAGTAATACTTCTACTGGTTGTAAGCGTTCGTACTCTAAACAGAACGCTTCTTTTGTTAAGGCAGGGTAAATTCTAAAGCGACCCGTTGAACAGTCCACCGTGGCGATGCCTATCTTGTCTTTATGCAGGGTGACTGCCATCAGTACATTTTCTTTTGTTTCCGTAAGCAAGGCTTCATCGGTTAAAGTGCCTGGCGTAATAATCCGTGTTACCTGCCGGTCTACTGGTACCCCGGGCTTGGGCTCCCCCATTTGCTCAGCAATCGCCACCACTTCGCCCTGTTTTACTAATTTAGCCAGGTATCCTTCAACCGCATGATAGGGCACACCCGCCATCGGAATCGGTTCCCCTCCACTGTTTCCTCTGGCCGTTAGGGTGATATCAAGTAGGGCTGCTGCTTTTTTCGCGTCCTCAAAAAATAGCTCATAGAAATCCCCCATTCGGTATAGCAACAGATGATCTGGATGCTGGGCTTTGATTCGCAAGTATTGCTGCATCATGGGGGTGTGTTGCACACCGTCTTCTGGCTTTAATAAAGTTGTACGACTCATTTAGTGTATCCATCTTAACAATCGGGTTCTCTTATTACCGCAGTAACAGAACCCGATTGTACACTAAAATGATATCGCTCGGGAAAAGAGCCTCTTATTTAGAATGCCCCTGGCATTTTACTCGATGATTCTGATACCCAAGAAGGTTCTTCTTGTACCCCACCACCAGAGATAATACTAGCCTCATGCTTAATGAGACCTGCAACATATGTCACTGCTTCCACGGTTAGTTTTTTTCCCATGAATCCTCCTCCCTCTGTGGAATAAAAAGAGCCTAGTCTCATTCCACTCAAATAATAAAAATAAAATCATTATTTATTCATTGCTATTATTGACAACAAATCATTCCTACTTACTCTTTTTGCCTTTTTTTAAGGCACTGACTTGTTTATCTATCTCTTGTTTTAATTTAGGCGTTAATGCTTTCGTCACTGTTTTTATTTGTGTGTCAATTTCTTTTCTGGCGTGATCAAATTTCTCTTTTTCTGCTTTGCTCGAAAAAGAAAATCTTGCTGGCCACAAGCCTTGAGAAGCAACACACAAGGCAGCACCCGATTCATCCGCACCAGAAATCTCAACCGACAAACCGGATTCTTCATGCTTTGGCATCACCAATTTTTTAACCCTAGCACTGAGTGCCAACAAAAATGCACCACAAAAGTTCGTGTCTTGTACATTATGTAAACGAATGGATAAAACATTTCCCTCACGACTTAAGTCATACTTTTTGCTGGAACCATCTTTAGGAACACCTGTTTTCATGTCTTTCTCTAATGTCGAGGCCAACTCTTGGCGAGGAAAGTGAATAACCACGCCACAAGCATGTGCTTCTGGTTTCAAGGATTGTTTCCCAGACTTCTCTTTGTACATTGGACGCATATTTTTCTCCTATTTTGTTACTTGTCATGTTTATATTCGTTACATCATGATTAACTTGGCTTGAAATTAAACGTCACATCTGATTCTGTATTTATCATCTGATTCTGTATTTATCATCTGATTCTGTGTTTATTCCGCGAATGATTTCCATTTCTTCAGATATAAGAGATATACTTTGTTTTACTAAATCCTTAACCGTGGCAATCCCGTCCCAACTTTTATCTTCCCCATAAAGAGACTGGGGTCGCTCAATTAAATCATCTGGAAATAAAACACCCAAGGAAACTATTTTACATACCCCTTCCACGAGCAAACTAGCACTCTCTTTCAGCGTTCCAGGAAAATCCTTTCCAAGCATAAGCCAAGAAAGAGAAATCACTAAAGCAGCAAGTCCAACAGCACCAACAGCGACTGAAACAGCACCTTCAAGCAACGCTTGAGCTGACTTAAAGGTGAACTCTGCAAGGCAGACTATTGCCCCATACACAATCGATGCGGGAATACCCAACAGGACTAACCCAGCAATCCTTAAACCAGCGCCTATTTTTTCGCCAATGGCAGAAAAAGTAGCCCAAAAGCCCTTACCTGTTTTTTTACCTGATCCTTCGCCAAAAAAGGAATGCTCATTTTTCATAACCTACCTCCCATAAAAGAATCACTTGTTGTACATTTTTTATTGCATGCACATCATAAAAATATACTTGCCTCTGATCGCTAAAGGTAGACTAGGAGAATGCTAAAAAATAGTCATACATTCACGCATACACCATAAGGCACACATACTTTGTATACGAGATTAAGGCACATTACGACCTACCACCTTTAAATAAAATGTCTAAACTTTTTTTATGACAAGGCCGACTAGCATTAGGTATGAAAAAATTTTTTATCACAGTCATTGTATTAATCGTGGTCATCACCGGCTTACTGCCCTTTGGTGTTGGCTTTGGCGCAGAGTATCTGTACAGTCGTTTTATCGGTAGACTAAACCAGACCTTAGAAGACAAAGGGCAACCGCCTATTCAAATCAAAAAATATGAACGCGGTTATTTTAAATCCAATGCCGTACTTACCCAAAAACAACAGGTAGGTTCTGGTTCCGGTAATACAGTCACCATTCCCA
>JBEAUL010000012.1:0-8553 GCA_041161475.1 Pseudomonadota bacterium | reverse complement strand
GTACCGTAGAGGTATGGGTGCGCAATAAGTATTTTTCATTAAAATAGAAGGTATCATGCATGGCACGCGCTGGATGATGAGAGGGGATATTCAAGGCTTCAAAGTTGTAATAATCCGACTCAATTTCGGGCCCATCGGCTAAAGTAAAGCCCAGTGGGGTAAACCAATCTTGGATACGTTGAATGGTTTGTGTAATGGGATGCAATCGTCCCTGTATGGGTGCTCGTCCAGGCAGGCTGATATCCAGGGCCTTATTAACCACTGCTTGCTCTAGTTGCTTAGCTTTTAAGGAAACTTGTTTTTCTTCGATGGCTGCCTGTAAAGTAAATTTGGCTTGATTAATGGCTTCCCCAAAAGCAGGACGTTCCGCAGGTGATAATTTTCCAACCTGTTTTAACTGAAGTGTGATAAGACCATTTTTACCCAGGTATTTGACGCGAATGGCTTCTACATCGCGCAAACTTGATACAGTGGCAATCTCGGACAAAGCTGCCTGTGACAGTGCTACAATTTCTTGCATGTGCCCTTCTTTTGAGTCGCATGTCGTGGCCTTAAGAACCGTGTCTGCCGAGTAGGTCAGACACGGAGATATAGTGTGTAGTATAGATGCGCTTAAGCGGCTGCACTTAAAGCGGATTTCGCCTTTTCAACAACAGCGGCAAAACCTTGTTGATCAAAAACAGCTAAATCTGCTAAGACTTTACGATCAATCGCAATACCGGCTTTTTGTAAGCCTTGAATAAATTGGCTGTAAGAAAGCCCTGATAAACGAGCTGCCGCGTTAATACGTACAATCCATAGTTGACGCATTTGGCGCTTACGCTGTTTACGACCAATATATGAATATTGCGCTGCTTTAATAACCGCTTGTTTGGCTACACGAAAGACCTTGCGACGCGCGCTGTAATATCCTTTGGCTTGGGCCAATACTTTTTTATGACGGGCTCTTGCTGTAACCCCTCTTTTAACTCGAGACATTGTTTACTTCCTCATCGAATAAATAGTGAATAATAAATTTTGATGCTTAAATAGCAGCCAACATTTGACGTATTGTGGCTTCGTCACTGTGTTTGATCACTTTCATGTGACGCAAATGACGCATGCGCTTACTGCTTTTTTTGGTCAAAATATGATTACGATGAGACTGACGGTGTTTAAAGCCACCAGTGCCTGTCTTTTTAAAACGCTTTGCTGCGCTTTTATTTGTCTTTAGTTTTACTTTAGCCATTATCTTATCGACTCCGCATTGTGTTTATTGACTGCAGTTTACTGCATTGCTACTTTTTTTTCGGTGACAACACCATGACCAACTGACGACCTTCCACTCGACTGGGGTAAAAATCTACCTTGGCAAACTCTTCTAGATCGGCTTTGATACGTGCAATCAATACCATACCTAGATCTATGTGCGCCATTTCCCGTCCGCGGAACACCACCACTACCCTGGCTTTGTCTCCGTCTTCTAAAAAACCACGAAGGTTGCGTAGTTTGACCTCGTAGTCTGCTTTACCCGTCCCGGGTCTAAATTTTACTTCCTTAACTTTGATACGTTTTTGTTTTTGTTTCGCAACCGCACGTTGCTTACTTTCTTGATACAAAAACTTACCGTAATCCGTTAATTTTACCACAGGTGGCTCAGCATTCGGAGAAATTTCTACCAAATCAAGCGATTGCTCGCTGGCCAGCCTTAATGCCTCAGTGAGAGAAAAAATACCTAATTGGTCCCCGTTATCACCAATCAATCGAATCGATTGCGCCTTTATCTGGCGGTTAATGCGATGGCGGGATTCTTTATTCACGCTACTAATGGAAGCTTCTCCTGTTTGGTTAATTACTTTACATTGCTTGAGCATCTTTATTGTCTGGTAGGCACGAGTGGGATCGAACCACCGACCACCACCATGTCAAGGTGGTGCTCTACCACTGAGCTACGTGCCTGTATAGGCTCTATACGGTAACAAACTGGCTCATCTCTGTCAACAGTGTTTCAGCTACACTAAAATTCGATAAAAACCCTCGATATCACTGGTAGCCGACTGAGTGTATTTACTGGTAAGATGGGTGCCTACTTCTACACACACCTAGCTCAAAAACAGGGAGATTTTGCATGTTGGACAGTTTTCGTTGTCGCGCCCAGCTAACCGGACAATACAGTGACACCCATTACTTTAATTTAAGTCGACTACCTAATCAAGAAAAAATTCAAACATTACCTTACTCGCTTAAAATTTTATTGGAAAATTTATTGCGATATGAAGATGGCATCAATGTACAGAAAAAGGATATTGAGGCCATTATGGATTGGGATCCGAAAAAACCCTTAGACCATGAAATCGCTTTTACACCGAGTCGCGTGGTACTACAAGATTTTACAGGTGTGCCTGTTATCGTTGATTTGGCCGCCATGCGTGAAGCCATGCATCGATTGGGCGGTGATCCAAAAAAAATTAATCCTCTTTCTCCGGTTGACCTGGTTATCGACCACTCTGTGATGGCGGACTATGCCGGAGACAAGTCGGCCTTTACACGCAACACGGCCATTGAATTTTCACGTAACCGTGAAAGATATGCGTTTTTACGCTGGGGACAAACTGCTTTCGACAATTTTCGTGTTGTTCCCCCAGGCACGGGTATCGTTCACCAAGTCAATTTAGAATATTTAGCGTCTGTCGTCTGTCGCAGTAAACAGGAAAAAACGGGGGAATATTGGGCTTATCCTGATACCCTTGTTGGAACAGATTCGCATACAACCATGATTAATGGCCTGGGTGTCTTAGGCTGGGGTGTTGGCGGTATCGAAGCGGAAGCTGCGATGCTCGGCCAACCGATTACCATGCTCATTCCAGAAGTCATTGGATTTAAACTGACTGGCGCACTGCCTGCAGGCACAACTGCAACAGATTTGGTGCTGACGATTACAGAGATATTGCGTAAAAAAGGTGTTGTTGGAAAATTCGTAGAATTTTTTGGTAACGGGCTCGATCATCTGCCCTTGGCAGACAGAGCCACTATCGCAAATATGGCGCCTGAATATGGTGCAACCTGCAGTATCTTTCCGATTGATTCAGAAACACTGCATTATCTGTCTGTTACTGGTCGTTCCTCCGAACAAATCACTTTAATCGAGCAATTTGCACATGCCCAGGGGTTATTTAGAAGTACAAACGCAAAAGACCCAATCTACAGTGACATTGTGACCCTTGATCTGAGTACCATCGAATCCTCCATTGCAGGACCTAAGCGCCCAAATGATCGGATTGCTTTGAAAGACGCTAAAAAGCGTTTTACTGAGCATCTCAAGAAAAGTGAAAAAACCTTGGACAAACCGCAAATGGTTACACTGGGCTCAAGTCAATACCCAATCAACCACGATATGGTTGCGATTGCAGCCATTACCAGTTGTACAAATACCTCTAATCCAAGCGTGATGCTGAGCGCGGGTATTTTAGCCAAAAAAGCGGTTGAAAAAGGCTTAAGGGTTGCGCCGTGGGTAAAAACAAGCTTAGCCCCCGGCTCTCAAGTGGTAACCGATTATTTTGAAAAAGCCGGCTTAACCCCTTATCTTGAAGCGCTTGGTTTTTACCTGGTTGGCTATGGTTGTACCACCTGTATAGGAAATTCCGGGCCATTATTGCCAGAAATCAGTGAAGCCATTCGACAAGGAAAATTATCTGTTAATGCCGTCTTATCAGGTAATCGCAACTTTGAAGGACGTATTCATCCAGAAGTACAAAATGCCTATCTCGCCTCTCCGCCTTTGGTCGTTGCTTATGCATTGGCTGGCAGTATGAATATCGACTTGTTAAACGACCCAATTGGATATAACGATAAAAAAGAAGCCGTATATTTAGCAGATATTTGGCCCACACCAACAGAGCTACAGTCGGCTTTAAGTGAGATTAAACCAGAGATGTACAGTAATCGATACGCGCATGTGTTTGAAGGCGAGCATACCTGGAAAACCCTGGATACGCCCAAAGGTGAGCTGTTTGTCTGGGACACACAGTCCACTTATATTAAAAACCCACCGTACTTTGATGGCATGACGCTTGTTCCTGAGCCCATCGCCCCCATTGAAAATGCGCGGGTACTGGTGTGCGTTGGGGACTCGGTCACTACCGATCATATCTCGCCGGCAGGCAGTATTGCTAAAACAAGCCCCGCAGCGGACTATTTAACGCAACACGGCGTTTCTCTGAGTGATTTTAATTCTTACGGTTCTCGACGGGGCAATCATGAGGTCATGATGCGGGGTACTTTTGCCAACATTCGCCTGCGTAATCAATTATCTCCAGACAAAGAAGGGAATTGGACCCGTTATTTACCCACGGGTGAAACCATGAGTATTTACGATGCTGCAATGCGATATCAAGCAGACAATTGTCCCCTTATCGTATTGGCTGGCAAAGAATACGGCAGCGGTTCCTCTCGCGACTGGGCCGCAAAGGGTACGCGATTGCTGGGCATTCGTGCCGTGATTGCAGAAAGCTTTGAAAGAATTCACCGATCTAACTTGGTTGGAATGGGTATTCTGCCTTTACAATTCCTACCAGGAGAATCTGCCGATAGCCTAGGGCTATCCCCTGAATCCCACTATACTATCCCATTTACTGCTTTAAGCCCCCGAGCACAATTGTCTATTACTGCAACCGATGCAACGGGTAAGACCACCACTTTTGGGGCACACATTCGTATCGATACACCGAAAGAACTAGAATATTATGAACATGGAGGGATTTTGCCATTTGTTTTGCGACAATTGGCCAGTGGAGGGAGCTGATGCCTAAAAAAATCATCAAAAAAGACAGTATGGGGACCCTAGAGGTCCCCAGTTCTGCTATTTATGGCGCACAAACACAGCGCGCTGTCGATAATTTTCCTATCAGCGGACTTAAGATGCCCCCCGCTTTTTTACGCACATTGGCTTTAATCAAGGCCGCTTGTGCAACTGTCAATCAGCAACTGAAGTTGCTCGAACCCGATATCGCTGAAGCCATTGTCAACGCGGCCAATAAGATTTATGCAGGGCAACATATTACTGAACAATTTCCCATTGATGTCTTTCAGACAGGCTCTGGCACCAGCACCAACATGAACATGAATGAGGTTATTGCCTCAATCGCCAGCACCCTACAACCACAAGAAGTACACCCAAACGATCATGTCAATATGGGACAAAGCAGCAATGATGTCATCCCGACCACTATTCATGTCAGTTGTTGCCTTGAAATCAAAGAAAAATTGGTGCCAGCACTGTCTTATTTAATCGAAACCATTGAAAAAAGGGCGGAACAATACTGCCATGTGGTCAAAACAGGTCGAACCCACTTAATGGATGCAATGCCACTGACACTGGGTCAAGAACTCAGTGGCTGGGCTGCTCAGCTACGTAAAGGCGTTGCACGCATCAAGTCTACTCAAAAAAGGCTTGAAGAACTCGCCTTGGGTGGCACGGCGGTAGGTACAGGGATTAACGCACACCCCGAGTTTGGTCATAAAGTTGCTCAGATACTGTCAGAAAAAACAGGCATTAGATTTACGCAAAATGCCAATTTATTTGAGGCATTAAGTTGCCAAGATGCAGTTGTGGAGTTATCGGGTCAACTGCGTGTTGTTGCGGTTAGTTTGACAAAAATTGCTCAAGACCTACGACTGATGAACAGCGGTCCTATTGCAGGCTTAAGCGAAATCAGCTTGCCAGCCATTCAACCTGGGAGCAGTATCATGCCGGGCAAAGTCAATCCAGTGATTCCAGAAGCCATTATTATGGTTGCTGCACAAGTAATTGGTAATGACACGACTGTAACAATCGCAGGTCAAGGAGGAAATTTTCAATTAAACGTGAATTTACCGGTTATCGCCTATAACATTTTGCAAAGCTTAGACATTCTTGCCAATGGTTGCCGTATTTTGGCCGATAAAGCGATCATGGCATTTAGCGTTAACGAGTCACGCATCACCGACCTATTATCGCTTAACCCCATTTTAATTACCGCTTTAAATCCTGTGATTGGTTACGAAAAGGGCGCAGAGATTGCTAAAAAAGCATATCGGGAAAATCGTTCTGTCCGATCGGTTGCCGCTGAAATGACCGACCTATCTCCAGACGACCTAGATAGGTTGCTCGACCCACAAGAGCTAACTCAGGGTGGCATTAAAAGCTAAGTGCTTAAAGGATTTCTGCACACAGTGACCTACTCGTCCTGATATCTAATGATTTACCGCACAAAGTCGATAACTTGGCAACAAGAACAGCTTTTATGCTGGCAGCGTGCATGATATGAACGATACTTCACAACAGGAACAACCTGTTCAGACAAAAGCCACACGGAGCCCTTTTGGGCCCATGCAGGTTATTTTTTCTAAAAATCCAATGACTGTTGTGTGGCTTTTGTTTATCCTCTGCTTAAGCTTAACTTTACGCATTTGGATATTGGCTAAAAACACGGCTGAAGAAAATGCACAAGTACTTTTTTCTCTTTATACCGAACAAGTCGAAGGGCGTCTACAAGAGCGCATAAAAAGCTATGAGCAATTTTTACAGAACCAAGGCATGCTGTGGGAAAGCCCCGCATTTTTGGCACAAAATTGGCAAAATTATATTACAAAAACGGATTTATTTTCTGAATTTCCTGATATCGAATTCCTTGGTCTTGCCGAAATCGAATCGAATATCCCCTTAAAACAAAATGAGCATTCTACTGCACGTATCCAATTAATCGCCCCACAAACACCCTACACAACCAGTTTGATGGGACAAGATTTATTACAACTCATTCACAAACCCCCTACTGTATTGTCAAACGCTTTTATTCGAACAGAAAAAAGAAATACACCAGAATGGTTATCTAACACCTTTGAGCGCAGCTTTGTCCTGATGATTCCTTTAGAGAAAAGTAACACCAAGATGTCTGATACCGCACGTCGAGCATTGGCTTTTGGTTTTTTTAACATTGAACATTTGATTACAACTGCAACCCGCAATAACTTATTTCGAACCAGCCTACGCCTTTATGACGTCTCTTCGCTTGAAAAAATAACAGCCGATCGAATTATTTACCAAACCGCTCAATTTGATGCTTCGGATAAAAAAAACAGTCGTCGCCTCATTTTTCCTGTGTTAGATCGTTTTTGGATTATTGATTTTATTTTTCCATCAGAGCTTGCTGCACAATCTAAAATTGTGAATACGCTTATTTGGATCAGCGGATTATTGTTCAGCTTGATTATCTTCGGCATTAACAAGTCTATCGTTGATTATAACCGCTTTATTTTACTGCGAAAGGCACACGAAGATTTAAAGGCAAACGAATCTAAACTTAAGTATGATGCTTCCCATGACGCACTCACTGGATTATACAACCGCCAATCTTTATCTGAACGTTTTTCAGAAGCCGTTCGCTATGCCAGTGAGAACCATCGTGAAATTGCAATTGTTTTTGTAGACATTGATAATTTAAAACAAGTGAATGACCAGTTGGGTCACAATTATGGGGATGCCCTGATCAAGTATTTTGCGAAAAAGTTATCTAGCAAAATAAGAACAATGGATACCGCTGCCCGCGTTGGTGGCGATGAATTTGTGCTTATTCTGAGTCACTTAAAAAATAGCGCTGAAATCACCACCTTAGTACAACGCATTTTACATACCATTGGTACGCCATTTGTCTTCAACGGTGTTGAATTAAAAACCAGCTGTAGTATTGGTATCAGCGTGTATCCGCATGATGGCGATACACTAGACATGCTAACCAAGCGGGCAGATGAAGCCATGTATCAATCTAAAAAGATGGGCAAAAATAGCTTTACTTTCTACCAAAAAATTGGCTAGAATGCTAAGAACGGAGTCGCTTTAACACGTAAATTATACCCTTAAGGAATCTCGAACCATGGAAATATCTTCATTTTTTCGTATTACGCTATTATCGCTTATCCCTACACTAAGCATTGCAGCACCCGATAGTGCCGCCTCGAATACCAAAACAAAAGCGGATGCCCCTGCCAGCGCATCCACACAACCTAAAGGAAGTCAAGTGATTAACAAAGAACAGAAAATCAGCTATGCTATCGGCTCCAGTATGGGCGAAAACCTAAAACAACAAGATATCTCCGTAAATATGGATTTCTTTTTTCAAGGTTTTAAAGATGCCATGATGCAAAATCCACCTGCATTAACCCAAGAGGAAATGAGACAGGTCCTTTCTTCTTTTCAAGAAGAGCAACATAAAAAAATTGAGGAAAAAATGAAAACAGCTGCTGTTAAAAACTTAAGTGAAGGCAAAGCCTTTTTAGAAGCCAATAAAACAAAACCGGGTGTTATTACCCTAGCCAGTGGCTTACAGTACAAGGTCAATACCCCTGGTGAAGGTGAGCCACCTAAAAAAACTGACTCTGTAACCGTCAATTATCGTGGTACTTTAATCAATGGCACTGAGTTCGATAGCTCAGATAAGCATGGACAACCCGCAACATTTCCCGTGAATGCAGTGATTCCTGGCTGGACCGAAGCATTACAATTAATGAAACCGGGTGCAAAGTGGACATTGTATATCC
>JBEAUL010000075.1:0-55005 GCA_041161475.1 Pseudomonadota bacterium | reverse complement strand
ACCACTGTACCACGACCAGAGATAGAGAAAACGTCTTCAATTGGTAACAAGAAGGGCTGATCGACTGCACGTTCTGGAATAGGGAAATATTCATCCATTGCAGCAACAAGTTTCAACACAGCATCAACACCAATCTCTGTTTTGTCCCCTTGAAGGGCTTTTAAGGCAGAGCCGGTAATCACAGGTGTTTCATCACCAGGGAAACCGTAGCTGGTTAATAAATCACGCACTTCCATTTCAACCAACTCTAGCAATTCAGGATCGTCAACCATATCCGCTTTGTTTAAAAACACAACGATACGTGGCACACCGACCTGACGAGCCAACAAGATGTGTTCACGCGTTTGAGGCATTGGGCCATCGGCAGCAGACACAACCAAGATAGCACCGTCCATTTGCGCCGCACCGGTAATCATGTTTTTGACATAATCCGCGTGTCCTGGGCAGTCCACATGTGCATAATGGCGTTTTTCCGAACGATATTCAACATGCGCGGTTGCGATGGTAATACCACGCGCTCTTTCTTCTGGAGCCGCATCAATTTGACTGTAATCTTTAAACTCACCACCAAATTTTTCAGCCAATACTTTGGTTAAGGCAGCTGTTAGGGTTGTTTTACCATGATCGACGTGACCAATGGTACCCACGTTGATGTGCGGAAGATCGCGTTCGAACTTTGCTTTTGCCATTTGACTTTGTCTCCTAATTAGCGCGCATTGCCTAAAAATGAAAATTGTTTAACTTAACACTCACAACACTGGAGCCCACAACCGGGATTGAACCGGTGACCTCTTCCTTACCAAGGAAGTGCTCTACCACTAAGCTATGTGGGCAACGCTTGGAGCGGGTGATGGGAATCGAACCCACGCTATCAGCTTGGAAGGCTGAAGTTCTACCATTGAACTACACCCGCTTATTACTTACTTAAACTTGGTGGAGGGGGAAGGATTCGAACCTTCGAAGGCTGAGCCGGCAGATTTACAGTCTGCTCCCTTTGACCGCTCGGGAACCCCTCCAAAAAAGGTGTATTTTTCCATTAACTTCCCTAAATGTCAATGGAGCTGGCGACAGGAGTCGAACCCGCGACCTGCTGATTACAAATCAGCTGCTCTACCAACTGAGCTACGCCAGCAAACTTGGACCCATTATACCTTATCTGACATTCTATGCAAGAAAAACAATGCAAAAAAAAAGATCTCCTGTAATACAGGAGATCTTGTTAAGTGATTAGACTTAAGGGAGAAAGTGTGCGATCTTAACTTTTACGATGGTGAGGACGATCGGTCGAAGCGCTGCTTTGTGTGCTTCCACAGCTATGGCATTGGTTGCTTACCATATCTTCACATTTACTGCGACATTCTGTCATGGCTTCCATCATGGTTTCAGAACTTTTTTGCAATGCTTTCACTGCTTTCTCAACAGCTTCACAAGTCATGTTAACTTGCATTTGCACCCATTCTTCTGGTTTTTTCTGGGTCAAAGGGCTTTGGCACTGTTTAAGTCCCATGCTGATGCACTCTGCTGTTAAATTCAGGTTGCAACGGGCAATTTCTTGTGCACACTGCATCATGGTATTGTTCATCGCGATAACAGGCTCTAAGGTTTTTGACCAATGACGAAAATCGGTATTCATCTTTTTCTCCTCACAACAGTAATTCAGTTTTACAACTCATACAAGTGTGGAACTTTTTTTTAATAAAAGCAAATTTACGTGTATAAGCTTTACAAAAAACAGCTCAAACATCAAATCCTTTCAAGCTCAAGAAGGTTTGCTCTGCCTCACGCGTGGTTCTGTATTGGTTGATCGGATGATCCCAATCGGCATACCCTAAAGCCATCCCACAAACAACCGACCAGTCGGCCGAAATGTCTAAAAACTGTCTAATAATATCAGGGTATTCTGCTAAAGAGGCTTGGGAGCAAGTTTCTAAACCCATGCCACGCGCCGCCAACATGATATTTTGCAGAAAAAGGCCCATATCTAACCAAGAGCCTTTTTCAAGCCGCTTATCAATAAAAAATAACAAGCCTACGGGTGCGCCAAAAAACAGATAATTTCTGCGCCAAGCCGCATGACGTTTTTCATCTTCCCCCAACTGAATACCCAAGGCCGAGTATAAAGCCAAACCACAGGCCTTACGCCGAGATTTATACGGCTCAACCCATTCGCTTGGGTAATAATGATAATCTGGTCGAGCGGATACTTTTTTGTCGAAGACTTCGAGCAACTGCGCACTCAACAGGTCTTTTTGCTTTCCGGATAGGGCAACAACACGCCAGGGTTGGGTATTAACACCCGAAGGTGCCCATTTAGCGGCATTGAATATTTTGCGTACCTGTAAAGCTGTGACAGGTTTTTCTAAAAATGCACGTACCGATTGACGATGCAGAATAGTCGACAAGACCTCCACGACTATTGCGCCACGCGTTTTTCTCGAATTTCGGCTAAGGTTTTACAATCTATACATAAAGCAGCCGTTGGTCTTGCCTCTAAACGACGAATACCTATCTCTATACCACAAGATTCACAATACCCATATTCTTTTTCATCTATTTGTTGTAACGCATCTTCAATTTTTTTCAATAATTTTCTTTCTCTATCGCGCGTTCTCAACTCTAAATTAAAGGCTTCTTCCTGCGTGGCGCGATCGTTTAAATCAGCCAAAACATCTGCAGAAGAGGCTTTCATGCCTGAAATGGTATTATCCACTTCGCGCATTAATTCCAGTTTCCAAGCGTTTAAAATTTGACGAAAATGAGACAATTGTTGATCGCTCATGTAATGTTCACCTTTTAATGGTGAATAAGGCTCAAATCGATAGGGGATAAATTCACGATTCGCAGAAACACTTTTCTCAGTCACTGAACTGGTTTTTTTTATGTGCGTTGGTTTGGCTTTTTTAGAAGCACTTGACTCTTTTTCGAGAACACGTTTTTCTTTAACAGGAGCCATTTTTTTTACTTTTGGTGCCACTGGAGCGGAAACCGGTTTTTTTATGCCTGTTTTTACCTTAGGCAAAGGTGGCTTAGTTATTTTACTTGGTGTGCTTTTTTTACTCAGAACGCTTTTTGATTTAGGCGTGGAGGACTGAGCAACTGATTTTTTTTGTGTGGCTTTGTTTTTTTTAATGACAGAACTTTTAGTGTTGATAGTAATCCCTTTTTTGTTCACTGTTTTTTTAGTCTTTATGCTGGTTTTTGTAGGCCGAGGGCTTGTTTTGCTTGCAACAGACTTTTTCATCGCGCTTAAGGGCTTTTTAGGCGATACTTTGGTGCCTGATTTGCGCGCAACAACACGCGATGTCTTTGTTTTCGTCGCTTTCTTTTGGTTACCGGTTTTTGTCACCATGCCAATACACACATCCATTTGAATCCACCAAACTCTATTTTATATCAAATCCATGCCTATTTTACAAGAAGCTACACGCTAATTTTCCTTTTGCATCCTAAAAACTACTTCTGTTTGTCTAATTCGTTAATAGTTAACCTAAGTCTGCCGAAATAGTAGTTAAGCCTATCAAATAACTGAGGCAATAACTGAGGCAAACGTGAAATTTAAAAGTACACTCTCCGAAGCAACCTTATTAAAACGCCATCTGCGATTTTTGGCAGAAGTGGCCTTACCTACCCCTATGTTTCACGCCAGTAAAATTATTTTTTGCCCAAGCTTAGAACCCTTGTTAGGATGCGATATACTGGGAAGCCGTCTTTGGTACTCTGCCGCCAACCCATTTTCCACAAACCATATTTTAGACACATGGGAAATTACTGAAATAGACAATGGTCATCTTGTATCGGTTAATCCGGAACACACCAAAACACTGGTGATTGAGGGGGTAAATCGAGGTATTATACGAGAATTACATGGCTTTTATTTTTTTAAAAAAACGGTCTTTTTTGGGCATAACAATGCCATTCATGTACTGGTTAGCAATCATGGCGAACAAGCTTTTTTAGGAATAGAAGCGGTGACATTCAGTGATGCCACTGGCACTGGATTCTTCCCAGATTCAAAAGCAAAAGAATTAAAAAATTTATATGAACTGATGGCCATTCGACAAGCGGGCTACAGAGCTATTTTGCTGTTTTGCGTACAAAATACCGGCATCAAACACGTACGACCCGCCCATGATATTCACCCCACTTACGCCACACTCTTGCGAGAAGCGCAATCCGCAGGTGTCGAAATTTTAGCCTACCGATCACTGATCACACTAGAAGGCATGGATTTAATCGATCCTGTACCCGTTATTTTATCTGAAAATATTATTTCTTCTTAGGCCAACAACCCAAATCAGGACATATACTGTCCGCCATTAATGGCTAAATTGGCTCCGGTGATAAATCCGGCATGATCGTCTGCTAAAAAGGCTACTGCACGCGCAATTTCAACCGGCTCTGCCAAACGACCCACTGGGATATTGGCCACAATTTTTTGCAAAATATCTGCGGAAATTTTTTTCACCATGTCTGTTGCAACATACCCGGGAGATATGCAGTTCACGGTAATGCCTTTGGCTGCGACTTCTTGCGCAAGCGATTTCGTGAACCCATAAATACCTGCCTTGGCCGCCGCATAATTTGTTTGTCCAAACTGACCTTTTTGACCGTTGATGGAAGAAATACTGACGATACGCCCATATCCCCGTGCCAACATCCCTTCGATAACGGCACGCGAGACATTGAAAATACTGTCCAAGTTTGTGCGCAAAACCGCTATCCATTGTGTTGGTTGCATTTTTTTTAAAACGGCATCACGCGTAATACCGGCATTATTAACCAGAATATCGATTGGCCCTATCGAGGATTCAATGGCTTCAATCATGGCCACAGACGACTCATAGTTAGAAACATCGCCATAGGCAATCTCAAAGGTAAATCCCTCTTTTTGTTGTTGTAGCTGCCAGGCTTTGGCACGTTCTCCGTTTGGCCCCCCTTGATTGTACCCCGCTACCACCCGAACACCCTGTTCAGCCAGCTCTCTACAAATCGCGGTGCCAATCCCCCCTGTCCCTCCGGTAACCAGTGCTATTCTGCCCTTCATACTGCTCATTGCTCCCTTGATGCCGATGAAAAAATGCCAATAAGCCTTCCGTAGAACTGTCCATCTTGTCGTCGAAGTGATTGCTTGATTGCACATCATTGGTCAATCTTGGCAACAATGCTTGGGTTAATTGCTTACCCAGCTCAACACCCCATTGATCGAAAGAATTAACAGCCCATAGCACACCTTGTACAAACACTTTGTGCTCGTACAGAGCTAGCAGGCTACCTAACATTCTAGGCGTCAATTGAGAAAACATCAACGTGCTACAAGGCCTATCACCAGCACACGCTTTTAACGGGGTCACTCTATCTTCCTTTCCTTCCATCAAAGCCTTACTTTGACTTAGGGCATTTGCCACCAATAAAGTCTGCAAATCTTGATGTGCACTGCGAGAACGTACTGGTACCAAAAAATCTACTGGAACCACTACAGTACCTTGATGTAATAACTGCATATAAGCATGCTGTCCATCGCAACCCACATCCCCCCAAATGACAGGCGCTGTTTGGTAAGCCAAGGGTCTACCCTGCTTATCTACGCCCTTTCCATTACTCTCCATTTCTAATTGTTGACAATAACTCGGGAAACGCTTTAACGCATCCGCATAGGGCAAAATAGCATGCGTGCTGTATCCTAACCCGTTTATATTCCAAATCCCCAATAATCCCATTAAAACGGGGATATTTTTCTCGAATGGTGTTTCTTTAAAATGCCGATCAACGGCCTCCGCGCCCGATAAAAAAGCCTTAAAATTATCCATCCCAAGCGACAATGCAATGGGTAAACCAATAGAAGACCATACCGAAAAACGCCCTCCCACCCAGGGCCAAAAAGGGAAAATATGCACATCGGACATTCCCCAATCCAAGGCTTTTTCTGGTGCAGCAGTAACAGCGCCCCAATGCAATGCCATCCAATCCCGATTGATATTTTTGCTTGAAAACTCGGCTTCGAACCAGCTGCGCACTTTTAAGGCATTTTCTTTGGTCTCCAAGGTAGAGAATGTTTTTGAGCTGATCAAACAAAAAGTTTCTTCCGGTGATAATTTTTTTAAAACCGTATCGAGCGTTTCGCCATCAATATTAGAGATAAAATGCACCTGAATATCCCCTGTCTTGTAAGGGGCTAACGCATCGCACACCAAAGTCGGTCCTAAACCAGACCCACCAATACCCAAACACAAACAATGTTTTAGGGGTGCACCTGTAACCCCCAATTTTTTATGGGCTTGAAAAGCCTCTACAAAAGCATGCATTTTTTTCTGGATCAATCCAATCTCTTCTTTTAAGTTTTCTCCCTCTACCCACAATGGTGCTTTCGTACTGTCACGCAAAGCCGTATGCAAAACAGCGCGTTGCTCTGATTCGTTTAAACGTACGCCTGAAAACAGCTGTGAAATTTTTTCAGATAATTGTGCCGCCTCAGCTACATCAAGTAACAACTTGAGGGTTTCTGTCGTAATCTGTTGTTTTGAATAATCAAAGAGCAAATCGTCCCACTGTACTGAAAAACGCTCAAATCGATGGATATCTGTGTTAAATGCCTCCGCAATAGAAATAGGACGCGTTCGACAATCATTTGCATGCGCCATTAAGGTCTTCCAAGCCTTGTTCATGTATTATCTCCCGTTTCTATGTGTCCGTTTTTCGACTGATCTGGTGCTTTTTTAGACCGACGACGCCGATGACGTTTTTTATGCATCGGGCCAATCGAAGGCGAACGAGGCAACTGTTGCAAAGTATTGAGTAAGCTTGCCCGCTCCTCTTCTTTTGCAGCAACAAAATGTTGCCACCACTCGGCTATTTCAATCGTCTGCGGTTCTTTAACGCTGGCGCGCAACAATAAAAAGTCGTACGCCGCTCTAAACCGAGGATGATTGTACAGACGCTTGACACGCCTAGGTTGTAATTGCGTCAATCGATTTTGTAAATCCCAAATTTCTTGAATGGCAGGCAAGAGTCTTTTTAAGGGAGGAACCAAGTCGATTTTTGCATTGCAGACTCTGTTCATGGCTTCTTCAATTGCCGTCGCACCATGCATCCCTTTTTGTGCCAAGGATTTAAGGGTTTGTAAATAGGGATACCACAAGATAGCCGCATATAAAAATGCTGGGTGGCTAGATTTTTCGGATAAAATTCGCTCATCCGTATTTTGCAACACACGCTCTATCCATGCCCATGTATTTGGATATTGCTCTGCAGCACGTGTGGCTTGTTGAAAAAGCTGTTCGAATAATCCATGTGCTCTTAGCAATTGATAAGATTGTAAGGCATGTCCTGTGAAAAATAATTTTAAGACTTCTTCTGATAAGCGTGCATTTGGTACTGCTTGTAACAAAGTACCCAAATGTCGAAGTGGCGCTGCTGTTTTTGGATGAATAGAAAAATGTAATTTTGCGGCAAAACGAATGGCTCTTAGCATTCTAACCGGATCTTCTCGATAACGTGTTTCTGGATCCCCTAAAATACGCAAGGAGTGGGCTTTTAAATCGGATAAGCCACCCACATAATCCACGATAGAAAAATCGGCAATATTGTAATACAGCGCATTGACACTGAAATCACGACGCCATGCGTCTTCTTCTAAGGTGCCATAGCAATTATCACGCAACAACATGCCCTCTGTAGATTGGGCTGAATCAGCATTTGCTACCACTGTTCGACGAAAAGTGGCCACTTCCACAATATGGGGACCAAAAAAGACATGCGCCAATCGAAAACGCTTGCCAATCAGGCGACAATTTCGAAACAAGTTTTTTATTTCTTCGGGAGACGCATCTGTGGCGACATCAAAATCCTTTGGTTCTCCTCCCAACAGCAAATCTCGAACGCCTCCCCCAACCAAATATGCTTGGTAGCCTTGTTGATGTAAACGATACAATACTTTGATGGCATAAGGACTGATCGATTTTCTAGAAACACGGTGGGCTTTTCTAGGTACAATAAGGGGTTGGTTTCCCTGTACAGAAGTGACAGTCACTGCTGTTTTATGCCGTTTTTTTGCAGATGCGCGACACACATATGCGAACAGACCTCGCCAAGCTTTTTTACAAAGAGCGCTTAATTGCATCACGTTTTAACCACCTGATCTGACATACATTTACTACGCTAGACACTTCTTTTTTTACTTAAAAACAAGACTGGCAAGCCAGAAAAAATCGTACCCCCGATGAGCAAAGTCACATATTCAGCGGTATTACCGACGGACACTTCGCTCGGTGGCCAAAAACACAAGATCATGCCGATAAAGCTAAACAAACCACCCGTTAAGGCGACTGCCCACATGCCTGAATGGTGTTTTCCGGGAATAGCATAGGGACGTTTGATATTGGGATATTTGTATCGCAACTTAATCGCAGCCATAAACATTAATACATACATCAACAAGGCTAAAATAGCCGTTAACGCCGTTAATGCCCAATACGAGGCAACCACGGTTGGCAGCAATAAATACCCAAAAGACAACAAGCTTACAATGACTGCTTGCGTGATTAAAATAGCCACAGGCATACCCCGTTGATTACGAAAAGCCAACCAAGCAGGTAAATTTCTGTCGTCTGCTGCTGCCAAGAGTCCCTTTGTTGGCCCCACTATCCAGGTCACAACCGCACCCAAGGCTCCCAGAATCATAAACAAGGCCATCCACTGCGTCATACCACCCATATCAAAGGTATCAAAAAACAATTGAAAGGCTTGTAACATGCCTGTCACTAAGTTTAATTCTTGATGTGGAACCACTGCTGCAATCACCCAAGATGCCAATACAAGCGATCCTAAAATGAGTAATACAGAGTACAACAATGCTTTGGGATAATTTTTTTCTGGATGTTTGACTTCTTGGGCATGCACAGCGGACATTTCCAATCCAATTAAGCCAAACAAAATACCCGTTACCAAAACCAGATCTGAGGGGCGTTGTATGCTTGGGATAACACTTGCCCAAGACAAGGATACTTGGCTAGGGCGCCCTTGTATCCACCAATAACAGCCCAGACCAATGATCATCAGCATCGGAAAGAGTGTACCAATGATAGATCCAACGGTACTGACTGCACTTGACAAACGCATACCACCACAGTTCACGGCAGTTGCCAACCAGAAAACAATCAATACAGTGGACAATACATACCACTGGTTATCCACCAAGGCCGGATCAATCACATAGGCTGCGGTAGCCGCAACAAAACCCAATATGGTTGGATACCAGACCACGTTATAAATCCACTGAATCCAGACCACAAAAAAGGCCCAACGAGGCCCAAATGCTTCTCGTACCCAAACATAGATCCCCCCGCTTTTCGGCCAGGTGGTTGCTAACTCAGCTGTTACCAAGGCAACAGGAATAAAAAATAACAGGCCACACACCAGGTAATAGAACAACAAAGGCGCCCCATAAGTCGCGCTAATGGGTAGGGTTCTTAAACTACCAACAGCAATTACGTTAATCATGACCAGCGCAAAAACGCTGAGTATGGGCTTTTTGGCTGTCGCTGTTTTTGGGCCTTTTTGCATATTTGACATCGTATTGAGTTCCGCTTCGAGTGCTTCTGTAATATCCGAATTTATAAGTTATTTAACTAAATTTAGTTTTAATACCAAACTTAAGGTAAGTTCATAGCCCCTAGTGTACCAAGGCTACCCATGAGTGCCAATCATTTTGGGATGCAAAACGGCAGTTTGGCCCTAAATCTGTCCGATAATCTGATGATCAGGCGTGTCAGGTGTATGTAAGGTATGTATAATAGGGGACTTAAGTGTGTATAATAGTGGCACACATAAACCCTAACACAAAAACAACTGATGAAACGGTAAGTATGTAATGTCTATGCCAGATACCAAAGCCCCTCAGTCGGCCACTTCTGCTGACTATCCTTTGCACACAAAACGCCACTCCTGTGCGCACGTCATGGCTGCTGCTCTTCAAAAATTATATCCAACAGCCAAGTTTGGGGTAGGTCCGGCCATTGACCAAGGCTTTTTTTACGATGTGTCATTAGAGCACCGCTTACTAGACGAAGATTTGGCTAAAATCGAAGCCGAGATGCGTCGCATTGTTAAAAAGAAAGAACCTTTTTTGGTGCAGATGCTGCCTATCGACGAAGCCATTGCCGAAATGAAGCGCTTAAACCAGCCCTATAAAATAGAACTATTAAAATTACTAAAAGAAAAAGGTTCCACCGCGGTTGCAAAGGAAACGGGGGATGACGATGCCGCTGCGATAGACAGCACAGGTACCGTTTCTTTTTACAAAACAGGCGATTTTGTTGACTTATGTCGTGGCCCACATGTTAAACACACCGGTCAGATAGGCGCCTTTAAATTGACCCAATTGGCTGGCGCCTATTGGCGCGGTAATGAAAAAAACGATCAATTGCAACGCATTTACGGTTTATGCTTTGACACTAAGGCTGATTTAGAACAAGCATTATGGCGCATTGAACAAGCCAAACTCCGCGATCACCGCAAAATTGGCAAAGAATTACGGCTCTTTACTTTTTCAGAAGAGGTAGGGCCTGGGCTTCCTTTGTGGTTACCCAAAGGGGTCGTGTTACGAGATGAACTTGAGTATTTGGCGCGCCAAGAAGAACGCAAAGACGGTTATGAGCGGGTAGTAACCAGCCATATTACAAAAGAAGCCCTTTATTACAAATCGGGACATTTACCTTATTACAAAGAAGACATGTATGCCCCTATCGATATTGAGGGAGACAACTATTACTTACGTCCCATGAACTGCCCACACCATCATCAGGTGTATTTGGCAAATCCACATTCTTATCGTCAACTTCCTTTACGCATTTCTGAGTATGGGCAAGTCTATCGATATGAGCGCTCTGGCGCACTCTCCGGTCTCATGCGTACACGCGGTTTTTGTCAAAATGATGCCCATATTTACTGCCGTTTCGATCAAGCCAAAGACGAATTTTTACGTGTGATGCGCCTCCATGCACGGTACTACGATTTAATCGGTATTACCGATTATTCGATGCGCTTGTCTCTGCCAGATTTAGAGAAACTCGATAAATACGTCAATGAACCCGAAAAATGGCTAGAAGCCTTAGGCATTATTCGAGCGGCCATGCAAGAATCTGGCTACCCTTATGAAGAAGCAGAAGGGGAGGCCGCTTTTTATGGTCCTAAAGTCGACTTTATGATTAAAAGCGTTATTGGCAATGAATATGCTATCTCAACCAATCAACTCGATTTTATGGCAACCAGTCGCTTTAACTTAAATTATGTTGGTGAAGATGGCGATAAGCATCCCGTTTATGTCATTCATCGTGCCCCATTGGGTAGCCATGAACGCTTTGTTGCATTTTTAATTGAACACTATGCCGGTGCATTTCCAACCTGGTTATCCCCTGTTCAAGCCCGCATTATTCCTATCTCCGACAGACATGTGGCTTATGCAGAGCAAGTCAAAACAACCTTACTTTCGGCCGATATTCACAATGGTACGGGAGGACTCCGGGTTGACTTAGATGAAACCGCTGAGAGAATGCAAAAGAAAATTCGACTGGCACAAACAGAAAAAATTCCCTATATGCTCATTATTGGGGACAAAGAAATGGAAAATAACCAAGTCGCCGTTCGTCTCCGTAACGGCCAAGATTTGGGGCCCATGGATATAGGGGCATTACTCGAACGGCTACGCATTGAAATTGATTCGCGTAGAGACATGAGCGCTGAATAAAAAACGCAATCACCCGATCAACCAAACACTGAGAAAGTAGAATCGTACACCATGTTTAAGAAAGTAAAAACCGGCAGAGATGTCCCAAACGACATTAACGTGATTATTGAAATTCCTGCACAAAGCGAACCCGTAAAATACGAGGTCGATAAAGACAGTGGCTTATTATCTGTTGATCGCTTTATGGTATCGAATATGCGCTATCCTTGCGATTATGGTTATGTTCCTCACACCCTCAGTGAAGATGGCGATCCGGTTGATGTGATGGTAATCAGTCCCTACCCCCTTATTCACGGTGTTGTAATCCGCGTGCGTCCCATTGGCATGTTACGCATGACCGATGAATCTGGAAAAGATGCAAAAATTCTTGCCGTACCTGTAAACGACTTAAGCCCCGCTTATGCGCACATGGAGAGCCCAAAAGATTTACCGCCCTTGCTCCTGCAACAAATTACCCATTTCTTTGAACACTATAAAGATTTAGAACCCAACAAATGGGTAAAAATCGATGGATGGGAAGATGCTGATGCTGCGAAGCGTGAAATTTTGACTGCACAAAAACGCTACAATAGTGAAAAGCCTCAATAAAAGCACAATCCACCCTGTTAAAGTCGCCAGGGTGGATCTTTAAAAAATTCAATGGGGTTGGTTACCAATACACCATTTTTTTCGAATGACTTTAATAGATTGCCAACAATCATTACTGTTCTTTTTGGTTTTAATCGTTCGCTATAGTATTTTAATGCAGAAGGAATATCCGTTTTTTGAGACTTGACTTCGATTAAATCGGTAGGAACACCATCAATAACCGTTAAGAAATCCACTTCCCGACCTTCTTTGTCACGGATATAATGTAATTGGCAATCGTATCCATAATAATCCTCTAAAAAATGCAGCCTCTTTAATAAAGTTGTCGCCACTAAATTTTCTAAGCGCACTGCATAATCATTTCTGGTATCGGCGTTATCATAAAAATAAACTTTTGGGGGTTTCGCAATTGATCGGGGAACATTTTTAGTCAGCGGATAGATAGAAAAAGCCAAATACATTTTTTCAATCAATAACAGCCAATTCTTAGCCGTTGTAGGCGATATTTGTATTTCTCCTGCTAAATTAGCCAAGGTAACCAATTGTCCAGCCCTGTCTCTTAGCGCATCTATATATAATTGCAATGAACTAATATCTCGAATTATCTGTAAATCGCGAATATCCTCATTTGTTACCCTAGCAAAACGCTCTTTACGCCACCGTCTGGCTTCTCGTTCATCATTTTTTAAAAATGGCTCTGGAAAACCCCCTAGCGTTAACAATCGTGATAAACCCAGTTCAGGCTCTAGACCATCAGGCAACTCATCTATGGTAAGCGGATGTAAACGCCAATAATGGTAACGTCCAAGCAAGGAATCCCCCCCTCGCTTATAGGTATCTAATCGTGCTGAACCAGTAACCAGATATTGCTGATCCATTTCTTTAGCATCATAAACGCCTTTAATCCACTGCTTCCAGCGACCATACTTATGCAGTTCATCGAATATAACCAGCGCATGATGCTTAGGCCATAATTTTTGAATGATAATTTTTCTGTCTTCGCTAACATCCCAATTAAGATAAATCGGCTTTGTATCGTAATTTTCACCAATTTGCTTACAGAGTGTCGTTTTCCCTACCTGCCTGGGACCACCAACAAAGGCCATTTTTCTCAATAAATCAGTTTGAATAAAGGGTTCACAGTATCTCTTCATGGCTAATTTCCAGTGTAGTGCAAAATAGACGCGTCTAATTTCCAGTGTACTGCAAAACAGCCATATTTGAAAGTGTTGTAAAATAAGGGGATAGACACATAAGTCAGCGCTTATATGTGCTCTAGACGCTGTAAACCTCTTGTTTTTGAGCGGTAAAGTTATCGAAACGAGAGAAGTGACCTACAAAGTTAAGACGAACGGTTCCTGTTGGGCCGTTCCGTTGTTTGCCGATAATGATTTCTGCGGTGCCTTTATCCGCACTTTCTTTATTGTATACCTCATCTCGATACACAAATGCGATTAAATCGGCATCTTGTTCGATGGCACCAGATTCTCTTAAATCTGACATCACAGGTCTTTTTTCTGGACGTTGCTCTAAGCCTCGATTTAACTGAGACAAAACCATCACAGGAATATTCAACTCCTTCGCCAAGGCCTTAAGTGCACGAGAGATTTCAGAAATTTCTGCTGCACGATGTTCATAATGGCCTGGTAGGCGCATTAACTGCAAATAATCAATCACGATTAAGGACAGTTTGCCATTATACTCACGCGCAATACGACGCGCACGAGCACGGATTTCAAAAGGACTGAGCGAGCCCGTGTCATCTAAAAGTAATTTTTTGGCAGACATCATGCTAATGGCCGAAGTAAGCTTTGTCCAATCGTGATCATCCAATTGACCACTGCGGATGCGCTGTTGTTCGATGCGACCTAAAGAAGAAAGCATTCTCATGGCCAATGATTCTGCCGGCATTTCCATACTAAAGACCAAGACAACCCCATCGGTCATGGCAACATGCTCAGCGATATTCATGGCAAACGTTGTCTTACCCATAGAAGGCCTACCAGCAACAATAATTAAATCCGCTGCTTGTAACCCAGACGTCATTCTATCGAAGTCTAAAAATCCGGTTTCTATACCTGTCATAGACGATTTAGAATGAAACAAGGTATCGATACGATCGATGGTCCGCGCTAACACCTCTGAAATTACTTGAGGTCCCTGATGGCCAGCGCGTCCACTTTCTTGTTCTGCAATAGAAAATACACGTCTTTCGGCTTCGTCTAAAACTTCCAGGGCCGTTTTACTGCCCGCTTGAAAAGCAGATTCTGAAATTTTGCCACCCACATCAATCAGTTGGCGTAAAATCGAGCGTTCTCTGACAATATTAGCGTAGGCAGATACGTTTGCCGCACTGGGGGTATTTTTGGCGAGTTCTGCGACATACGCAATGCCACCAACGATATCTAATTCTTGGGTACGCTCCAGGGATTCGGTGACTGTCACAATATCCAGGGGCATGGACTGCAACATGAGCTCTGTCATGGCTCGGAAAAGTATGCGGTGTTCGTGGCGATAAAAATCGGTTTCGGTGATGCGTTCGACAACCTGATCCCAGGCATCATTATCAATAAGTAAACCCCCAATAACAGCCTGTTCCGCCTCTACAGAGTGAGGCGGAATTTTTAACAGGGCAGTACTGGAGGTTTTAGCAGAAGAATGCGATGCCATCTAGGATGTCATCACACTTATTCAGCGACAACAGTTACCATAATTTCTGTCGTCACTTCACTGTGTAAGTGAATGCCGACAGGATGCTCGCCAAGTTGACGAATAGGCCCTTGCTCTAAACGGATTTCGTGCTTAGAAACTGTAACCCCTTGTTGCTTTATCGCTTCTGCAATGTCATGCGCAGTCACTGAACCAAACAAGCGTCCTTCGTCACCTGCACGGGCAGTTAAACGAATGCTGAGTTGGTTAACCGCTTCCAGACGTGCTTCTGCATCGGACAAACGATGATGCATTTCTTGCTCTAATTCAGCACGTTTTGCATCAAAATACGCTTTATTTGCCGCATTGGCCATGAGCGCTTTACCGGTTGGGATAAGATAATTTCGACCATAACCTGGTTTTACTTTGATCAAATCACCTAAATTCCCAAGGGTTTTAATATTTTCTAATAAAATAACTTGCATTGCCGTAAACTCTCTTTTATCAAAAATTTATTGGTGCTGATCGCAATAAGGCAACAAGGCCAATCGACGAGCGCGTTTAATCGCTGTGGCAACCAAACGCTGATAGCGTGCTTTGGTGCCTGTGTTACGGCTAGGATAAATTTTACCGCCTTCAGCAATGTAGTACTCTTTTAAGAGTTGAACATGGTGGTGCAAGCTATCCATATCAAATGGAGTCCCTTTTTTTTCGGCTTCTGTAAACCGACAAAACTTTCTACGACGTGAATATTGACGTACTGCCATGACGTATTTCCCCTCAGTTAACCGGCTAATTGATCTGGTATTTCTTCAGATGCTTCTTCAAATTTAGGCTTATCCGCTTCAGTTTCGTTTCTTGGACGATGAGAACGGAAATTGGTTGAACGCGCATCTCTTTGTTTTTCGTCTTTTTGTTTGAACAATTCAGACGGCTCAGTCACAGCATTTTTACGGTTAATCGTCATATGACGCAATACCGCATCGTTAAAGCGGAACAAATGTGTTAACTCAGAAAGCACTTCTTGGTTACACTCGATATTCATCAAAATGTAATGGGCTTTATGCACTTTTTTAATCGGATAGGCTAAGTGGCGACGACCCAAGTCTTCTAAACGATGGATAGAACCCCCTTTGCTTTCGATAAGGCTGCGGTAGCGTTCTAGCATCGCAGGCACTTGCTCGCTTTGGTCTGGGTGGACCAAAAATATAATTTCGTAATGTCTCATGAATACTCCCTACGGATAAAATTCAACTATTTGCTTTATTTCAGCTTTTTCCCGTTTTTTCGGTTTAAAAGCAAGGAGAAACCTTGACGCTTTGCAAGGTGAGCCCTAAGAGTACGCGTTAGCCATGAAATTGTCAATGTTTTAGGGCTACCTGTGCATTTACAGGTGTTACCGTGTTAAGTCTTCAGTTGCTGACAAGTGAATTTCAGGGTATTTATGGGGTTGCTCGCGGTACTTTTTTATACTTGGATGTGTCACAGGGATGTCCACTGATACCCCAAATACTCTGCCCTCAAAGCCCCCTCGACGTTGTTTTTTTAACAAACGCATTTCGTGTACTTGCGCCCAGGTAATCCCCTCTGCCTGAATCAGGTTATCTAATACCTCGTAGACATCTCCAATTTCATCAATCAATGCTTCTTTGGTATCAGCCTCTTGCACTTCTAAGGCTTCTTCTTGTAGCTTTGTTTTTAACAGTGCAACAAACTCTGCATTTTCTTCAATAATGCGATTGTGCGCAATCATATTAGAGAAAGGGAGTTTATCTCTCACCAGTTTATTGATTAAAAATCTCGGCATATGCTTTCACTCTTTTTTTTAACATGCATGAAAAACAGACTTAGGAGTCTAATGGCAAAGCCATGACCCAAGCATCTTTACGACCCTCCTTGGCATTGTAGTATCCATGACGAATACCAATCCGTTCAAATCCCCATTTTTCGTATAATTTAATTGCATCTGTATTGTCTACTGAAACTTCTAGGTACACTTGCTTTACGGTTTTGTCTTTGGCCAAGGTAACTAAATGCGACAACATTTTATTTCCCAAGCCTTTCTTTTGATACCCTACTTTTATACACAAGTTTAAAATATGGGCTTCTTCAATTGCCGAAGATAACAAGCCAAAGCCCAGTACCTCTGCGTTCTCATCTTCTTCTAAAATCCAACAGCTATATCCCACATTCAAGCAATCTTCAAAAATGCGACGACTCCAAGGCGTATCAAATGTCACTTGTTGCTCAATCTCGGTCACACTGTCTAAATCTTCGGTACGCATTTCTCGAATGATCACCGCCATTTTTTACCCCTCAACCCACTCTGTCTGGCACGCTCTTTTAGTATATGGTACAGATTGATGCCTCAGCAAACGAGACGATTATGTAAAAATATCGGCTTTCAATCGCAATAAATCTTGATAAATACGACGTTTCGCCACAATATCATCCGATATATCGCGCGGATGTTCTGTGGCAATCACCGAAAGGGGCAATTGATTCCCCAATAAAACAGGCAAGGGCTGTTTGGCCCGTAATTGCGCCAAGCTTTCTCTTGTTTTGAGAAAAAATTGCGCCACTTTTTCACCCACTAACCATAATGCGGCTGGTTTCCAAAAAAGCATGTGTTGCACCAAGGTTTCGTGTTGCACTTGATGTGACAATAACAAACAAGGTATTTCTGGATCGGGTTCTACGCCATACCCTTTTTCCGGCAACAGTACCGCACACATTGCCCTTAATAACCGCGCTTCTAAGGGGTTTAAAGCCGTATGCAATACCAAGCAAGGCGCACCCCACACCACAGGAGCACAGGATACACGCTGTTTTGGATCGGACAAGGCCCAGCGCGCATTGGTTCCAAAGACAGGTAAATCGCCTAACAGGGCTTTTTTAAAAGCAGTGCTCTGACGGTAAGACTGTTTTAGCGTCGTTTTTTCCAATCCCAACACCACTTTACCGGACCTGATAAGGCAAACAACATAAACCCACCGAACAAGACTAATTCTGGGGCAAAAGCGATAATACTCATGGCCAATACGATGACCAGTAGTACCACAAAAGGCACATTCCCTTTAAAATCGACCTCTTTGAAGCTGTAGTAACGAATATTACTCACCATCAGTAAACCCAATACAACCGTCAAGCCAGCAATTAAATAGTTAAAGGGTAAGACCGTTGTCCCTGAAACACGATGCTCTGCCGACACCCACACCAAACCGGCTAAAACCGCGGCAGCCGCAGGACAAGGCATCCCCATAAAATAGCGTTTATCTGTATTCACTTGAATATTGAAACGCGCCAACCGCAATGCGGTTGCAGCAGCATAGATAAAAGAAGCTAACCAGCCTATCTTTCCTAAGGGAGATAAAGCCCAGTTGTAAACCACCAGCGCCGGTGCCAATCCAAAAGAGACCATATCAGATAAACTGTCGTATTCTGCCCCAAAGGCACTCTGTGTATTGGTTAAACGGGCTACTCGCCCATCTAAACCATCCATGATCATCGCCACAAAAATCGCGATGGCCGCATATTCAAAATGGCCTTTCATGGCCGCAACAATGGCATAAAAGCCAGAAAACAACGCAGCAGTTGTAAATAAATTAGGTAATAAATAAATACTGCGATGACGCGTGGTTTCTTCTGATGATTGATCGGATTTTAATTGTTTCATGATTCTTCCTGTAAAGAAGGTGTCATTTGTCGAGAAATAACCGCACCCAATTGCATGAGTTTTTCTTCAATGCACTCGTAGCCCCGATCTAAATGATAAATACGATCGATCACTGTCTTACCCTTGGCAACCAAACCAGCCAATACCAAACAAGCAGAGGCACGTAAATCTGTGGCCATCACGGGTGCGGCGGTTAAATAAGGCACCCCACGACAAACTGCCGTATTACCAGAGACTGAAATATCTGCCCCCATGCGACACAACTCTTGTACATGCATAAAACGGTTTTCAAAAATGGTTTCTTTGATGGTGCCTGTGCCTTCTGCAATCGCATTTAAAGCCGTCAGTTGTGCTTGAATATCTGTGGCGATTCCAGGAAAAGGCGCAGTCTTTAAATCAATGGCCTTGACGCGTCGACCTTGCATGTCTAGATGAATCCAATCATCGCCACACTCAATATGGGCACCCGCTTCTTCTAATTTTTTTAACACCGAGGTCAATAACTCTGGCCGTGTTTCTTTGACACGGATACTGCCTTGGGTCATGGCTGCCGCAACGAGAAAAGTAGCGGTTTCGATGCGATCGGGTAATACCCTGTATTGCGGTGCTTTGTTGGTTAAAGCCTTTACACCCGTAATTGTAATGGTATCGGTGCCTGCACCTTCAATTTTTGCACCCAGGGCATTTAAAAAATGGGCTAAATCCTGTACTTCTGGTTCTCGTGCCGCATTTTCCAAAACAGTGACACCCTTGGCCAAGACGGCTGCCATCATAATATTTTCTGTACCTGTCACAGTCACCGTATCAAAAAAGATACGTGCGCCTGTTAAACCATTGGGCGCACTGGCCTTGATATAGCCATCTTCTACCCTGACCTCTGCCCCCAAGGCTTCTAAGCCTTTGACATGCAAATTCACTGGGCGAGGCCCTATAGCACATCCGCCAGGTAAGGAAACCTCTGCTTTACCCATACGTGCCAGTAAGGGACCCAACACCACGACAGAAGCACGCATAGTACGTACCAACTCATACGGTGCCTGACAAGCGCTCAAGTGTCGAGCATCTAATTCAATACCCAAACGTTCATCTACCGTTAAGCGCACGCCTAAACGTCCCAGTATAGACATCATGGTCGTTACATCTTGTAAATGTGGGATATTGGTTAAAGACACGGGTTCGCTGGCCAATAAAGCGCCTGCCAAAATGGGCAACACAGAATTTTTGGCACCTGAAATACGCACTTCTCCGCGCAAGGGGATACCCCCAGTAATAACTAACTGTGCCATTTATAGGGCTCCTGTATATTCTTCCGGCGTAAGTGTTTTAAGGGCCAAGGCATGTAAGCGACCACTGAGGAGGTGATCGTTTAGTGCAGCATAGACCAACTGTTGTCGTTGAACGGGGCGTTTGCCCGTAAAGCTTGGCGAAATGACCACCGCATCAAAATGCTGTGAATCATCGCTCTCTACCCGAACAGTTGCATCTGGCAATGCCAACTGAATCAAAGCGGTTACTTCGGCTACTGTTATCATTTAACTAAAAATACCTTAAAAATGCTTTTTATTTACGCACATTATTTGATTGGAAAAATGCGCTCTAAACCACTTAATCGCATTAAATGCAACAGCGATTGAGGTAAATGGATCAACTGAATTTTTTTTTCTTGACCCATCGTATACCGAATCCAGGCGCTCAGCAAGGCCAAAATGCTACTGTCTCCATGTAAAACGCCGGTTAAATCAATCACCACAGTGTTCGGTTGGGCCTTTAACAAGATTAATCCTTGCTCATACACGGACATGACGGTATCAAAAGAAATGAATCCGGACAACACGAGCCCTTGGTTTGGCTTTGCTACAATGGTCGGTAACCGTTTATTCAAAGCATTAACCCCTGTATCCATCGCTCCCTCACGATTCCCTGTTTTGACTTGTATTGTGTCCTTGAATTTTTCGAGTGACATAGCTTAAGCCTTGTTGTCGCACGTCTTGAGAAAATTGCGCTTGGTACCCTTTAAGCAAACTCACTCCTTCGATGATAATGTCGTATACCAGCCATTTGTCTTCATGTTTGATCAGACGATAGTCTATTTTGATGGGGCCCCTGTCGCCACCCTTGATATAACTGGTCACTTGTAAACGTTCACGATCGGTACCCGATTTTAAAGGCATAAATTCAACCGTTTGATCGGTATACTGTAACAGCGAAGTCGCATAGGTTCTAACCACTAAATTTTTAAATGCGGCGATAAAGGCATTTTGCTCGGCTTCGGAGGCTTTATTCCAAGCATTACGACCCGCAATCCATCGCCCCATTTCAACAAAATCGACATGCGGAATAATTAAATGTTCCGCAATATTATAAATACGATTGGGGTGTGACTTTAATTCACTGCGGTGGGTCCGCAATTGCGTCAATACAGCATCTGTCACGCCCTTTAACATCGGCACAGGTTCTTGTGCCCATGCCATATGCAATGGTAAAAGCAATAGTAGTACAGGGACCCACCGAAACCGTATGACGTTAAATAAGCTTATATTCATCTTTACTCTCCGTTACTGCTGATGATTACTGAAGATCGGCGATTGATTGCACTACTTTTTTTTTTCGTGGTTTTCATCTGGACCTTCTGAAGCTTTTTGTCCCAAAAATTTCTCCACCAACTGCTCTAATATCATGGCAGAATCTGTATTTTCAAGCACAATACGATCGCCCTCTTTAAGCGGGGTATCACTAAACCCAGGCGCCAAGCTGATATAATTATCTCCCAACAAACCTGCCGTTAAAATGGAGGCACGACTGTCTGATGGAATATTTGGAAATCGATTGTCAATCACCAAGCTAACCGTTGCATTAAAGCTTTCTGGGTCTAAACTGATATCCGATACGCGCCCAACCAACACCCCACCCATGGTTACTTTTGAACGAATTTTTAAACCACCGACATTAGAAAACTCAACGCGCACGTGATAACCGTGATCGTCCTGAAATACGGTATGTAAACCGCTGACTTTTAGGGCTAACATGGCCAGAGACAAAATGCCTGCCAAGACAAAAGCCCCTACTGTTACTTCAACAACCCGTATTTTCATGCTATTCCTCATAAATTACCAAACATTACGGCTGTTAGAAAAAAGTCCATGGCCAATACAGCCAATGATGCGTAGACTACCGTTTTCGTGGTCGCACGTCCAATACCTTCTGCAGTTGGCACACAAACAACCCCTTGGTACAAGGCTATCCAGGTTGTCACGGTACCAAACACCACACTTTTTATCAGTCCATTGACAACATCTTCGTGAAAATCGACCGCTGATTGCATATTGGCCCAAAAAGCGCCTCCATCGACGCCCAACCACTTTACGCCAACCATATAGCCACCATAAATCGCCACCGCATTAAAAATAAGGGCCAGCAAGGGCATTGAAAACTGTCCAGCCCAAAAACGAGGCGCCACAATTCGCTTAAGCGGATCGACCCCCATCATCTCTAAAGAAGACAACTGCTCGGTCGCCTTCATCAAACCAATTTCAGCGGTTAAAGCCGATCCCGCTCGCCCTGCAAAGAGTAAAGCCGCGACGACTGGACCCAATTCTCGCACCAAACTTAAGGCGATTAACTGACCTAATACCTGTTCCGCCCCAAATTTCACTAAAATGGTATACCCCTGTAAACCCAATACCATCCCAATAAATAAACTGGATAACACGATAATGATCAGCGAGAGTACACCTACGGAATATAGCTGTTGGATAAAGCGTTGCATTGAGCCAGGCCAACTGGGTAAGCCACACAACACTTGGAAAAGAAAAATACCCGTACGCCCTGTTTCTCGTAGCCACCAAATGGCACTTTGCCCTACATCCTGAACCCTTGCCATCACGGTCATGTCTGTGCATCCCATAAGTCATTGGCATAGGCGTTTGCCGGATAATGAAAGGGCACAGGTCCATCTGGCAATCCATTTAAAAATTGTTGTACCCAGCCATTTTGACTGCTCTCCAACTGATTGGGCGTACCATACTCTATGACTCGGGCATCTGAGATGATATATGCCTCATCTGCAATACTCATGGTTTCTTGCACATCATGCGAGACAATAATCACGGTCATACCTAAGGTTTGATTTAACATTTGAATCAATTTTACCAAAACACCCATAGAGATTGGGTCTTGACCTGCAAAAGGCTCATCAAACATTAATAGGGCTGGGTCTAAAGCAATCGCCCTGGCTAAAGCAACTCGTCGTGCCATACCACCAGACAATTCGGCAGGCATAAGCGCATGCGCACCCCGTAGCCCAACGGCTTGGAGCTTCATCAGCACCAAATCTCGAATCATAAAATCAGGGAGTTTCGTGTGTTCTCGTAAAGGGAAGGCAACATTTTCAAAGACAGACATATCAGAAAACAAGGCGCCACTTTGAAACAACATCCCCATCCGACGACGCACATCGTATAAGGCACTTCTGCCTAAGGCTTGCAAATCAAGGCCATCAACATAAACCGATCCGCTATCGGGCGTTAACTGCCCACCAATTAAGCGCAATAAAGTGGTTTTCCCTGAGCCACTGGGCCCCATAATCGCCGTAATCTTGCCAGTCTTAACCTGAATATCTACGGTATCAAAAATGCGACGGTCACCCCGTGAAAAACACACGGCTTCGAGCTTAACAAACGATTTGGAACCATCGCCTGACCGCATTGTCGGCTTATCCATACACAGTGTACCTAATTATTGCGCAAATCATGTTTAATACCATAGGTCTTTGCAGGCTGTCACCTTAAAATCCATTCGCTGATGATTAAACTGTAGGCAAAATCGGTGCCGTTCTTAACCTAAACAGACAGTCAAGCGTTGGCATCAGTGGGCTTGTCGGCCATTAACTCTTGAATAAGCGTGGTTAACATGGCCATGTCTTGTAAGGGCTTGCGTAAAATTTGCGTGGGTTGTAATCCAATATCGATCAATTCTTGCGGTAATACATAGCCTGATGACCCAGTATAAATAATGAATTTTAGCATAGGGTTAATACGCCTGGCTTCTAATATGGCCACATTCCCATCCATTTGTGGAAGACGCATATCAATAATGGCCACATCGATTTTTTCCTTGGCCAAAATATCGAGACATTCTTCGCCAGAACCCACCAAAAAGACTTCATAGCCTTCGTCGTGCAAAAAAGCCTCAAGATTAAACCGAATTACTTCTTCGTCTTCTACCACCAATATTCGGGGTAAGGTTTTATCGCTCATGCGTGTTTTTATCCATCAGAGAAGTCTATCGAGTAAAAGTAGCATCTCTTGTAAGGATAGTGCTTGTAGAGAAGACCTGCATAGGGTAATGTTGTCGTGGCTATCTGAGGCTTTTCTTAGTTCTGTAACCAATTGTTGGAAATTGACTTTTATCGCTTTCATACTCAGGGTTTGGTACTTGCGTATCGCGAACATAAGCCTTTGCTTTCAACGCAAGATCTGTAAAGAATTTGGCAGCAGCATACAGCGTTGCCAACACAAGATAACCCAGTGCAGGTAATGTTTTTTCCCTAGTCCTGTATGTGAAAAACATCATCTCAGCTTCTATTCTTTTCGCTTGAAGGCTTAACGAAGCATGGCCTGTAATTGTGCAAAAGTTGTTTATAGCCCTTAGGACGTTCCTAATTTTGGGCAAGAGTGCTTGTTCTATTTCTTGAGGTAGAGGATAGTTCAACTCCGAACCAGGGTTAAGATCACGGGTTATGTCTTCATGCAAATCAGAAACACTTTTACGGATACTCTCCAGCTTCTCTTGTGCCTTTTTAAACAGCTTAACCCATTCTACTACTTCTTGTGGTTGTTTCTCACAAAATTCTTCGAATTCTTCTTCAAAATCATCAGAGAATGGCGAATAAAAATAATAGGTTCATGTACAATCTACATTGTTTTTATGCTGATTATCTAAAAGTTTGACCTTGTAGATGGCGCGCCCGGAAGGATTCGAACCTCCGACCGCCTGGTTCGTAGCCAGGTACTCTAATCCAACTGAGCTACGGGCGCATATATCGACTTAAGATAAGCTTTGTTATCAAGCTTAAGGCCGCATTATATCTGCTGGGTTTTCAAAAAACAAGCGGCTTTTGGGTAAATTATTTAAATACAGGCTTTTTTAATCCATAGACTCGATAAAACAAATAAGTTACTTAACTAATATTAACCTTATTTTCTTATGATGGCCGTTAATAACCGCCTTGGTACTGACAACAGCGTAGAAAAAGATGAAAAACCAGGCATATAAGAAAATAAAAGCATTTTGGGCTTTTCAGATTGTTTTTCAATACTCGATTGAGCCACCAACTTGGGAGCTGTTGTTTGCGTTTTTATCGTATTTATCCCCAAAGGAACCATCGTCATCGCATTAATAACCGGTAAGTCTGCCTGAATTGTTTGACCCTCAACCGCATAGCGACTCTTAGGCAAGGCATTGCTTAATAAGGCGTAACTGATGGCACTCAACTGAGCTAAATCTGATGGGCTTCTAAACATCGCATGTTCAAGGGACAAATCGTAAGATTCAAATAATCGTATACAACGAGATTGCTCCTCTATACTGATTTGATAGGCTCCCTTATTCAAAATATCGGTATCTAGCAAGGTCTCAAAGATTGCCTGCATATGGATTAATGCATTGGGGCGATTAAGGGAAAACCAAATGGCCGTAGACTCTAATACCAACATGGCCGTATTAAACCAACGGGGTGCAGCCACCAAATTGTCAGGAACCTGGGGATTCTCAGATACCAGCATCAATGCAAAGGCGTACACATGTGCCCACTCTGGTTTTTTTTGAGACTCAGTAAGAATAGATAAATCCGCCTCGATTGCCTCGGTTAATTTATTCAACAATTCAGGTGAAAGCAAGTTTGCTTTTTCTGATTGTAACACCCGTCTGTATTCGTCTGATGCTGAACGATTACCCATTGTCTTTTTTTGGCCACGCTGTCTGTCCATATTCACTCTCAGCGCAACATCTTCGGGGCTAATGCTTATGTTTTTCAACCCTTTTATTTTAACGGCATTTTCCAAAGCTTCTTTTAGTGTTAACTGCTTTAAAGACAAATTTTCTTTAAATATGGGCATTTTTTTTCCAGAACCATAAAAATGATCGGCTCTTTCTGGAGAAAAATAGACCACTCTGGCCTTCTCTACGGTACCTGTTGCCATATCACTGATTTCAATTTTGTTTGCGCGACTTCCAATCATGGGCACACCTTCTTCCGTGACCGCGCGGTAACACAAGACCGTATCCCCTTCCTGGTTCATGGGAGACTGAATCGCTTCAATGCGCATAAGATGTTTAACACAAGGCACAATATCGCTCTTTTGTTCATTGATGCTATTTTCGGTTAAGTCATTCTGATGAGATATTGTGTATTGTTCCGCAATTTCGGTGCCATCTGCTGCCTGATGAATGACTGCATGTCCTACTTCGGGTGCATTAGGGCGCCATCGCCCATACCGATTTTGCGACAACCAAGCAAAATCATTTGCCAAAAATGGACGATCTAAAACCGGATCTGTGCGTTCGAATATTTCTTTTTTTTTCTGTTGCTTGGTTTTATTGTTCAATCAGCAGTTCCTTGCCGAACATTGATGTTCGGTCTATCATAGCAAAAATATCTGGATGAAAAATTGGGATATAAATATTCTTTATTATTCTAATTGGATAACGATATGGCGGAGAGAGAGGGATTCGAACCCTCGATGGAGCTTTTGGCCCCATACTCCCTTAGCAGGGGAGCGCCTTCAGCCGCTCGGCCATCTCTCCTCCGCCCTTTTGCTCTAATATGCGATATATTTAAGCCAAGGACTGGGCTAGAGTCTACCAAAATGACGCGCAAAAATCTAGCCCTGTATTATAAAAAATGGATGAAAATTAAGCGTCTTCGTCTTCATCGTGCTGATGATGCGCCGCTTTCGCTTCATGTAGCGCTTTTTCTAAGCCACTGACCTTTTCACGTTGAATACGTTGATAAATTTCTTCACGATGTACAGAGACGTCTTTAGGCGCATTCACGCCAATACGGACCTGGTTCCCCTTTACTCCTAATACGGTGACCATGACTTCATCACCAATGATGACTGTCTCACCAACTCGTCTGGTTAAAATTAACATACGCCAATCTCCTTCCCTTTATTTTATTTCTTTACGTTTACATTGTTTTTATGTTATTGATGGTTGAATGTTCGTTTAACTCAACCTCTTGTGGGTCTGCATGCAATGAAAACGCTTCATGCAAGGTGCGAACCCCTAAATCCAAGCAACTTTCGTCTACCACAACTGAAATTTTTATTTCTGAGGTCGCAATCAAATGAATATTGATGTCTCCAGCACCTAAGACTTCAAACATCTGACTCGCAACACCCGGATGAGAATTCATGCCCACCCCAATCAGTGATAACTTGGCCACCTGTTCTTCACCGGTTACCTCTTCTGCTTGAACAAATTCGGCAATCGACTGAATAATTTCTAATCCTTTTTTATAATTTCTACGGGAAACCGTAAAAATAAAGTCTAGACGTCCTTCTCGTGCGATATTCTGTACCATCATATCGACTTCAATATTCGCAAGCCCCAGAGGGCCTAATATTTTTGCAGCCACCCCCGGCTTATCCGGAATGCCTTTTATGCCCAGTTTTGACTGTCGGCGACAAAATGCAATACCAGAAATCACTGAACGACTCATGTCCGAACAACCCGATTGATGCGTGATTAAGGTTCCCTGACCCGGCGCAAATGTCGACAAAACGCGCACAGGTACCTGATATTTTCCCGCAAATTCTACCGCTCGGCTTTGTAATACCTTAGCCCCCAAACTCGACAGCTCCAGCATCTCTTCAAACGTGACAGAAGGAATACGTCGCGCCTCTGTAACCACTTTCGGATCGGTCGTATAAACGCCTTCTACATCGGTATAGATCTGGCACTCATCTGCCCCCAACGCGGCCGCTATTGCCACTGCTGTGGTATCAGACCCTCCGCGCCCTAAAGTAGTGAGCTGTCCATCCCTATCTACGCCTTGAAAACCGGCAATAATGACCACTTTTCCAGCACCCAATGCCTGATGAATCGTCGTATCGGCAATTTCAACAATACGTGCGTGGTTAAAAACACCATCAGTAACAATCGGAATTTGATGGCCCAGCATTGAAATGGCTTCCACTCCCTCCTCCATCAAGGCCATGCTCAGCAAAGCAACCGATACCTGTTCACCAGTTGCCAATAACACATCAAGCTCTCTCGGATTAGGTTCATTTGAAATACTTTTTGCCAAATTCTCTAATCGATCGGTTTCTCCCCCCATTGCAGAAACAATGACAACCACATCATGCCCTGCCAATCGGGTTTCTTTTATCTTTTTTGCGACATGCCGAATCAACCCAACCGTTGCGACCGACGTGCCACCATATTTCTGAACCATCAACGCCATAGCGTACGTCCGGTGTTCCCTGCCATAAAATGCCTCATTCTCACATACCCACCCATTTTATACAACCCGTGTAAACGCACGAGAAAAAATGCCTAACCATACTTTTTTCATTAAAGATTCGTGCCAACTTATTGCTTTTACTTGGTACTACAAGTGTTTATTTTTTATACCGAAGTATTGTCACTGATGTATTGTCTCAGTGTCTGGAATGCCTGTTCTAATCCTTTTGGGTTTTGACCACCAATTTGTGCAAAATCCGGTCGGCCTCCTCCCTTGCCTTCTAAGAACGTCACAACCTTATTTATCATTTGACGCGCATCCAATCCCTGCTGCTCGGCACCAATGGCAACGGCTAAAAATACTTTTTCAGCCTGAACAGCACCCAATACTACAACAGCGGGTTTCACTCTGTCCCGTAATTTTGTGGCGACATCCCGAAGATATTTTGGATCTAGATCTACGGTTGTCAGAATAGGGCCCACACCCTTGTCAGCCAATTGTTGCACCATTGCCTGCACTTGTCGTTGCTCTAATCGCTCAATGTGTTTTTCTAGCATTTTTACTTTCTGTAGCGTTTGAGCCACTTTTTCTTCTGCCTCTTGCTTGGCAACCTTAAATTGCATCCCAATCCGAGTTAAAGAGCGATCTATGTCTTGTTGATATAATACCGCTGATTCACCAGTGATGGCTTCTATGCGACGCACACCAGCTGCTATGCCAGATTCTGAGACAATTTTGAAAAAACCAATGTCCCCTGTACGCAATACATGGGTTCCACCACACAGCTCTACTGAAAAATTCTGATCGCCCATTTGTAAAACACGCACCGTATCGCCATATTTTTCACCAAACAAAGCCAGCGCCCCTTTGCTTTTGGCCTGGTCGATTGGCATCACACTGGTATGCACCGCGGTGTTTTCCTGAATATGGTGATTAACCAACTGTTCCAACATTAAAAGTTGTTCAACTGATACCGGCTGGGGATAGGCAAAATCAAACCGTAAGCGCAATGGTTCCACCAGCGATCCTTTTTGGACCACGGCTTCACCCAATACTGTTCTCAATGCTGCGTGCAATAAATGGGTTGCGGAATGATTGCGTGCTGTTGGGCGACGATGCGTTTGTTCAACACGGGCCAGCACAGTTTGGGTAACAGATAATTCCCCGTTTTTTAAATGCCCCATGTGCAGGACAGTATCACCGACACGACGCACATCTAGCACGTCAAACGCAACAGTGCCACTGCCTTGAGTCCATTGCAATACGCCCTTATCAGCCACTTGACCACCGGATTCTGGATAAAAAGGGGTTTTATCTAAAATAACCACTGACATCACACCTGGGATAATTTGGCTGACGGATTGTTGTTGTTCATCCAACAAAGCCAATACCTCTGCTGAGTTCTCAAGCATTTCATAGCCGACAAACTGAGTGGGTGGTACTTTAATAGACAGCTCTTTGACTGCTTCAAATTGAAATTGGTTTGCCGCCCTCGCCCGATTGCGTTGTTCAGCCATACAAGACTCAAATCCAGATAAATCAACGGTCATGTTTTTTTGTCGTAACATATCCGCTGTTAAGTCTATGGGAAAACCGTAGGTGTCATACAATTTAAAGGCCAGATCCCCTGCTAACTGTGTGCCCACCGTCTCTTGTACTGCCTGTTCTAACAAGCGTACGCCTTGCTCCAAGGTTCTAGCAAATTGTTTTTCTTCTTGTTCTATCACGGTCTTGATTCGCGCTTGATGTTGAACCAAGAGAGGGTGCGCTTCTCCCATCTCTTTCACCAAGGTATCCACAAGCTTATAGAAAAAAGGTTCTCTTTGACCCAATTGATAACCGTAACGAATGGCTCGGCGCATAATACGACGTAACACATATCCACGCCCTTCATTACTTGGTAACACAGCATCTGCAATTAAAAAACTACAAGCACGAATATGATCAGCCAATACTTTTAGCGCTTGAAGAGACGTGTTTTTAACACCAATGATATCGGCTGCTGAACGAATTAAGGCTTGAAATAAATCAATATCATAGTTGCTGTGTACACCTTGCATCACAGCAGCAATGCGCTCTAAACCCATTCCCGTGTCTACCGAAGGGGTTGGCAAGGGGAGTAAATTGCCTGCAGCATCTCGATTATACTGCATAAAAACAATATTCCAAATTTCGACATATCGATCGCCATCTTCTTCTTTTGAACCAGGAGGACCGCCTGGAATACTGGGTCCATGATCGTAAAAAATTTCTGTACAGGGGCCACAAGGACCTGTATCCCCCATGGCCCAAAAGTTGTCTTTTTCACCACAGCGAGAGAGACGTTCAGAAGAGATGCCAATTTCTGTTAGCCAAATATCCGCAGATTCTTGATCATCCTGGTACACCGTAATCCATAGTTTTTCTGGGGGCAACTTTAATACCTGGGTTAAAAAATCCCAGGCATAATGAATTGCTTGAGACTTAAAATAAGCCCCGAAACTAAAATTACCCAACATTTCAAAAAAAGTATGGTGTCGAGCTGTATACCCTACATTCTCTAAATCGTTGTGCTTACCGCCAGCACGTACACAACGCTGACTAGATGCTGCACATTGATAGGGCCTGTGTTCTATCCCAAGAAAGGTTTCTTTGAACTGCACCATACCTGCATTCGTAAACAGCAAAGAGGCATCATTTTCGGGTACCAGCGCACTACTTTGTACAATCGTATGTTTTTTTTGTGCAAAATAATCTAAAAAGGCTTTGCGAATCTCTGCTGTTTTCATATTGGCCTCTGTTTTGTGATACCCGATACGTCTTTTCTGTTGTTTAGACTTCTGCTGTTTCTAGCAACTCGCTGTCCTCGAGCTCACCCTCTTCTATGACGGCTTCTTTAACATTCGTGGCCAATGCTGTTGGAGACAACACTTGATCGCGGATTGTTTTTTCTAGGATGCTGGCAATCTCTGGGTGTTGCTCCAGGTATTGACGTACATTGTCTTTGCCTTGCCCAATCTTATTTCCCTGGTAACTATACCAGGTGCCAGCCTTTTCAACCAAGCCCAGCTTTACCCCAAATTCGATTAACTCACCGAATTTACAGCTGCCTTTGCCATAGAAAATTTCAAATTCAGCTTGTTTAAAAGGAGGGGCAACTTTGTTTTTGACAACTTTTACACGGGTTTCATTCCCTAAAATTTCATCCCCTTTCTTAATAGAGCCGGTACGGCGTATATCCAGACGCACAGATGCATAGAATTTTAGCGCGTTACCCCCAGTCGTTGTCTCTGGTGTACCAAACATCACGCCAATTTTCATGCGGATCTGGTTAATAAAAATGACCAAAGTATTTGAACGCTTGATATTGGCAGTCAGCTTTCTTAGAGCTTGAGACATTAAACGGGCTTGTAACCCCATGTGTTGATCGCCCATTTCTCCTTCAATCTCTGCTTTCGGCGTCAGTGCTGCAACTGAATCGATAATCACAACATCAACGGCACCCGAACGCACCAACATATCCGTAATTTCTAAGGCTTGCTCACCCGTATCTGGTTGAGAAATAAGTAATTCTTCTACCTTAACACCTAATTTTTCCGCATAAATCGGATCTAGGGCATGCTCTGCATCCACAAAGGCAGCTGTTCCACCGGCGCGCTGACAAGCTGCAATAACTTGCAAGGTTAAGGTTGTCTTACCAGAAGATTCTGGGCCAAAAATTTCAACAATGCGTCCCTTAGGCAAACCACCAATCCCTAAAGCCAAGTCCAATCCTAAAATCCCGGTTGAAATGGCTTCGATTGGCACAATCGGCCCCTTAGACCCCATCAACATAATGGCATCGTTACCATACTGCTTTTGAATTTGGGCAAAAGCTGCACTCAATGCCTTTTTTTTATGATCGGGAACTGTTTGTTGTTTCATGCCCATACGGTCGATATTTGCCATCACTGTACCACCCTAGATTATTGCGCTCATGCGGATTAAAAAGTAAGCGAAATTATCGCACATAAATCGTCTTCTAGGATAGCCAAGAAACAGATTCTTTTTTTTATTCATTTAGACCTACATCGAATAAATGATCGGTCTGTTAGGAACCAATTTTGCGTTAAGTAAGTCAAATACTTTAGCTATTTACGACAAATTGGAATATCTGCATATGCCCGTTATCAAAAAAACTGCTCTCGGTAATGACAGAGTCTTAACGCCACTGCGCATATTGGGCAATCTGTCTTTGCTCGCAGGCACACTATTGGGTGTCATCAGCTTTTTTATACCGGGACTGCAGATAGCGGGTATTGCACTTATTGTCATGACCACCGGTGTCGGCATGCTTGGGACTTATGTTGGCAGTAATTTTTTCTACGGTATTACCCGAGACCTGTTTGTATGGAGCGAAATCACACGAGCCGAACAAAGACTTCAATATGAAATTTGGCTTAAAAGCCAAACACCTCCGTTAAACTGGTTTCAGGAAAAATGGGCCCGCCTACGACATTTTTATATACCAGCGGCCTCTAAAGCCATTTCTATTTTTTTAATACAAACACAATTCGCCTTAAAAGAGCTTTCTCTCAGCATGAGCTATGTTACACAACTTTCTGATACAAGAATTAAACTGTATCGTTTAAGTCATTTACTCGGCAATTTAGCCGGTTACGATCCAGACAGTCACTTGTCTGATGCCATGCTGGATTATCAAAAACGAATCGAAAAACTCGGCTTCCATTCTTTTTCCGAAGCGCTAGACGCTGAAATTGCACACCATGAAAAAATGAAACTGGTACTGCAAAAGATGCAAAAGATGCAAGCAAAACAAAAGGGACAAGATAAACCGCATGAAGTAGAAGACAAAGAAATATCAGAACATGTTGTGCACCTGTCTCAAACGACAGAGGATGAAAAAATAAGAGAAAAAGCCATTAAAACCCTTATTTCCAAGCTACAAGCCATTGCTCCTAAAAGAAATCCGCTCACCCCGACCGAAATAGCAGAACTGATTGAGAAAAAAGGGAATGAACGTAGCTTGGTGCCTCTAAGAACCGTTGGTAGTATTACTTTGTTAATCGGGATTGTGGGCACCTTGGCCGCATCCATTGCTTTTCCCATTTTACCTGCCACGATTATCGCTGGCATGATGTTATCTGGCGCCATTATGGTTGCGACATATGCTGTGATTAATTTTAAATTAGATACCTATCGTTCTATCAAAAAAATAGCAACACATTACACCAAAGAAAAAGAACCGGTATTTGATATGTGGTGTGTCGAAAATGATATTTTTCAATCTATATTTAGCCCCAGTTACTTAAATGCCCGTCTACAACTGATTATTTTACCTGCAACCGCACGCGCATTCTCTGACTTTGTTTCAAATCTAAAAACAGCCTTGTCGGAAATAAGCGATGAATTTTTAGATTTGCGTGAAATCAGCTCAACCTTAAAACTAAACAACTTGTTTAACAAAATAAAGGAAGGGTGGTCAAGAACTTTTCCCATTTCAAAAAAATTGGCTGAATTTCAAGAAAAAGAGAAAATGGTTTCAGCGATGCTAGCAAATAGGCGGTATGCTAATTTTGAAGAAGGTGTACTAGAATGTATGACCATTAACAACATCTCTAAAGCACAAGCCACGGAAAAATTTTCTAAAATATTAGAAGACGATATCCAAGAATTCAAAAAAAAATATCCTTCTTCAACAAAAGAAGAAATCGATAAAGCAAATAAAGCACTCGATAACATGCACCGTAGATTTCGTGGATACCAACGCGCTGTGGCAAATGAGTTTAGACGGTTATTTGTTGCCGATACAACCATTACTGCGGAAAATGAATCCGTCAAAAAACAAGCATTACTCGAGCAAGCCATTAATAATGTGAATTCAAGGCATCCCATCGAGCAACAAAACAATTTTATAGAGGAACAAAAAGAACTGATTGGACCAGAGCCTAAATCAACCGATCCACTCAAAGATCGAAAATGGGTATTCTTAAGAACTTTTGGTAACTTAGCATTTGCTGCCGCCTTAATATTGGGCTTACTGTCGTTTGCCATCCCTGGCTTACCTGCATTGGTGATACCCACCTTAATGGGTGTTGGCGCAACCCTGTTTTTACCCTATATAACCATTAATTTTAAAACAGATATAGTCAATGTCTTTAATAATGCCATTAAAACGAATCGTGAAGAAAGAATACCTTGCTTTGACATTTGGATAAAAAAAGAGCGTGAAAAAGGGAATGCCATCACTGGACTCAATTTATTTTTTAAACGCTTAGCCTGCACCTTATTTCCGGCTATACAGCAAGCAGTAGACGAAATCGGAGAAAAATTTGATACCAGTGTTAATCACGCCATTACTGAGGGTACTCATATTCCCTATGCACCCATTTCTGCGGTAGCTAAAGACCTACATAAAAGTCGAAAATCACTCAACCGATTTGAAAAATGGCTATCTGACATGGCTTTTGATATGGTTCCCAAAGGATTTAGAGAAACGGAAGAAATAATCGATGCGATTCTGCACAAACATGGATACAAGACGTTTGAAGAGGCTGTTTTAGCAGAAATATTAGTCGTTGAAAAACAGCTAGAAGAGGCTGTTTTACCAGAAACATTAGTCGTTGAAAAACAGCTAGAAGAGGCTGTTTTACCAGAAATATTAGTCGTTGAAAAACAGCTAAAAGATGAACCACATATCATAAAAGAATGGTTAGATGAACAGAACGATAGAGCCTTAGATATACATGACAAAACAACGATTAAACAATTTGCAACATCTCGATTACGTGAGCGGCTCTCCAAAGACATCGATGATTTTAATAAAAATTTTCAACAAGAATTAGATAAACTCAAATCCAAAAAAAAGCCCCCTGGCGAATTAAACACATTGGAGATCATCAAAACAAAGGAACGCTTGATTACAACGTACTACAAACAATATCAAGAAAAACAGAATAATATTGAAAAAAAATCCATTGATAAACGATTTGAACAGGATGCATTGCTTGAAGACGATTTGAAATCTCATAAAGATAATCCCGACATTCCTTAGGTTTGCTCTTCTCCTCTCACTGGAGTCACTTGTAGTAGATAGATACGTCGTCTGTCGGCACGTAAAATTTTAAACTTATGATCGGCTAAAGTAATAACCTCACCCTTTTTAGGTAAGTGACCAAAAGCGCGCATCACTATCCCACCGATAGTATCAACCGCGCTGTCGTCTAATTGTGTGTTAAAATGTTCATTGAAGACCTCCACAGGCGTTAGGGCACGTACCATAAATGCGCGGTCCCCGTACTTGCGAATTAATTTATCGTCTTCTGTATCGTATTCATCCTCGATATTACCCACAATTTGCTCAAGCACATCTTCAATTGTGACAAGACCGGTGATCCCGCCATACTCATCGACAACAACAGCCATGTGATTTCGGCTGGTACGAAATTCTTGTAATAATACATCTAAACGCTTACTTTCTGGGATAAAAGAAACCGGACGCAAAATGGTTTGAAGATTAAACACTTCTGTAGGCTGTACATCGGGAAAACCATAGGGCAGTAAATCTTTAGCCAGCAAGATACCCAATACCTCGTCTTTACTGTCTCCTATCACTGGAAAACGTGAATGCACCGTCTTTAGAACTACCGATAATATTTCTGGTAAAGACATGTCTTTTTCAACCACAATCATTTGAGAGCGTGGCATCATAATTTCTCTTACACGAACTTCTGCGATTTGCAGAACACCTTCTATCATGGCCAAAGATTGTTGATCGATAATGTTTTTTTCTGCCGTATGTTGCAAGAGATGAAAAACTTCTTGCCTATTTTTGGGCATTTTTGAAAAAGCATGCAACCCATGTTTAAAATAGTGCATCAGACGACGGTAGATCGTTTGTTTGTCCAAGGACGGCTTATCATCACTCATCATTGTTTACGCCATGTCTCCATAGGGCGAAGGAAACCCCAGTTTTTCTAATATATTAATTTCTAACCCTTCCATTATTTCTGCTTCTTCTTTCTTAATATGGTCATACCCAAGTAAATGCAAGGCGCCATGTACCACTAAATGGGCCCAATGGGCTTTAATCGCCTTATGCTGGGCAAGCGCTTCATTTACAACCAAGGCCGCACAAATCACCAAATCGCCCAGTAATAGGTCTTTTGTTTGTCCAGGCATATGGTAAGGGAAAGACAAGACATTCGTTGGTCCAGACTTGTTCCTATACTGTTGGTTAAGCAATGCCCCTTCTTCTATATCGACAATTTTCAGCGTGACTTCAGCTTGCGTGATATGGGCAGGCAGAGCTGCTTTAAACCAAGCAAGGCATTCGGTTTTTGTGGGTACCTCCGTCTTTAGCACGGTAGGAGAGATTGTAATACTTAGGTCAATCGACATAGTGGTAATAATTTAATAGGGTATGGTCATGTTAGATCTTCGGCTTCTGAAGGATTGGGGTTTTCTTTGGCTTCATAAGCATCCACTATTTTTTGTACGAGTGGATGTCTAACCACGTCTTTTGAATGAAAATGTGTAAAGCTAATGTCTGGAATGCCATCTAACACACGCAGTGCATGCTTAAGGCCAGACTGCTTACCCCGAGGCAAATCGACCTGTGTCACATCTCCGGTAATCACTGCGGTCGAACTAAAGCCCAGGCGTGTTAAAAACATTTTCATTTGCTCTGGTGTGGTATTTTGACTTTCGTCCAAGATAATAAAGGCATCATTTAGGGTACGACCCCGCATATAGGCCAACGGGGCAATTTCTATGGCTTGACGCTCTAATAACTTAGCCACACGCTCGAAACCCAACATTTCGTACAAGGCGTCATACAGGGGTCTTAAGTATGGATCGATTTTTTGCGTTAGATCACCTGGTAAAAAACCCAGTCTTTCACCCGCTTCAACAGCAGGACGCACCAACAAAATACGCCGAACAAAATCTTGCTCTAAGGCCATCACGGCACAAGCCACGGCCAAATAGGTCTTACCCGTTCCCGCAGGGCCAATCCCAAAACTCAAATCGTGTCTTAATATACGATTGATATACTGATGCTGTGTTGGCGTTCTGGGTTTCACATCCAAATTTCTGGTTTTAATGACAGAAACGTCTTCCTTGCCAACCCATGCCATATTTTTTTGAAATCTATCTTGTGTATGTTGTCGCTCAGGCAGATGTTTTTCATGTTGCTGTAAGGCCAAATGAACCTTATCAGGCGTTAACACCAACCCCGCATCTGTCTCTTCATACAAAACAGTTAATACTTTTTTGGCTTGCTCAACGGCCTCTTTAGAACCTTTGATAAAAAAAGCGTTTCCACGACTTAACAGTTCTATGCCGAGTCGTTTTTCAATGTGATGAAGGTGCTCATCGAATTTACCACAGAGATTGGCCAAGCGATGATTGTTAAAAGGATGCAGTGTCAACTCGATAGACACCCATTTTTGTTTATCGGAGACAGATTGTTTGTTAATGGCTCAAACTTCCCTAATCAAAAACAGTCATATCCTATAAGGATAATCTTAAACAATCTCTCCGCGCAAGGTCTTACCCGTCACCGCAGTCACACGGACAGTGACACAGTCACCCACCGCCGTGTTATCACGCATGGGAAAGTTAATCACACGACTACTGACTGTACGGCCCATCCAGTAGTGTTCGTCCTTTCTCGCCTTCCCCTGGATAATCACTGATTGGATGGAACCCAGCATTTTTTCGCTCCACGACAAGGCTTGGGCATTTAATTTGTCTTGCAAACGCTGTAGGCGTTCTTTTTTCACTGAAACTGGGACATCATCCGTTACCTGTGCTGCAGGCGTGCCAGGACGTGGGCTGTAAATAAAACTGAAGGATTGGTCAAATTGAAGTTTTTCAACCAAATCCAGGGTTGCCTCAAAATCGGCTTCTGTTTCCCCTGGAAATCCTACGATAAAATCAGAAGAAATGGTAATATTCGGACGCACTGCACGCAACTGCTCTATTTTTCGAACATAGTCTGCCACGGTATGACCGCGCTTCATTAGCCGTAAAATTCTGTCCGATCCACTTTGTACCGGTAAATGCAGATGATCGACCAACTTAGGTACCGTGCGATACGCTTCAATTAAATTGTCAGAAAATTCAACCGGATGAGAAGTCATAAAACGGATATGCGCAATCCCTGCTATCTCTGCAATGTAACGAATTAACAGGGCTAAATCAGCCACACCGCCCTCATGTTTCACACCTCGATAGGCGTTTACATTCTGACCCAGTAACATCACGTCTCGCACACCTTGCTGAGCCAAGGTATACACTTCGTGCAACACATCGTCAAAGGGCCTGCTCACCTCTTCACCACGTGTATAAGGCACAACACAATAAGTACAGTACTTGCTACACCCTTCCATAATAGAAACATAGGCTGCTGAGCCAGTGGCTGTTGGGGCAGGCAATTGATCAAATTTTTCTATTGCCGGAAAGCTGATATCTACCACACGACTGCGCGTACGGGTTGCCTGATTAATTAAATTAGGCAGACGATGCAAGGTTTGGGGACCAAAGACGACATCAACATAGGGTGCGCGCTTTTGAATGACTTCGCCTTCCTGACTACCAACACATCCCCCAACACCAATAACCACATGAGGACGTTTCTTTTTAAACCCATACAAACGCCCCAATTCTGAAAAAACTTTTTCTTCGGCTTTTTCTCGAATAGAACAGGTATTGAGTATTAGCACGTCTGCAAGCTCAGGATTATCAACCAAGGTGAGTCCATGCGTTTTTTTAAGCAAATCCACCATACGATTGGAATCGTATTCATTCATTTGGCAACCAAATGTTTTGATATAAAGGGTTTTAAGCGTACTCAGTGGCAAGGAAGCCTGTACAGCAAGGGCATTTTCCATATAAATCGACACAAGCCTGTTTTTTTATAATATCTCGGGAAAAGTACGTGGTGGCTATGGGTGGACTCGAACCACCGACCTCAGCATTATGAGTGCCGCGCTCTAACCGGCTGAGCTACATAGCCGAATGATTTTGTTTCTTGGCGATAAAATATTAATTTAGTTAATCAACCAAAGATTAAAACCAAGTATTCCTGTATTCTACTGATTTTGAAAAAATATACAACCCGATTTTGCAAAAATACAATGACTTAGCCCCGTCCTTTGGTACGGGTATGATTAGGTTTTGCATTTTTTTCGATAAAGTCGATAATTTTATCGGCGACATCTACATGTGTCGTATGCTCAATCCCCTTTAAACCAGGGGAAGAATTGACCTCTAGCACAACTGGCCCATGATTAGAACGTAGAATATCTACTCCAGCCACGTTTAGGCCCATCACCTGTGCTGCCCGCACCGCAATCGAGCGTTCCTCTGGCGTGATTTTGATGGTAGCCCCCACACCACCGCGGTGTAAGTTGGAACGAAATTCTCCTGGTGGCGCTTGACGTTTCATACTGGCAATCACTTTTCCGCCCACGACAAAGCAACGAATGTCGCTACACTCAGCTTCTTTGATAAACTCTTGCACCAAAATATTCACTTTTAGACCAGCAAACGCGTCTATCACGCTTTCTGCTGCTTTGCGGGTTTCGGCCAACACAACCCCCATACCCTGCGTGCCCTCTAACAGCTTGATAACCAAAGGGCTACCGCCAACCAAACGAATTAAATCTTGGCTATCATCGGGTGTATGCGCAAACCCCGTAATCGGTAAACCAATCCCTTTTCTGGCCAACAGTTGTAACGAGCGCAATTTATCTCTGGAGCGCGAGATGGCCACGGATTCATTTAAAGGGAACATACCCATCATTTCGCATTGTCGCAATACGGCTGTACCATAAAAGGTGATGGAGGCACCAATACGTGGGATTACCGCATCAAATTTTTCTAAGGGGTGGCCCTTATAGTGAATCGATGGCTTGTGCGCCGCAATGTTCATATAGCAACGTAAAGTATCTATGACTTGAACATCATGCCCTCGTTGCGTAGCGGCTTCGACCAAACGCATGGTAGAGTATAATTTCTGTTGTCTCGATAGGATAGCAATTTTCATGCAACTCAATATTACCCAAAAAATTCAATGTATCGCTCTTCTGGCCGGTAGTCTGTTACCATTGGCCTTCGCACCTTTTCAGTGGGCACCGCTTGCGTTGTTATCCCCTGCCTTCTTATTATGGGGTCTACAAGAAACTAATAGCAAGTCTTCTACCTTGAAACTAGGATTTTATTATGGGATTGGCACCTTTGGCGTAGGCGTTTCCTGGATTTTTGTCAGTATTCATACCTTTGGACAAGCCCCAATTCTCCTGGCTGGATTCATTACCCTGTGTTTTATTTTGTTTTTAAGCCTTGGTTTCCTTATTTTGGGCTTTTTATTTCAAAAATGCCACCGATTTTCACGCAAAAGCCCCTTTACCTATCTTTTCTTTCCTTCTGCCTGGGTCTTGTTAGAATGGCTCCGTAGCAGTCTTGGAACGGGCTTCCCGTGGCTGTTGTTGGGATACAGCCAAACCGATACTCCCTTAGGGGGGTACGCCCCCTTGGGTAGCGTTTATTTGGTTTCTTGGATCACCTGTTTTTTGGGTGGACTGTTGATTTACGGCCTACGATTGCCAAAACAACGCCGGTTGATGGGCTGGCTAACCATTGGCAGCCTTTTCTGCGCTATCTACAGCATAGGGTCTGTTTTACAACAACAGCCTTGGACCCAAGCCAATGATGCTCTGGACTATACGGTGTCTTTGGTACAAGGGAATTTACGACCCGATGAAAAATTTCCTGAACCCAAGGTGGGCATGCATGCCACCTTACAAAGTTATGCCCTCTACTTTCAGATGACACGCCCACTCACCCAATCTAACATTGTGATATGGCCTGAAAATGCGGTAAACATACCCCTACCAGAAGCACAGCCCGTTATAGACTTCTTTACAAAGCAGGCCCAAGCACGAAAACAAACCTGGGTAATGGGTATTCCCATCGAAACGCCCGATCAACATTATTACAACAGCCTGATTGCAGTAGGCACAGACAAGCAACTGTACCACAAAACCCACTTGGTTCCTTTTGGTGAATACGTGCCTTTCGAAAAGCAACTGCGCGGATTGATTCATTTTTTTGATTTACCCATGTCAGATTTTATTCCAAACGCATCAGCAAGCAAACCGTTAACCTTAGGAAAATGGGCAGTAGCACCCTTTATTTGTTATGAAATCGCTTTTGCAGATACGGTGCGTCGCGCTAGCGCTACGGCAAATGTATTGCTGAACATCAGTGAAGATGGATGGTTTGGCGACTCTTTCGGGCCACATCAACATTTACAAATTGCACGCATGCGCAGTCTCGAAAATGGAAAACCCTTGTTGCGCGCCACAACCAGCGGCATTTCTGCTTTTATCAATGAAAAAGGCAAAATCACTCAAAAAACACCTCAATTCATTCAAACCAGTCTCACCCAATCGGTTGTGGGTTTTTCAGGCCAAACCCCTTGGAATAAGATTGGTTTATGGCCTTTGATGGGTTTTTGTATACTCACTGTTTTACTACAAGGAATCATGCAATATCGGAAAAATAATTGACAAAGTATGTACATTTGTAATACTTTACAAGAATATATGTTCTAAAAAAGGAATGCTAAGCATGCCAAAAAAAATACTCTTAGACGAATTTGAACAAGACATAGAAAATCATTTTGAAGAACTGCCTCCTGTAGAAAATATGAAGGAAGAAATCTATGCAGTACAACAAGCTGCTGAATTTCATTCTAAACGAAAAAAATCTATCACATTACGTGTGCATGAAACAGATTTAGAAGTCATTCGATTAAAAGCTTCTAAGTTAGGTATTCCATACCAGACTTACATAAATATTTTAATCCATAGAGATGCCACACGCGGTATATAAAAGATGCATTTTAGATATAATCCAGAAAAAAATGCATTACTACTAAGAGAGCGAGGTATTGGATTCGATCAAATTATAGAAGAAATCGAAAATGGAAAGTTGTTACAGATTACTTATCACCACAATCAAACGCTCTACCCGAAACAAAAAATTTTTCATGTACAATGCCTAGACAAGGTTTATCTCGTGCCTTATATCGTAGAATCAGATGGTTCTATTTTTTTAAAAACTGTGTACCCAAGTCGTAAAGCAACAAAAAAATTACTCACAATATCCAAGGAAGGACACAATGAAAGCCAATCTCAATAACACGGCTAAAGAGACGTACATCGATGCGCATTATGGTCGTCCTTGGCACATGTATAAAAAAATTGTCAGGGCTTATTTACAAGGCTCTACTGCCTTGAACGCTTTTTTAACAAAAAACCAACACAAACTACATGTTGAGGAAATTATATCGTATGCAAGTCAAATCAATGACAATAGCTTATATGATTATGATGCTTTAGACGAATCTGATTCCGAAACGGAGTCATACGATACAGCCACCACTGCATACAATAAACACGATGCTAAACAGCCGCCTCTTTATTACTTAGGTACTGTCCCTAAAACAAACAAAGAAATGGCAAGGGCGATTATCAGCGTGCTAGAATCCTCACCCGTGGTAATGCGCCATTACGCAACGCAACAAAAACCTATTCTACCCCTTTACAATCAACACAAAGCAAACACATACATAGAGAAAAACACAGCTGAACAATCCAGTGATGAGCTCGATGAAGAAGCCAAATTATTTATCGATACCTGTGGCTTACTGTAGGTGAAACCGTTTACAAATAGCGTTTTTCATAATCAATACGCAATAATAAACCGATGGCAAACATAGAAACCACTATGCTACTGCCCCCATAGCTCATAAAGGGGAGTGTGAGCCCTTTCGTGGGAAATAATCCTACATTCACACCCACACTGATTAAGGTTTGCAAGCCGAGCCATAAACCAATACCGTAGGCCACATAGGCCGAATATATTTGTTGTCTTACAATGGCTTGCTTACCTAACCAAAAAATACGTCCAACCAATATGCTAAATATCAATAGCGTGATCACTCCCCCGAGCAAACCCAACTCTTCCGCCAACACAGCAAATAAAAAATCGGTATGTGCTTCAGGCAAATACAATAATTTTTGTACACTACTGCCCAAACCTACGCCTAACCAACCGCCCCGCCCAAAAGCGATTAGGGCTTGGGTAAGCTGATATCCTGAATTAAACTGATCTGCCCAAGGATTTAAAAAGGACGTTAAACGCTCGATGCGATAAGGAGAAGCCAGAGATAAAACAATAAGCCCACACAACACAAGAGCAAACAAGACGAAAAAACGAATAAAGGGAACACCCCCTAAAAATAATAACCCCATGACCGTGCTGATCATGACAACGGCTGCACCAAAGTCTGGCTCCAACAACAATAATCCCGTAAAGGCAGTTAATACCAATAACGGTTTTAAAAAACCGGATAATCGTGTTTTCACTTCTTGATGACGACGCACCAAATAGCTGGCCATATACAGAATCAGGGCTATTTTGGCACAATCGGATATTTGGATAGAAATAGGACCAATAAATAACCAACGAATACTGCCATTAATTTCACGACTAACACCCGGTATGAGTAAAACAAATAAACCAAACAAAGACAGCATCAGCCATATATTACTGGTTCGATGCCAAAATCGCATCGGAATATAGCTCACGACAATCGCAACGAGCATTCCCAAGAACAAATGTAGACCCTGATGCCAAGCAAAGTATCCAAAAGACAGGCGCCGATTTTCTGCAATAGGTAAAGAGGCAGAGACGACCATAATAAAACCCAAACTGAGCAAGACAACAAGACAATTGGCAATCCATGCATCGTATCCGAGTTTATTGTATTGCATGCCACATCCTCCTTGATGCGTTTTTTGTAGTCATTATTTTTCCGGCAAAGCCTCTACATATTCAACAAACAAATGACCACGCGCTTCGTAATTTATGAACATATCTAAACTCGCACAGGCAGGAGATAGCAATACACCTTCTCCGGTTTTACTCAAACGATGGGCACAAGATACGGCTTCTTCTAAGGTAGCACAGAGATAGCAAGGTACAAGGGTTTTAAAAACAGATTCCATGATTGTTTTGTCTTTACCGAATAAAATCACGGCCTTTACATACTGCCGTAATACCGGTAATAAAGTTGAAAAATCAGCCCCCTTTCCGTCTCCTCCGGCAATCAAAATCCATTTGCCTGGAATACTCTTTCCCAAACCGTACAAGGCTTGCTCTGTTGCACCCACATTGGTGCCTTTTGAGTCATTAATCCACGGCACACCGTTTATAGTGCGTACCCATTGACAACGGTGTGGTAAGCCTTTAAAAGCCATCACGCCATGTACTGCCCCTGCCATATTTTCTATCTGGCCTGTGGGGGATAATCGTGCAACCAAGGCAAGCGCTGCCAACACATTCGCCACATTATGCGTTCCCGATAAGGGGAGGATATTGGCGTTAAGTAATCGTTTTTTTCCTTGACATAACCAAGTATCGCCCGTCGCATCCATTATTAAACCAAAATCGCTTGCTTTTTCTGGGCTCGACAGCCCAAATCGAATCTCGGGAATATCGTGGGGAATATACGGAGTCAGATTGGGCGCATCTCTATTGACAACCGCATAACCCGCTGTTCGAAAAATGCGACTTTTGGCTTCGGCATACGCTGCTTCCGATCCGTGATAATCAATATGATCGGGACTTAAATTGAGTATTGTGGCAACCGTGAGCGGCAACTGTTGCGTAATCGCCAATTGAAAACTAGACAATTCGAGCACAATAATGCGAGGCCACGGGCCACCTGGTGCTGGCAGTAAATCTAAGGCAGGCGTGCCTAAATTACCGCCAACTAAACAGTCTTCTCCTTGCGCACGCAATATTTCACCAACTAAGGTTGTGACCGTGCTTTTACCGTTAGAACCGGTTACCCCAATGGTTGCAATCCCATGCCCTACAATGGCTTCAGCAAACAGATCTAAATCACCCGTTACCAACACAGTGGGTGCGACCCATGTTTTTATTTTTTCAGCCCAATGTTGCACACCAGGGCTTAAAACAACGCGTTGCGCATCTGCAAAATGCCTTGGCTCAAAAGGACCACACATTACCGGGATATCTGGATACTGTTTTTTTATGTCGGCAATGCCTGGACAATGTTCACGTGAATCTAATACACGTAAAGCAAGGCTTGGATGATAACGCCTAAAATATCGGATACAGGATAATCCTGTTTTACCGGCCCCAACGACAACAGTTACCATGCTATGTATTTATCCTTTGCTTAACGTAATTTTAGCGTAGACAAGCCAACCAACACTAAAACAACGGTAATAATCCAAAAACGCACGATAACCCGTGGTTCTGGCCATCCTTTCAGTTCAAAGTGATGATGAATCGGCGCCATTCTAAAAATGCGTTGTCCAGTGAATTTAAAGGACAACACTTGTAAAATAACAGATACAGTCTCAATAACAAAGACCCCTCCCATCACAAATAAAACCAATTCTTGTCGAACCAACACGGCAATCGTACCCAGCGCCGCGCCCAACCCAAGGGAACCTACATCACCCATAAATACTTGGGCTGGATACGTGTTAAACCATAAAAATCCGAGTCCAGCACCCACCAGAGAACCACACACCACCGTCAGCTCTTGAATACCTGGAATGTAAGGCACTGCCAAATATTCCGCAAATTTAATATGTCCTGTTACATAGGCAAAAATACCCAATGCACCGGCAATTAAAACCGTAGGCATAATAGCCAGGCCATCAAGTCCATCGGTTAAATTGACGGCATTGCTACAACCCACCACAACGAAGTAGGTAAGTATAATAAAACCCATCCCTAAAGGGATGCTCCATTGTTTAAAAAAGGGTATTAACAGGGCTGTTTGCACCGGATCGGTCGCCTGCATATATAAATAAACTGCCAAAATAAGCCCTAAAACCGATTGCCAAAAATATTTCCAACGACCAGGCATCCCTTTAGCATTTTTTAAAACCAATTTTCGATAATCGTCTACAAAACCAATACAACCAAAACCTAAGGTGACCGCCATGACTATCCAAACATAGGTATTATTTAAATTTCCCCACAACAATGTCGTACCAAATACAGACACTAGAATTAATGCACCGCCCATTGTGGGGGTACCCGCCTTACTTAAATGCCCTTGTGGACCATCTGTCCGCACAACTTGGCCCACTTTGTAACGAGATAGCCATCGAATCATCGCAGGCCCAACCAGCAAGGCGATCAGTAAAGCCGTAATAATGGCCAAAGCGGTACGAAGGGTAATATATTGAACGACGTTAAAAGCCCGATAATAACCCCCTAAATAATTAAATAACCACACTAACATATAGCTGCTACCACCTTTTCCATTTTCATGCCACGCGATCCTTTTACCAGTATGACGGCTTCTTTTTGATAGTGCTTTAACAATCCCTGTAATCTTTCTGATAAGGCATCAACTGTCTCGAAATGTTGTCCATTTTCACCAAATGCTGCCACCGCATGTTCACTTAAAGGGCCCAATCCCAGCAAGGCATGCACACCCAAAGATCGGGCCTGTGTGCCAATCAATTGATGCTGTTCTACGGCAGTGTCTCCTAACTCTAACATGTCTCCCATCACCAAAATCTGTTTCCCTGGATACTGAGCTAATACGGTTAAAGCCGCTTGCACGGATACGGGATTGGCATTGTAGGTATCATCAATCACCACGGCGCCCTCTTTGGCCTTTTTGACCGTTAAACGCCCATTGGTTGGTGGCTCGAAACGATTCAACCCTTGTTGTATTATTTCAGCAGATAAACCCACCGCATAAGCGGCCGCGGCTGCCAGTAACGCATTTCCGACATTGTGTCTTCCTGGTAAATTGAGATGAACGGGATAGTCTCCCTGTGGCGTTACCAAGTTGAATGTGGTTGCATTGGGGAAACAGCGCACGTTCTTTGCTGAAAAATCTGCTGTACCAGGGCTGTCAAAGCGAACCTGTATACAAGTTTGTTCCCGTACCCTACGAGCTGCAAAGGGGGCCAGATAAATGTCGTCCATCGAGACAACCAAGGTCCCATTGTCTGGTAGGGCAGCAAACAATTCTGTTTTGCCTTGTGCAATTTTTTCAACGCTGCCAAATATTTCGATATGCGCCACACCAATATTGGTGATTAACCCTAGCGTTGGTTTTGCCAACTGAGCCAAATAAGCAATATCTCCCACCTGACGGGCCCCCATCTCTATCACAGCGACTTGATGTTGCTTGGATAAACGTAATAAGGTTAAGGGTACACCAATCTCGTTATTTTGATTCCCGATGGAATATAAGACAGACTGTGTTTGACCCAGTAGATGAACCAACAACTCTTTAACTGTGGTCTTACCAACGCTACCCGTTAAGCCAATCACGGGTAAAGTAAACTGTGCTCGATAGGCTGCAGACAATTTCCCCAAAGCCAATTGGGTATTGTCTACTTGTAAGACAGGCAGAGTCGTGTCTACTGCTTTTTCCACCAACACAGCAACAGCACCTTTGGCTACAGCCTCTGAAATACAGGCATGACCGTCCACTGTGTTGCCTTTTAGGGCAACAAATAAATCGCCTTTTTGCAGGGTACGCGTATCGATGCTGACCCCTTGTATGATTAGGTTTTCTTCTGCCGATATAGGATAAGGTAAAGATAACCATTCGGCTGCTTGCGCCAATGTAAAAGACATAAAAAAATCCTGTGATTGCTAAGCTTTTGACAATACTTCTTGCGCCACCGCAATATCGCTAAAGGGCTGGTGCTCTGTTCCGATCACCTGAGTCATCTCATGCCCCTTACCTGCTAATAATACCATGTCTTTAGGACCGGCATTGGCGATGGCTTGCTCAATGGCCAAACGGCGATTGAGTTCTATCGTTATTCTCGCTTGATTGGGTGTAGCCTGCAACATATCTGCAACAATTTGTTCAGGTGGCTCACTTCTGGGATTGTCTGCGGTAATAAAAACAGTGTCCGCATATTGAAGGGCTTCTCTTAGCATTAATGGGCGCTTGGTTTTATCTCGTTCCCCGCCACAGCCAAACACCACGGTCAACTTTCCTGCACAATAAGGGCGCAGTGCCTGCAGTGCTTTGGCCAATGCATCGGGTGTATGAGCAAAGTCAACCATCACAGTGGGTAGGCGATCGGTGCCACCCAACTTGTTTAAACGCCCTGGGACTGGCTTAATCATAGGCAAAGTCTTTAGCACAGCGTGAAAATCAGCACCTTGACTGCACAGTACACCAACGGCAGCCAAGGCATTGCTTAACTGAAAATCGCCAATCCCACTGATTTTCAAGGTTCCTTTTCCCCAAGGAGAATGGCAAACACAAGTAATACCATACGCTGAACGAGTGATATCGCTTACCCAAATAGCAAGTATCTTGGGTAGGCGATTCACCATTGTGGCATTGCACGTGTACCCCAGCAATGGCGTGTCTTTAGGTAACGCAGTATTGCCCAAACGGCACGCTTCGCAGAAAGCCAATCCATAGGGATCATCCAAATTAATCACACGATAGTTTGTGGGGTAATCTGTCAAGAGTCTGCGTTTTGCAGCCCAATAAGCCTCCATCGTTTGATGGTAATCGAGGTGATCTTGTGTCAAATTGGTAAACACCACACTTTCAAACGATAATCCTGCGATTCTCCCTTGCATTAAGGCATGAGAAGAGGCTTCTATCGCCACTTGTGTCGCCCCTTGATCGGCACAGGCTTTTAAATGTCGGTACACGGATAAAATATCTGGCGTTGTTAAGGTGTTTTCTGACAATCGATCAACTAGCCCTACCCCTATTGTACCAATCATGGCGCCTGTTTGTTGAGGCTGTGCACTCCACAGTTGGGCAATCGTATAGGCGACTGAGGTTTTCCCATTTGTACCAGTAATGCCGCAAATAGAAAGACGTTTCGCAGGATTGCCATAAAAAAATAGGGCAATCTCAGCTAATTTTTCTCTTAACCGCTTTTCTTGAAAAATAGACACTCCGGCTGGCACTATGCCGGGATCGTCTAGTGGTCCTTCTGTCAAAACAGCAACTGCTCCCCGTTGAATGGCATCCAGAATAAAATCTTGGCCCCGTACTCGCTCCCCTTGCAAAGCAACGAATACATCTCCTTTAGAGACAGATCGGCTGTCTAAATGACATTCTGCCGTTGGTGTGAGTGCCAAAGTGTCCAACCAGTCAAGCACGTTACTCATCTTATTGATTTTTCCCTTTTATTTTTTTTTGCGCCATTTTAAGGGTCTCGATTTTTGGCACACTGTTTTGCAATGAAGGCGGCACTTGATATACGCGCAGTGTTTGTGTAGCAACTTGGGTAAACAATGGCGCTGCGACTTGTCCACCATAATATCCCCCTACTTTTGGCCCATCAATCATGACCACAATGGCAAAACGGGGACGATCTGCGGGCGCTAACCCTGCAAAGACCGCCACATGATTGTCTGCCTGATAACCTTGTTTACCCACTTTTCGCGCTGTGCCGGTTTTTCCTGCAAAACGATATCCAGATTGCATCCCCTTCACTTGCGTTATTGGCTCTGCGGTTTGCGTTAAAATATCCAGCATTTGTTTCGCAACGTCTCTACTTATCACACGCACACCCACGGGTTGTTGCGTACGTTTGATAAAACTAACCGGACGCTTAATGCCTCCAGATCCCAAAGCAGCATAGGCTTGGGCCAATTGCAAGGGCGTTACCGTAACCCCATAACCGAATGCCATCGTTGCTAAGACAAAGGGATTTTGAGGATAATGATCGCCAATGGTACCGGCACTTTCACCCGGAAAACCACTGCCTGTTGTTTGTCCAAACCCCATTTTTGCGTAAAATTGCCACAACTGTTCAGCCGGTAATGCCAACGCCAGTTTACTCACCCCAATGTTACTTGATTTTTTGACGATCGTGGCGATATCAATTGCACCAAAATTTTTATGATTGTCTTCTCTGACGATATGTCCCCCTATTTTTAGCCAACCTGGGGCTGTGTCTATTTGGGTCTCTGGCGCAAATAATCCACTGAGCAAGGCATGGGCGACACTAAAGGTCTTTAACACAGAGCCTGGCTCAAAAGCATCTGTAGCGGCTCGATTGCGATACCGACCATCCGACTCACTGCGCACGCGCGTCATATTTGGATCGAAACTGGGCTGATTGGCCATCGCAATCACTTCCCCTGTTTCAACATCCAATACAACAATACTGCCGGCTTCGGCTTGATGTTTTTCGACACCTTGTTTGAGGACTTTATGCGCAAGATACTGTATACGGTGATCTAAACTTAACTGGCAATCTTGACCGGGTTGCATGGGTTCCAGTTCATCCACTTGCTCTACCAGTCGCCCCCTTCTGTCTCGCATCACCCGTTGTAAGCCGTCTTTACCAGCCAACACCTGGTTAAAAGCCAATTCAATGCCTTCTTGTCCACGATCATCAATGTTCGTAAATCCCAACACATGGGCACTTTCTTCCCCATGCGGATAATAACGACGATATTCCGACTGTAGATACACACCGCTTAACTGTAAGGCAGCCACTTGTTCACTGATCTCGGGAAGCACATGCCTTTTTAGGTACACAAATTCTTTGTCTTGTCTCGTTAAGAGTTTATGACGAATGCTGTCAAACGGAATATCCGTTACGCGACTTAATATATGCCACTTTGGTTCAGAAATATCAACTTCTTTGGGATTTATCCAGATTGATTTAACAAGACGACTGATTGCAAAGGGTTCACCGTGTCGGTCGACAATCATACCGCGACTGGCAGGTAATTTTACGGTTCGAATCACGCGTAAATTGCCTTGTTGGCGCAAAAAATCAGGCTGTATGACTTGTAACATGGTTGTACGCCAAATAATCAGCCCCAGCAATAGAATCAAACCCGTGAGAATCACGTAGAAACGCCAACTTAAAAAATAGAGGGGCCGGTTATACGTCATGTTCTACTCTCTATTACTTATTTAGCTAACATTATTTATCATTTATCTTCAATCTTGTCGTATGCGCCTGCATATGGCGACAGTTTATCAAACTTATGCCCTTGCTTTTCAGATTTTAGGCGCGTATACACTTAAGCAGGGTTTCTTACTTTATAAAGTTAAATTGCTAAAAAGTCAAATTCAACCCTGAAGTGCTGCCTTTACGGCATGATACAAACACCGTATACTGGATGTCATTGGACCCACGGTAGAAAACGCCATGATTCAACAACCAACCCCCACACAAGCCTCTGTCAAACCTGCGACAGTTCATACACGCCTTTTAAGCCAAGGCATCGATGTGTTGCGCACCGAAGCCAGGGCGATTGTCCATTTAGCAGAAAAACTCGACCAACAGTTTGTACTCGCCTGCCAGGCCCTATTCGCTTGCCAAGGTCGTGTGTTGGTCATGGGAATGGGTAAATCTGGTCATATCGGCAAAAAAATGGCCGCCACTTTCTCTAGTACGGGAACGCCCGCTTTTTTTATTCATCCCGCCGAAGCCGCACATGGCGATTTTGGGCTGATTACACCACAGGATACCTTGCTTGTCTTGTCTAACTCAGGAGAAACGCCCGAAATCATTACCTTATTGCCTTTGTTAAAACGCATGGGCATTCACATGACGTTGATCACAGGTAATGCAAACTCTACCTTGGCAAATCACGCTGATATTACCTTGGACATTGGTGTGACCAAAGAAGCCTGCCCACTGGGATTAGCGCCAACCACCAGCACAACCACCAGCTTAGCCTTAGGAGATGCCCTCGCCTTGGCTTTACTAGAGCTAAGGGGCTTTACACAAGAAGATTTTGCTTACTCGCATCCCGGGGGTCGCTTAGGACGTCGGTTGTTGCTGCGCATCAGCGATTTAATGCACACAGGGGAAAATATCCCTACTGTTCTTCCTTCACAAACCATTGGTGAGGCATTATTAGAAATGACCCGTGCGCGACTGGGGATGACGCTGGTGGTCTCCCCACATAATCCCAAAAAATTAATCGGTATTTTTACCGATGGCGATTTGCGGCGCGCCTTAGAAAATAAATCTGACGTATATAAAACCATCATAGCGTCTGTCTTACGTCCAAGCTACACCAGCATTCAAGTCGATCAGCTTGCCACAGAAGCCTTACACTTAATGGAACAATATCGAATTAATGCTTTACCGGTTTTAGATCACCATCACGAACTGGTTGGTGCCTTAAACTTACATGACCTACTTCAATCAGGTATTTTATAGCCATGCCCCATTCTCAAGATACTTTGCTAAAAAAAGCCGCTGCTATCGCGCTGGTTATCACCGATATCGACGGCGTATTAACCAATGGACAAGTGTACTATACCAATCAAGGCGAGACTTTCACCGGATTTAACATCCAAGACGGTTTTGGTATTCGATTACTGCTCAAATACCATATCCCTGTAGGGGTATTAACCGGTCGTAAAAATCCTGCCGTCATGCACCGTATGCGCGAATTGGGAGTAGAACATGTGTATCAAGGCCTGTCTGATAAAGTACCAGCCTATGAGACCTTACTGAAAACCCTAAAGTTAAGTGACGAACAGGTCGCTTATATAGGAGACGATATACCCGATTTACCTATTTTAAAGCGGGTAGGGCTATCTGCCTCCCCAGCCGATGGCAATACGCACATTACGCAATTCACCGATTGGGTAACCCAATCTGCTGGCGGACAAGGTGCTTTTAGAGAACTGGTTGATTTAATTTTTAAGGCAAAAAATATTGATGTCCTGGCATAACGTCACACAATGGTTAACGCAACGGTCTACCAACCAGCGCATGATCTTACTGTTGTGCTTATTGCTCAGCAGCCTTGCCTTGCTACGACATAGCCATATCACAGATGCAATGCCTCTTTCTAGGGCAACGGCTTTACCGCAAGAATACATGAAAACAGTTGAACTCACTATCTTTGATGCCCAAGGTGATATCAAAAATGCCTTATCTGCAGATTATTGGGCTTATTCCCCAGATACCGAGCACTCTATTTTACATAAACCCAAACTGGTTGTTTACAAACCAAACGATACGGTGTGGGAAATCGTGGCACAACGCGCTAAAGTGACGCAACCGAATATCGGTGCAATACAATCTATCGCGCTTTCCCAGAATGTGGTTTTGCAAAGTACGCAGCGTAAAACAACGAATCAAGAAGGCAAGGTCACTGTAGAAACACAATCACTGGACTATCAACCCGAAAAGCAATATGCTGAAACAGCGCAGTTCGTTAAAATGACTAAACCAGCGCTTACAATCACCGGCATTGGGCTACGTGCTTTTCTCGACAATAACTGGGTTGAGTTGTTACATGATGTTAAAACATACTACACAAGTCATTAAATGGTCTTTTCTATTGGTATCGCTTCCTGTTTTTTTTTCAGCCTCTGCGCTTGGACTCCCTGATGATGCCAATCATCCTATTCACATCAGTTCTGATACCGCTGAGTTTGATGATAAACTGGGTACAGCCAGACATTTTGGGCATGTACTAATGGAACAAGGGAGCCGTCACTTAGCTGCTGAAACCTTGATTATTGAACGTAACGCAACCAATAAAATTGAAAAGATTACGGCTATTGGACACCCTGCCCATTTTAAAACACAGTTAGAACACGAAAAACCCATGCTAGACGCGGTCGCGGAAACGCTGATTTTTTATCCCGAAAAACAAACCCTATACTTGCAACAAAATGCACGCGTGATGCAAGACAATCATCGTGTAGAAGGCAACCACTTAATTTATTTTTTGGCAAATAAAAAATTAATCGCTGAATTTACGCAAAACAAACGGACAACTGTGGTCATCCCACCCCGTCCTGTGACACAAACAACTGATTTAGGCCCACAACAAGAAACAACAGAAACAGGCAATTCTTAGCACCATGAAACATTCCACCCTAAAAAAAAGAGCAACCAAACAAAAAAAACCAGAAACCATTAACCCCCCTATTCATCATTTAGTGGCAAAGCATTTGTCTAAAACATATCATCAACGCCCTATTTTAAAAGACGTCTCTATCGATATTCGGGCAGGCGAAATTGTCGGGTTATTGGGCCCCAACGGTGCAGGAAAAACCACCTGTTTTTATTTAATTTTAGGTATTATCGCGCCGGATAAGGGGCATATTTGGCTTGATCAACAAGAGATTACCCAATACCCAATCCATCATCGCGCACAAATGGGTATCGGGTATTTACCACAAGAAGCCTCTATTTTTAGAAAAATGACGGTCGAAGAGAATATTTTAGCCATATTACAAACACGAAAAGAGCTAGATAAAAGCGCACAACTGCTTATCCTAGAAGATTTGCTCAAAGAGTTTCGCATTACCCATATTCGAAATATGATGGGGATCAGTTTGTCTGGCGGGGAGCGTCGACGCGTTGAAATCGCTCGCGCCTTGGCCATCAATCCTAAATTTATTTTACTAGATGAACCTTTTGCGGGTGTCGATCCAATCTCTATTGTAGACATTAAAAACATCATTCATTTACTCAGCCAAAAAGGCATCGGTATCTTAATGACCGATCACAATGTGCGAGATACTCTGGATATTTGCGACAGAGCGTATATTGTTAGCCAAGGAACAGTAATCAGTGAGGGCAATACAGCGCATATTTTGCAAGACAGCCAAGTGCGCAAAGTCTATCTCGGTGAACACTTTTCTCTCTAAAAGACTGACTTAGTCTGTCGTTATGTATCCAAGTTAGGCGGTCTACTAGGGTCTACTAGGAGGACTGTTCTTCTCATCCGCGTCAATTCTATCTGCACTGTTCGGTGCTTTAGGTGTTTGTTTATGGGGATCGGACATATCTCTTTGTTCACATTTATCCAGCGTTCTTTTATCTAATTCCCCATATG
>JBEAUL010000065.1:0-3979 GCA_041161475.1 Pseudomonadota bacterium | reverse complement strand
CAACAAATATCGATGGTTTTTATAGACCTTAGGCAAAGTTATAAATATAACTGTGCTTGAGATAAAGCCACCAAAAAATCCTATCATTGCCATACCCATACGATGGCCTAAAAATAGGATAGCCATATGACCAGCAAATTCAACACAGGCAATCAACAAAAAAATAACGCCGAATCGATGAGGATTAAATAGATCCCACGGATCTATGGTGTGATTTGGTAAAAAAAATACCCCAGCTGTTAACAATAAAATGATGATACCAGCTTCAATTTCTGATTTGACCGTTTTGTGCACTTTTTTATACATATTAACAGTATATGTTAGGTTTTTAGAAAACATATCTTTTGGAAAGCAAACTGATTAACTTTTTATTTATTGACTCACACAATGCATATTTTCAACAACATAGACTACCGTTATAACAAGAAGATGTTTGTTAGAGACGACTTAGGAAATAAGATATGAAAATTACCTTTTTGGGTGGAACTGAAACGGTTACCGGATCGAAGTATTTACTTAGCTTTGATTCTAAAAATATTTTGGTTGACTGTGGGTTATTTCAAGGAAAAAAAGAACTGAGACTGAGGAATTGGGATAAATTTCCAATTGATCCTAAGACCATAGATGCAATCATTTTAACCCATGCCCATATTGATCACAGTGGCTATATTCCTTTATTGGTTAAGAACGGGTTTGAAGGCCCAATATATGCAACACACGGGACCCATGATTTGGCATCTATTTTATTACCGGACAGCGGACATCTACAAGAAGAAGAGGCCCTTATTGCAAACAAATTCGGATATTCGAAACATCACCCGGCTCTACCGCTCTACACAACACAAGATGCGCTGAGTGCATTAAAGCAATTTGAATCCCTCTCTTTTGATGAACCTTGTAGACTCTCAAAAAATTGTCGTTTTCACTTTAAACGTGCAGGACATATTTTGGGTGCAGCCTGTGTTATCATCGAATATCAGGATAGTGATATCAACAAATCAATTCTTTTCACAGGGGATTTAGGTAGAACAAACGATCCGATTATGCTTGATCCAGATATCATCACTCAAGCAAATTATATCGTAACAGAATCTACTTATGGAGACAGGCTCCATGAAAATAAGGATATACTCTCTCAACTACAAGATATTATTAACGAAACGGTAAATCGATCTGGGTCAGTGATTGCACCTGCTTTTGCTGTTGGGCGCGCACAAATATTGCTTTATTACATTGGAAAATTAAAAGAATCTAAGAAAATACCCCATATTCCAGTGTATCTAGACAGTCCAATGGCCATCAATGCGACGCATTTTTTAATTAAAAATAAGCGCGATCATAAATTATCGGTCATAGAATGCGAAAAATTATCTAAGGTCGCCACTTACACCACAACAATAGATCAGTCCAAAATGCTCGATCAGTTGAATAAACCAGCCATCATTATTTCTGCAAGTGGAATGGCTACTGGAGGGCGTGTATTATTTCACTTAGAAACGTATGCTCCAGATCCAAAAAACACGATTTTATTTACAGGGTATCAAGCCAGCGGGACCAGGGGCGATCGTATGGTGAGAGGAGAAAAATTTGTTAAAATTCATGGAAAAATGGTTCCAATACGTGCACAAATCAAGGTATTGGATAATATTTCTGCACATGCTGACTATAAGGATATATTGAAGTGGTTTGGACATTTTTCTAAATCGCCAAATAAAATTTTTATCACGCACGGTGAAATGAAGGCTGCGCTAAGTTTAAAGCAAAAGATTGAAGAAAATTTTAAATGGCATGTTGTTATACCAACTTACTTGCAATCTTTTACTTTATTTTAAGTGAACACTGTTTTAACGGGTATTTTTTTTTGCAGGTTCTTTTTTTAGCGTTTCGGAATCGTCTTCAAAAAAATTTTTGGATCCCTGTTCAAGCATTGCTTGATTTAGGAAACCCAAAAATCCCTCGAACCCCGATTTTTGTTCAGACATTGCAACCATCGTTTGACGCATGCCGAGTATGACTTCCTTAGCACGGTCTTGCCCATGCATTGCATCATATTGTGTCGGATCAATATCATGTCCAGATAAGTCTATTTTCAGTGGTATAGGGCCATCGCCTAAATCAACATAATCGAAGTAAAGTCGGTTATTTTTGCTTAATTGTTCTTGAATTAACTGTTGAGCAATTTCGATTGATGCGTGATGCTTATTGTGTGAAAGGGCTGGCATACTTGGCATAAAACGCCAGCGAGGACCTAAAAAAGTGGCGTTCGCGTATAGATTCTTTAAAATATCTGCTTTATGTAAGCCAACAATTAAAACTTTCATCAAAATATTCGCGCGGAGACCCCCTGCTTTAGCGGAGGGAGGAAGCGCGCCTCCTCTCTATGTCCATGTGTTGATAATAGTATCCATCGGCTCTGTGTTGCATTTGGCAATAGCGTGCTGGGATACCCTGTATTAAACCGTTGATGGTTTTTAAATTGAAATTTCCTGTTGAACGAACAGCAACTCGCCCAGAATAAGCGCCCGATTTTTTTCCGGTCGGCACAATGGCTACTACCCAGTCACCCGTCTGAAAGCCTTGAACACGTTTTGCCGTTTTTGCGCTTGTACGGGGAAATCCGTATCGATTGGGGCGACACATTTGCCGGGTTCCTCGGCCCGTAGCTTGGATAACTAAGGGTCGTAACCCGTCAATAATGCTGACCTTATGGCCATGCTCTCCGACACAAGCAGCGTCAATCCAATGGGCTTTCGGGTATTGCTGTTGACAGCGATTAAATTTGGTTTGCCCACCCGTTCCGGTTAAAATCGGCATGTTGAATACCGACAACTGGTTCAGAACGGCCTTGCGCGTGGTGTTTACAGCCGCGGCATCTTTTAACGGTTGGCGCGCCTGAGCTTGGATGTGCGATAGTCGCTTTGGGTTATTTTTTAGAAACACTTGCACGTCCTGACTGCCTTTTTTAAGGTTGCAGGCTCGGCAAGCCAAGGTTAGATTTGAGGCTCGGTTAGCGCCGCCTTTCGAACGGGGTATAATATGTTCTATCTCTAGAGGAACTTGCTGGGCATCACAATAAGCACAAGTCCTGCGCCATTTTTCTAATAAATATTCTCTTAGCTCATATCCGAATAAAGTACCTTGCTGATATTCGATACCCTGAATCTCTGGGTTATTCAATTTTTGCATATCAAATTTGACGCTTTCTACCGACAGTTGAGCAAGAGGGGTATATTTTTTCAGCTTACGACTTAATAACAGTATATTGTCTACGCGAGAGCGCATAGAGGGTGCCAACCATTTAAGTGTACGTTTCCGATTTAAAAATCGTGGTGCGCGATACCGTGTTTTTCGGGCACGGCGACTTCGGCGAAGTGCTGCTCGAGACTGTAATGCTTCAACAATCGCCTTACCACGATGATGCAATTCTGCAGCCCAAACAACTTTTTTTGCTTTTTTCCCTTCAACCACCAGCGCAACGCCGGTGGTTTTGCTACCGGGGTCATACTTTAGATCGATGGTCTGCATATCACCACCTTGGCGCGTTAACAAGATAATGGTGAAGGGATAAAATCGCAAAACAGAGGCTTTTCCTTTAGATAGCAATTCTCTTGCCCTTGCGGGATGACAAGGCATCAAGGGTCTTTGTTCGTTGTCGACCACCAAAACATACCGCATGTTGTGGCGCTGCTCCTTTTTAAAACAAAGTGCTCGTTACCGAGCGCTCCGGTTTCCCGGGTAATGGTCTCCTCGCCAATGTTATGGAGCGGTTTTGCGTGAGTGGCACTGACTTAACCCTTAAATCTGTTTAACCACTTACCGCAGTGCTTGGAACTGGAGAAGCATTCCAAGGTGCCTATATATTCGCTCCTAACGTAGGCTGTTTTGAGTCGGTTGACCCTTCTCAAAGCAACCTAAGGCTGGTCAACTAGGCTTGTCGGTTGCCCTGCAAGCCTCCGGCTTTAGCCGGGGGTGATTGACG
>JBEAUL010000061.1:0-17886 GCA_041161475.1 Pseudomonadota bacterium | reverse complement strand
CAATATAACACACCAGTAGACTAGATCCTATGCTTTTTATGTGCATGCTTGTCTTCTTCAAGGATTATTGGCGTTATGATTCTCATCGCATGTTTTTTAACGAAGTGCCGCGGAATTCTCCATCCATAACCGTTTGCTGGTAGAGATCAAAGGTTTGGGTGGAGATGGATATCGGCGTGTTGACATTCCATGCATTTTCATAAAATTTTCTTCTGTATCGGAGTGGGGTAGGCCCAAAAATTGGCGCCAATTTTCATTACATATTGCCTGAATTTCAATGAAAAAGATGCACATAAAAATTCAGTTATAAGTTACTTGACTAATCTTATATCAAAAGTCTTATCCTGTGGCTTGATTTTGCCGCATGAATCCCCATAAGAAAGCATATAAAGAAAACAAAGTACCCTAGACAAGGAGCCTCACGTATGAGCGAAACAGAAACAGCAGAAAAAACAGCTACTAAAAAAGAAAAATCTACTTTCGGGTTTCAGGCTGAAATTAACCAGTTATTACAGTTGATGATACACGCATTGTATAGTAACAAAGAAATTTTTTTGCGAGAATTGATTTCTAATGCGTCAGATGCCGCAGACAAATTGCGTTTTGAAAATATGCGCGACCCAATGTTAATGACAGAAGACCCAGAGTTAAAAATTCATGTTTACTACGACAAAGAGGCCAAAACCATTACAATTCGAGACAACGGCATTGGAATGACCCGTGATGAAGTGATGCAGCATCTGGGTACTATTGCCAAATCGGGCACCCGTGAATTTTTAAATGGCTTGAGCGGAGATAAATCCAAAGATGCCAAATTAATTGGTCAGTTTGGTGTTGGATTCTATTCTGCGTTTATTGTCGCGCATACCGTAGAAGTGATTACACGAAAAGCAGGTGCAGATCCAGAAACAGGCGTACGCTGGTCTTCGTGTGGAGAAGGCAGTTATGAAGTCGAGTCACTGCGCAAAGAGACCAGAGGCACAGATGTCATTCTGCATTTAAAAGAAGCGGAAGAGGAATTACTCAATGGCTGGCAATTACGTCGGATTATTACCAAATATTCAGACCATATTACCCTGCCCATTTACATGAAAAAAGAGACTCCTCCAACAGCGGAAGGGGAAGAAAAAGAGGCTTTTGGCCCTACTGAAGAAGTGGTTAACCAAGCCACCGCTTTATGGACTTTACCTAAAGCAGAGATCTCAGATGACCAGTACCGCGGATTATATCAACATATTGCCCACGATTTTGAGCCTCCCCTGACCTGGAGTCATAACAAGGTAGAAGGAAAACTAGAATACACTTACGTGCTGTATATCCCGCAAAGGGTTCCCTTTGATTTGTATCACAATAACAAGCCAAAAGGCCTTAAATTATACGTGCAACGTGTTTTTATTATGGATGATGCGGAACAATTTTTGCCAAACTATCTGCGGTTTGTACGCGGTATTGTAGACAGCAATGATCTGCCATTAAATGTCTCTCGCGAATTATTGCAAAACAGTCGTCAAATCGACAGCATGCGTTCAGCGATAGTAAAACGGGTATTGTCCATGTTGGAGTCTTTGGCTAAAAACGATAAAGAGAAATATCAAACGTTCTGGAAAGCATTTGGACCTGTCATGAAGGAAGGCCCAGCAGAGGATTTTGCCAATAAACAGCAAATTGCCAAGTTACTGCGCTTTTCCAGTACCCATACCAACAGCGAACAACAGGATGTTTCTCTGGAGGACTACATAGCGCGCATGCCTTCCGCACAAAAACACCTCTATTTTGTTGCTGCAGAAACATTTAACGCAGCAAAAAATAGCCCACATTTAGAAGTGTTTCGTAAAAAAGGCATTGAGGTATTATTGTTATCCGATCGCGTTGACGAATGGTTAATGTCCCATTTAAACGAATTTGAAGGCAAAACCTTTCAATCGGTTTCTCGTGGCACACTTGATTTGGGTGAGTTGGGTGAAAAAGAGTCCTCTTCTCTACAAGAAACAACGGTAGCAGCCTTTGCCGACACGATTGCAGAAATGAAAACAGTGCTGGGGGATCGGGTAAAAGATATTCGTTTAACCGATAGGCTAACGGATTCACCTGCTTGTATTGTGGTTGATGAACACGACATGAGTGCACAAATGGAGCGTTTGATGCGCGCTGCGGGTCAGCAAGTTCCTGCCCATAAGCCTATATTGGAGTTAAATCCGACACATTTAATGGTGCAACAATTAAAAAAAGTGTCTGGTACGCCTCATTTTAGTGACTGGACTTGGGTGCTTTTAGATCAGGCTGTTTTGGCAGAAGGAGGACATTTAGACGATCCGGCCAGCTTTGTCAGACGTTTTAATCAGTTGCTGCTTGCCTTGGCAGAGCAACCACAAAAAGATAAAATATCCGGTGAATAGTTAATATTATATCGGGTATAAAAAAGGGGAGTTTTACTCCCCTTTTTTTATCTCAGCTGCGTGTAGATAAGGAGATTAGCAAATGGAAATCATCACTCGACAACTATCGAAGGATAAAAAACGTCAAAAAGCCTATACCCTATGGCTAGAAAATTGCCTCACAGAGGGGGCGACCTTAGGCGATATTGTTCAGATGGGATATCGTTTAATGCGAAAAGCAAGATTGCATCATCATTTTTTTAACAATGGTTCTTTATTTAAAACAGCGGAATACTTAGCCAATCATGCATTACAGTGTCGCCTACCAGAGGCTGTGCGTTTAGATAACCATTATCGATTAAACGAGCAAGAAGCCATCTGTATTATCCAGTTATTTGAAAAAAGAATTGCAGAAAAATTACCAGTTCCTTATATAACCAACACAGGAGAGTATTGTGGGCGTCAATTTTTTGTCAATAAGCATGTACTGGTGCCTCGTTCAATTATGAGCAATCGATTTCAAGATTTTTTAGACAATATCGAGTGGAAAAATCATAGAATACTGGATTTGTGTACGGGTTCTGGATGCATAGGAATTACCTTGGCCTTGATGAGCAAAAATGTAAGGGTTGATTTGTCAGATATTTCTCAAGAAGCATTGGCTGTCGCCCAGTTAAATATTAAACGACATGGATTGGAAGACAGAGTACAGTGTATTCACAGTAACCTTTTTGAACAGATAACAGGGCCGTATGATTTAATTATCACAAACCCTCCTTATGTATCGACGAAAGAATATCAGCAAGTGCCGGCAGAATTTAAGCATGAGCCCAAAATCGCTTTAGAAAGCGGTAAAGATGGCTTAGATATTATTAATAAAATTTTAGCCCAGGCCAAACAATACTTAAATTCAAATGGCGTCTTAATCGCAGAAGTGGGTTATACCGCAGCCAAGACCTTAAAAAGAAAATATCCTCAGGTCAATTTTCAGTGGCTTACTTATCGACGACCCGATGGAACGGAAGCATGGTTGGCTATGGACGGTATATTTTTATGTAAAAAAACTGACTTACCAGATCCTGATGCGCTTAAAAACGCAACAACCAGATCGATATTTGCAAGACTCTTTACCTAGGGGCCTCAAGCCCTGTTATGCGAAAATCATGGGTCTAGAGCATACTTAATGCATAGACCAGTATTCGCATAAAAATATTTAGGAAAGTGACTTATGGAGAAGTTTTGGTTAAAAAGTTATCCAGCAGGCGTGCCTCATACCATCAATCCAAATGCCTACGTATCATTACCTGCCTTGTTTGATGAAACCTGTAGACTGTATGCCGATAAAAATGCTTTTTTAAGCTTTGGTAAGTATCTCCGCTTTTCTGAGCTTGCCACAGAAGTCGAAGCCTGTGCGACTGCATTTCAACAAACCCTTCAATTAAAAAAAGGCGATAGAATTGGGATTATGTTACCCAATTTGCTGCAATATCCTATTGTGCTGTGGGGTGCACTAAAGGCGGGTCTTATCGTGGTCAACATGAATCCGCAATATACTGAACGAGAATTATTGATTCAGGTTAAAGATTCTGGCTGTGTTGCCTTGGTTGTTTTAGATATATTTTACAAGAAAGCAGTCAATATTCAGCCAGCGACCACGTTAAAGCATATTATTGTCACCACCGTTGGAGATTATATTGGGGCCAAGGGTTGGGCATTTAATCTAGGGATGAAGCTTTCTTTCCGGTCACCCTGGTTTGTTCCTAAGACTGGGGGTGTTTATGCCTTAAAATCATTGATAAAAGCCCAGAAAAAAAACACCTATGTCGCCCCGAATTTACAGGCCACTGACATCGCCTTTTTGCAATATACGGGTGGCACAACGGGTACACCGAAAGGTGCGATTTTAACGCATGGTAATTTGATCGCCAATATTTTACAGGCAGAAGCCTGGCTGTCGCGTTCGATTGTGCTTGGGAAAGAAATTTTAATTACGGCATTGCCCTTGTATCATATTTTTTCTCTGATGGCAGATGGGCTCTTATTTTTTAAGATGGGGGCTTTAAATGTATTGATTACGCAACCGAAAGACTTAAAGCAATTTATTTCAGTGTTAAAAAGTGTCGAATTTACCGCAATGACAGGTGTTAATACCTTGTTTAATGCTTTATCATTACATCCTGATATACAATCGGTGGATTTTTCACATCTTAAGCTGTCTTTTGGGGGTGGGATGGCGGTGCAAAGAAGCGTGGCACGGCAATGGCAACGGGTAACAGGAGTCTGTTTGCTACAAGCCTATGGATTAACAGAGGCCTCTCCAGCTGTCTGTATCAACCCTGTTTCTGCCTTAGATTTTACCGAGAGTGTGGGGTTACCGATTCCGTCAACCGATATTCAAATATGTGATGATAAGGGTAATCCCCTAGAGATAGGCGAGCCAGGTGAATTATGGGTCAAAGGGCCACAAGTGATGCAAGGATACTGGCAAAACACATTAGAAACAGAAGCGGTATTGACCCAAGAGGGTTGGTTAAAAACCGGGGATATGGCCAGTATCGATCACCGTGGTTTTGTAAAAATTTTAGATCGTAAAAAAGAGCTCATACTGATATCCGGTTTTAATGTATACCCGGCAGAAGTAGAAATGGTTATTGCGATGCATCCGGCTGTTAAAGAGGTTGGGGTTGCTGCAACAATGAATGAGAGTGGTGAAGAAGTGGTAACAGCATATATTGTTAAAAAGGGAGATACCTTGACAGAAAAAGAGGTCATTGCGCATTGCCGTAAATTTTTAACACACTACAAAGTGCCTAAAAAAATCGTATTTCGAGATGCATTACCAAAGTCTGCTGTGGGTAAAATACTGAGGCGTGCATTACATGAGGATTCCCATGCAACCGCCTCCTAACAGGGTCTAAAAAGATGCTGTCCACTGTTATGCCAAATCAAGCCCCTTATGTGGCAACACTGTTTTCTGATCTGCGTCAACTTAAGACACCCTACACCGTATGTGTTGTCAAATCTCGATTTATTTATGCGTTTGATAGGCAAGCCTGGATACGAGATAACAAGCCCCCAGCCTTTCAAGAAATAGACTGTTGGACATCGACTGAAACACGACAAGTCACCGACTTAGTACCTGAAAAACAAACATCGGAGTTGCTGTTATGGGGTCAAATACGTCCCAGGTCTGCCATCAGTTTACAAGCAGGGGATGTCGCGTCTCAAGTTGTCGTGAAGGTAGGCAATCTATCACCAGAGCCCGTGTTGTACTGGCAAGATGACTGGAAGACAAGACCAACAGGAAAATCGGCCATGCAACATTTTTTGGTTGCTCCTAGCTATGCTCGGTATCCTAAGTCCTGGGACCAGATCAATCAATTGACTTTTTACAAAGTATTTTCAAGCATGGATTGTGTACAAGAGACGGTGTTTCGCACAAACCATTATCAATGCATGGGTACCTTGGTATCAAGGGTCAATCAACAGTTCATCTCTTTTGTTTGCGATTCGATCTATATCAATACGGATGCTGTCTATATCGACATGGTTTGGCGTACTCGGTTCCCTTGGGATTTAATGGGAGAAGATCTTGGAGAATTGCATATCAGCATGCAAGAAAAAAAGGGTGCATAAAAAACCCGGGAAGACCCGGGTTTTTTGTCGACTCAACTGGAGCTTAGTCTTCCAATACTTCGATATTAGTAGCGGAAACTCTGCCTTTGTTGGATTCCAGTTCATAATTTACGCGTTGATTTTCTTTCAACGTACGTAAACCGGCTTTTTCCAAAGCGCTAATATGAACGAAAACATCTTTGTCGCCCCCTTCAGGTTGGATGAATCCAAAACCTTTGGTCGGGTTAAACCATTTAACGATACCAGTTGCCATAATCTATCTCTAACTTGATACTGACTTGAATAAACACTTATCTTTTTACCAGTGGTCGGCGTTTAGCCAACTGTGGTACAAAGTTAAGCACCGAAAGACTCTTTAGCGAAACATTCAAATACGGCTATCTTTGTTAGCAAAGATTATGTCACTTAGATGTCGACTTAAGAGCAAATGTGGGAAGCAAGCTACCTACATTCAATACAAATTATACTGATTTATAAGCGTCTGTCAATTACAGGCGTTAATAAAAAGGATATATCAAGGCGTAAATAGGGGGAAATGGGTGTTCAAAGGGGTAAAAGTTGCTTTTTTGCTGATTATTTTATCAGTAACATCGATTGCCAGGGGGAATGAAACCAGCACCCTAACGACGCTCGATAACGTTGTAGGCCATCAAACCATTTTAACCTTGACCCAAGAAAGGGAGTGGGGTGAACGTATTATGCGTGAAATTCGTGCCCAAAATTATCTCTCGGAAGATGAGGTCTTAAATTCTTATCTACAGGGCTTGGCCGAAAACGTTGCGCGTGCAGCGCCACAATCTCCTTTTCCGTTAAAGGTGTTTGCAATACCCTCACCAGACCTGAATGCGTTCACTTTCTTTGGGGGGCATATTGGCGTACATTACGGCTTGATATTGGGGGTGAGTAGCGAAGCAGAGTTGTTGGCGGTTTTAGCCCATGAATACGCACATATTACCCAACGGCATTTGGCGCGTACTTTAGAGAATCATCGCCGTATGATGCCCTTAACTGTGGCAGAGATGTTGGGTGCGCTTGTTGTGGGCTCATTTACTTCCCCTGAAGCCGGAATATACGCCACACAAGCCATTCTTGAGATGCATTTTCAAAAAATGATGACCTTTTCTCGCGTCCATGAGCAAGAGGCAGACAGAGAAGCCATTCAAACCTTGGGGCGCTTAAAAACCGATCCAAATGCGTTGTTAAAAGTATTTAATCGCTTTAATCAGGGGTCCTATTTTCACGATAAAGTACCAGAATATTTGCGCAGTCATCCACTCAACGAATCTCGTATCGCAGATGCACAGAACCGGATTGCCCAATTAAAACCCCAAACGGCATTACCAGACAGACAGGAGGATTTTGATTGGATGGTCGCGCGAGCTTTGGTTGCCTCCACAATAGGGTCGAAGAAAACGATGATTCATCGTTTAAAAATGCAGGCGGATAGTAAAGAGCCAGGAACACCCCTTTGGCGACAAGCCCAATATGCGCTGGCACTGTGTTTTCAGGCTGAGCGTGAATATCTATTGGCATCGCAGTTGTTAGAAAATCTTCTCAATATATACCCAGATGCTTGGGTATTATCCTTAAGTATGGCAGAGCTTGAGTACTTACAAGGCAATAAAGAAAAGGGTTTAAAACGGTTTGAGATGCTCTCAACGCGTCACCCAGGGCTGTTTCCAATAGACATGTTGTATGCAGAATATTTGATTCGAGATAAACAGCCTTTGTTAGCAAAAAAATATTTAAATCGACACAAAGAGACGCAGGGAAATTCTTTAAGATTATATCAATTATTGACACAAGCCCACCGATTGTCGGGCGATCTGTCAGAGGTACATCAAGCCCAGGCAGAATGGCATCTATTACGTGGCAATATTAAAGCGGCCAAATTGCAATTGTCATTGGCTTTGCAACGGATAAATGTTAACAAAGACTTAATTGCAAAAGCCAAAATTGATGCCATTCAAGATAAAATACTGGCTTTGGAAAAAATACGCTAAACTGTCCTCAGTAATCATCCAATGGCGCATCAATATCATTCGCATAATATCTGGAGTGCGTTTGATCGTGATGTGAATGTGTGTCAGGCGAATCAATGTCGTGGTGTCTATGTATGCCTGATGTGTTATTTTGATACTTCCTTACAGCAATTTCTCCTGTTGTGCGCTCAAGGATGGTACCCAAAAATGGAATAGCGGTAAACACGATACCTAAAAACAAATACAGAATGGGCCGGTCTAAGGGCACCATTTTAGGATTAAGGCGATGGTTTCGATAAGCCACAACGGAATAAATCATAAAACCAACGCCTAGGATGATACTGACCACATGTAAAAAATCCGTTACAATGCTCGCCCCAAAAATAAGGTTGCCTGCAATATCCGCTAAGCTTTCAACATTATCGGCTGTGGCAACGGTAGCCCATCCAAAGAAGCAGCAAACAGATAAAAAAAGTCGGTTGATGTGGTGTTTACAGTGTGATTTGAGCATATTAAGAATCCTCTCCTGTTTATATGTTTTTTAGATAATTATGCAGGTATTCAGCAAAGGGTGGCTGATATTCAGTCTCGAGTACCTGTTGTTTGCTGAAAGAGCGTGTGGCCATTGCTTCAAAATCGGCTTGTATGGGTTTAGATAAGGGCTGTTTTAAAAAATAGTTTGCACGCTCTTGGCTGATATATTGTCCAAAATCAATGTGATTATTTCGGTGTTGCGCATAAGATTCAAATACTTCAGCACATAAACTGTTTTCTTGCGGATTTTGAATCTGCTGCGAGGCCATTTCAATTGCTTGTATGTGATTTTGTGTCTGTAAGGCTTGATCAAATTGCTCGGCTACCGCCCTTAATGCATCTAGAAACTTTGTCGATCGTTCTTGCACCGATGCGCTTTTTCCGGTTGTATTGCCAGCAAAACGCAGATTTTTTTTGCGTCCCTCTATCACGATGGTTTGATAGTCAGCGTGGCTTAAGGCTTCTTCTGAATGGGATAACAATGGGCTATCGAGTAAAAGACAAGTCGTTAAAAAAACATCGAGTAAATGTAAGTGTTGACTGGAAATACCATTTGGTTCAAAAGGGTTCAAGTCTAGGGCCCTTAGCTCTATATAGCCAACACCCCGTGTTTTGAGGGCATGTAACAGACGTTCTTGTGGCGCCAGAGTATTTTTTGGTCGAATGATGCCGTAAAATTCATTTTCAATTTGTAAACACGTATCGTTCAATTGTAAATATTCACCATTGCTAAGCACGCCGATTGCCGAAAATTCGGGAGAAACAGTCGTAACGGCTTTTCGTAAATCGCTGAGGAAATCGGGTAGAGTGTTATAAGAAATACCATGTTCTATACGCGCGTTTGTGTTGTGATAACCTAAAGGGCTTAATCGAAGGCTAGTGGCATAAGGGCTTATCCAAGTATGATTGGCTTGCCCTCGTGCAGAAACTGGGGCTAAGTGGGGTACCAGGGAATCTGGTTGACAGTCCGGTGCTAAGAAACTGCTGTCTACAGCGGGTGAAGCGCCAAACCAGAGTGGCAATAACCAGCGCCAACGTAATACATTGCGTATCAAATGAAAGTATTGGTCAGAGATAAACTCAGGTAAGGTTGCCTGTGTTTGTCCAGAAGTGGCTTGATAATTCATCCAAAAGGTATCAGGGAAGGAAAAATTATAATGAAGACCGGCAATGGTCTGCATTTTTCGTCCATATCGTAAGCCTAAGCCCTGTCTATAAATCGTTTTTATTCGGCCAGGGTAAGCATTGCCGTATTGCGCAATAGGAATATCCACAGGATTATTTGGGAGGCGACAAGGCATACTCGTTGCCCATAATGTTTCGGCCTGTGACTGTAAAACGCTGTGTGTAAACTGTTCAATGTGATGAAGCTCTTGCAACAACCCGCGTACAGAGGTCCAAGGAGTCGAAATAAATTCCAGCAAGGATTCTGAGTAATCAGTGGTAATATGTGGATGGGTAAGACTGGAACCCAGTGCGTAGGGGTGTGGAGTTCTGGATAAAGTGCCGTCGGGCAATACCCTCAGCGCTTCTTTTTCGATGCCTCGTCTAATGCCAGGGAGCGTATCGAAAAGACCTTGTGCTTGCCTTTGTTGAAGGGTTTTCGAAAATGTAGGGATGTCTATGTCCATATCAACATTATAAGACTTGGTGGGCCGTGATGGATTCGAACCATCGACCAACGGATTAAAAGTCCGCTGCTCTACCAGCTGAGCTAACGGCCCCCTGTATGAGTTGCTCATGCTATCATACTTTGTACGAAAGTCAAAATTTTTTTTCTTAGTTGTTAAGTGGTGCTTGTGGATAGTAGTGAAATGCGCTCAAAAATGACAAAACAGGGAGTAAAGCCCCTGTTAAAGTGGGCTGGCGGAAAGCGATGGCTTGTCCCGCTGTTGTTAGCAGAGGTATGGCCTCTGGTAGCGGATAGACGTTGGGTAGAGCCTTTCGTTGGGGGAATGGCTATCCCCTTTGGCTTAAATCCACGAAAAACCTTGTTAAACGACATTAATATTCACTTGATAAACTTTTATCAACAAGTAAAAAAAGGACTGAAAATCAAGCAAGTATTAAAAAATGAGGCGGTGTATTACTATGAAATGCGTGATCAGTTTAATGATTTAGTTGGCTCTCATCATTTTTGCACCCCAAAAGGGGCGATTCTATTTTACTATTTACTCAAAACAGGGTTTAATGGATTATGTCGTTTTAATAAGCAGGGCTTCTTTAACGTTCCGTTTGGACAACATCCCCATCTTCAGTATCGCACTGATTTTCTAGATTATCAGGATGTATTAAGTCAATGGCATTTTGAGTGTCAGGATTTTGAGGCACTTGACTTAAATGGAGATGAAATTATTTATGCCGACCCGCCCTATGACGTGGAATTTACCCAGTATTATGCCAATCGGTTTGAATGGTCTGATCAAGTGCGTTTGGCCAATTGGTTGAGTGGGCACAAAGGTCCAGTGATTGCCTCAAACCAAGCGACAGATCGTATTATGACCCTATACCGCCAGCAGGGGTTTAAGGTATTCACCTTGCCAGCCCCCCGTCGAGTTGCTTGTAACGGAGACAGAAAGTCTGCACTAGAGATATTGGCATGTAAAGGCCTAAGCAGGCGCGTATTGTCACGTATCGAAAGCCGTTTGGTATCCTATTAAGCTGAAGCCGGCGAAGAGGGATTCGGGGGCAGTGGTGTTGCTGATTTTTTGCGGATGCGCACGCTTTTTATGGTGTTTTCTTTCATTTCGACAATATCTATATGGTAATTTTTGATAGACAAGGCGGTGTTTGGGCTTGGAATCGCTTCGAGTGTTTCAATAATCAACCCACTGAGTGTTGTCGGCCCATCGGTAGGGAAGTTCCAATTCTGATTTTTATTTAATTCACGCACAGAGATACCCGCATTAACCAGATAGCTACCGTCTTCCATCAGGATAATTTGCTCATCAGAGGTGTCTTTTGATTTAAAATCACCCACAATCTCTTCGACAATGTCATCTAAGGTGACTAACCCCAGTACATCACCGTATTCATCGACAACAAGACCAATACGCGCTTTATCCCGTTGAAAATTGAGTAATAATTTATATAAAGAGGTGCCTTCTGGTACAAAATAGGGTTCTTCCACCAAGCTCAGTAATTCCCCTTCTTGCTGTTCAGCATGCAATAGGGCATGGGCTGCATTTCGGGTATGTAAAATACCCAAGACATTGTCTAGATCGGCACGATAAACAGGTAACAAAGTGAATGGGGGGTTAGACAAGAGGGCCTTAATTTTTTGAGGTTCCTCTAGGTTAATCCCAACGACTTCGTTACGGGGAATCATAATATGCTCTACTTGGATTTTTTCTAAATTGAGAATACCGAGTAGCATATCTTGATGGTAAGGGGAGATGAGGACATTGGCTTCATTCACAATTGTTTTGAGTTCTTCTAGATTAAGCGGGTCGTTTCCTTTTTGAAAGGGGGCAATGCCAAATAACCGCAATAGCAGCGTGGAGAGACTGCCAACTATCCAGACAATAGGGTAGAGCAACCAAAGCATGGCTTGCATAGGCCAGGCTGCAGCATAGGCGGTTGCTTCGGGCTTTAAGGCTGCCATGGTTTTAGGGGTGACCTCAGCAAAAACCAGGAGTGCAATCGTTAATACAAAAGGTGCCGCAATTGCCCCCAATTCTCCCCAATAACGTACCGCCAGACTGTGCGCAACCGTAGAAGCAATGGCTGTAGAAAAAACATTACCAATTAAAATGGCACCCAGAATTTTATCTGGATGATTGAGGAGTCGATACAGTCTTCTGGCACGTTTATCCTGCTTAGAGCGGTGTCTTAAACGGTAGCGATTAAGCGAAAATAGCCCTGTTTCGCTGGCTGCGCAAAACGCGCACAGCGCAAAAGAGAGAAACAAGGCAATCAGTGCATGACCCAAAGAATATTCCATTAGTCCTAGTATACACGAAAAGTGCCTGATTCGCGCAGGATGCCTGTCCAGGAAACAGGGCCAACAATTCAGTATTTTAGCAATATGACTGCGTGATTTGACTTTGCTGATACGGCAAGGGTAACATCGCAACAATTGTCTGTATAAAGGAGGCCTGTCATGTTTGAGAATTTATCTGAACGCTTATCGGCGTGTTTGCGGGGTTGGACTGGTCGAACTGTCCTCACGGAAGCCAATCTTGAGCAAACCTTGCAAGAGATCAAAGTGGCGCTGATAGATGCAGATGCTGGGCTAGAGGTAACACAACGCTTTATCGAGCGTGTTAAGACCGCTGCCTTGGGTCAAAAAGTGGCGCATGGGTTATCTCCTGGTCAATTCTTTATTCAATTGCTTCAAAATGAGTTAATAGACTTAATGGGAAAGGAAGCCGTAGGACTTTCTTTACGTCAAGAGACACCAGTAGTTATTTTAATGGCCGGTTTGCAAGGTTCAGGTAAAACAACTTCAGCAGCAAAGCTAGCTAAAAAACTCAAGGAAGAAGAAAAAAAATCAGTTGCACTGGTCAGTTGCGACATTTATCGCCCGGCGGCTGTGTTGCAGTTACAGCGTTTGGCAGATGAGTTAGGTGTGGATTTTGTGCCTGTTAACGAGGGGGAGCGTCCAGTTCAAATTGCAGAACGTGCTTTAGCGTTGGCGCGTCGTCAAGGACATGATGTCTTGATTGTCGACACGGCTGGGCGTTTGCACATAGATGACACCATGATGGATGAAATTCAAGCCTTAGAGGTGGCACTCAATCCAGCGGAAATTTTGTTTGTCGTTGACAGCATGACTGGGCAGGTTGCTGTAGAAGCTGCGCGTGCCTTTCATGACAAGTTGTCTCTCACAGGGGTTATTTTAACAAAGATGGATGGTGACAGTCGCGGAGGTGCTGCGCTTTCTATTCGTGAAATAACAGGAAAACCCATTAAATTTTTAGGGGTTGGTGAAAAAATTGACGCTTTAGAGGTGTTTCATCCCGAGAGAATTGCTTCTCGTATCTTAGGGATGGGCGATGTTTTAACGCTGATTGAAGAAATTACACGTAAGGTTAACAAAGAAAAAGCCGAAAAATTGGCGAAAAAAGTCAAAAAAGGTGCAATATTCGATTTGGCGGATTTTAGAGATCAGTTAAAACAAATGATGCAAATGGGGGGCATGGGAGCAATGCTAGACAAAATGCCTGGTATTGCAGGATTACCTGCAGCGGCCAAAGCGCAAGTCAATGACAAGCAGTTGGTACAAATGGTTGCGGTTGTTGATTCCATGACCCCAAAAGAACGACGCAATCCTCTGCTGATTAACGGTTCTAGAAAGCGCCGTATTGCAGGTGGCGCTGGGGTCGACATTCAGAAAGTAAATCAAGTATTAAAGCAACACGCGAATATGCAAAAGATGATGAAAAAAATGACGCAAAAGGGTGGAATGTCAAAAATGATGCGTGCTTTACAAGGAAAATTCCAGGGTTTTCCTGGGCTTCCCAATTTCTAGAAAGTATGTTATCTTAGGCTCTCTTTTGTTAAACAACGAGTTGCATACCATTATATGACGCAACTCTATAGAAAAATTACGCAGAAAAACGCTTGACTTCTAGTGTAAGAGTGGAATAGAATTTTGGCTTCTAGAAAGCCATTGGCTCATTTAAGCGCCGTTTTTTATTGCACGCTAAGCCACTGTAAAAGCACAAATATTTGGAGTAACGAGTACCCATGCCAACAACCAGTCAATTGATTCGTAAAGGCAGAAAAGTCAATATTAAAAAGACTAAGGCGCCTGCCCTAGCAAAATGCCCTCAGAAACGCGGCGTTTGTGTGCGTGTTTATACAACAACCCCGAAAAAACCGAACTCCGCTTTACGTAAGGTAGCACGTGTACGTTTAACCAATGGTCATGAAGTCATTGCTTATATTGGCGGTGAAGGACATAACCTGCAAGAGCACTCTGTTGTGCTGATTCGTGGTGGTCGGGTTCCCGATCTTCCCGGTGTGCGTTATCACATTGTGCGTGGTACTTTAGATACCGCTGGTGTGAAAGATCGTCGTCAAGGTCGTTCCAAATATGGTACAAAGCTTCCAAAAACTGCATAACAGGAAATTGAATCGCTATGTCTAGAAGAAGAGTTACTGAAAAGCGCCCAAGGCAGCCAGATCCATTGTACGGCAGTGAATTGTTGGCTCGTTTTATAAACCAAATTATGGTTTCGGGTAAGAAATCTTTGGCAGAAAGCATCGTGTATGGTGCTCTCGATACACTGAAAACACGTTTAAAAGTCAGCGATCCACTCGCTGTTTTCGAAAAAGCCTTGAATAATGTTCGGCCCTTGGTCGAAGTAAAATCTCGCCGTGTGGGTGGCGCAACTTATCAAGTGCCTATCGAAGTACGTCCTGACAGAGCGATTGCTTTGGCAATGCGCTGGATTGTTGAATATGCAAGAAAACGTGGCGAAAAAGGCATGATGTTGCGTTTAGCCGGTGAGTTGATGGATGCAGCTGATGAAGAAGGCGGTAGCAAAGGAAAGGGCGGTGCGGTAAAGAAGAAAGAAGATACCCATCGTATGGCAGAAGCCAATAAAGCATTTTCACACTATCGTTGGTAAGATTAAGGATTACAAGACGTGGCACGTACAACGCCTATTGAACAATATCGAAATATCGGAATCGTGGCGCATATTGATGCGGGTAAAACCACTACAACCGAGCGTATTTTATACTATACAGGTGCTTCTCATAAAATTGGTGAGGTGCATGATGGTGCAGCGGTTACCGACTGGATGGAGCAAGAACGTGAACGTGGTATCACGATTACTTCTGCCGCAATCACCTGTTATTGGCCCGGTATGGCAGCGCAATATCCTGCACACCGTATTAACATCATCGATACACCTGGGCACGTAGATTTCACCATTGAAGTTGAGCGTTCTTTACGTGTGTTAGACGGTGCATGCGTTGTATTTTCTGCGGTTGATGGTGTAGAGCCTCAATCTGAAACAGTATGGCGTCAAGCAAATAAGTACGGCGTACCGAGAATTGCTTTTGTCAATAAAATGGATCGTATTGGGGCAAACGTATACCGTGTTTGTGATCAAATGAAAAATCGTTTAGGCGCAAATCCCGTCTTAATGCAAGTGCCTGTTGGCGCAGAAGAAGATTTTGAAGGTGTGATTGACCTAATCAAAGAAAAAGCCATTTTCTGGGATGCAGGTTCTAACGGCATGACCTTTAAGTTAGAAGAAATTCCAGCAGATTTAGCAGAAACTTGTGCTGAATGGCGTGAAAAATTGGTTGAGGCAGCCGCTGAAGCATCAGACGAACTGATGGAAAAATACTTAGGTGGTGAAGCGTTAACAGAAGAAGAAATTCGTGCTGCGATTCGTAAAAGAACCATTGCGAATGAAATTATTCCTGTGTTTTGTGGCTCTGCTTTCAAAAATAAAGGGGTTCAAGCAGTACTAGATGCGGTTATTGAATATTTGCCTGCACCAAATGAAGTGCCGCCTATCGAAGGCGTTTTAGAAGACGGTACTGAAGCAGTGCGTTTATCCAAAGACGATGAGCCTTTCTCTGCGTTGGCCTTTAAAATTATGACCGACCCGTATGTGGGGACTTTAACTTACTTGCGGGTCTATTCTGGCGTATTAAAGTCTGGTGATGCCGTCGTCAATGTCATGAAAGACAAGCGTGAGCGTATTGGTCGTATTTTGTTAATGAAGGCAAACGATCGAGAAGAAATTAAAGAAATTCGCGCAGGGGATATTGCTGCTGCTGTCGGTTTAAAAAATACCAGTACGGGAGATACCTTGAGTGATCCAGATAAATTGATCACCTTGGAAAAAATGGACTTCCCGGAACCTGTTATTTCTGTTGCTGTAGAACCAAAGACAAAAGCCGATCAAGAAAAAATGGGTATTGCCTTGGGTCGTTTGGCACAGGAAGATCCGTCTTTCAGAGTATGGACCGATGAAGAAACAGGCCAAACCATTATTGCCGGTATGGGCGAATTGCATTTAGACATTATTGTCGATCGCATGAGACGTGAGTTTAAGGTAGAAGCGAATATCGGTAAACCACAGGTTTCTTATCGTGAAACCATTCGCAAGTCTATCGAGCAAGAAGGCAAGTATGTTCGTCAAACAGGTGGTCGTGGTCAGTATGGTCATGTTTGGTTGCGAATTGAACCTGCAGAAACAGGTTCTGGTATTTCATTTGCCAACGAATTGGTCGGCGGTGTTGTTCCTAAAGAATACGTTCCTGCTATCGAAAAAGGGGTAAGAGAACAAGCACAGAACGGTGTTTTGGCTGGATATCCTGTTGTTGATGTTAAAGTGACTGTATTCGATGGATCCTACCATGACGTTGACTCTAACGAAATGGCATTTAAAATTGCAGCTTCTCAATGCTTTAAGGCAGGTGCAGCAAAAGCAAGTGCTGTTTTACTAGAGCCGATTATGCAGGTAGAGGTTGTTACCCCAGAAGATTATATGGGAGATGTTGTTGGTGACTTAAACCGTCGTCGCGGCATGATTCAAGGGATGGATGATATTGTTTCTGGTAAACAAATCAGTGCAGAAGTTCCTTTAGCAGAAATGTTTGGGTATGCCACAGATTTACGTTCAGCGACTCAAGGTCGTGCAACGTACTCTATGGAGTTCAAACGTTATGCGGAAGCACCCAATAATGTTGCTGAAGCAATTATTAAGAAACGTGAAGGTTAATTCTAGAGAAAATTGAGAGAAAAAAAGAGGTAATATCCGGTGGCAAAAGCAAAATTTGAGCGCGATCTCCCGCACATTAACGTTGGTACCATTGGTCACGTTGATCATGGTAAAACAACCCTAACTGCGGCTTTAACCAAAGTATTGGCCGAAAAATTTGGTGGTGAATTTAAAGATTACAGCCAAATCGATGCGGCTCCAGAAGAAAGAGCACGTGGTATTACCATTGCAACTGCGCATGTGGAATATCGCTCTGAAAAGCGTCACTATGCGCATGTGGACTGCCCAGGACACGCAGATTATGTCAAAAACATGATTACCGGTGCCGCTCAAATGGACGGCGCTATCTTGGTTGTGTCTGCTGCCGATGGCCCAATGCCTCAAACGCGTGAACACATCTTGTTGGCTCGTCAGGTCGGCGTACCTCGTATTGTTGTCTTTTTAAACAAAGCGGATATGGTTGACGATCCCGAATTGCTAGAGTTGGTTGAAATGGAAGTGCGTGATTTATTAACCAGCTATGGTTTCCCTGGTGATGAAACACCTGTGATTACCGGCTCTGCCTTAAAAGCCCTTCAAGGGGATAAAACAGAGATTGGTGTTGATGCTGTGTTGAAACTTGTTGCTGCAATGGATGAATATTTCCCTATTCCAGAACGTGCAGTC
>JBEAUL010000053.1:0-14832 GCA_041161475.1 Pseudomonadota bacterium | reverse complement strand
CAATATAAGAAATGCCTATAAATGCCAATACAATACATACTTTTTCTAAACCTGGGGTGTAATATGTCATCATGCTAATGTGCCCATCCTTTCTGCTGGATTAATAATATCAATTAAACGTATTGCAAATTTATTATTTGCGGTAATGATTTCACCCTTTGCAATCAAGGTACCATTGACATAAATATCTAATGGATCGGAAACCACTTTATCGAGCGCAACGATAGATCCGGGATTCATCTGTAATAGCTCCCGAATAGACAGTTGCGTTTTACCCACCTCAACAGATAATTCAATTGGAATATCTAAAATTTTTTTAAACCCTTCTATGGATTCTACTGTACTTTCTTTCTCACTGGTTACCATAGGTTTTTTATCCTATATTTTCCAAAATTTTTAGCGCATACTTATCGTCTGAATTTCCTAAAACCCCTTTAAATACAGGAATATCTTTTATACATAAAAGAATATCATCGAGAGATGACATCGGTACGATATCACCAGGACGCCAATCCATTACCTGTGACAATTTTATGTTTTTATGACATATCTTTGCCACAGCTGGTAAATTGATTTTCTTGATTATTTGATGTAACCGCTCTTTAAATACATCTTCTTGTTTTTCATCTGAAGCAATGGATGCCCTATTTTCTTTTTTATCTTGGATTGATACTAGGCATTCATAAGGCCACAATATCGACAACTTACCGAAATTTTCATGCTTTGATTTTAATAAAAAAGAAGAAACAATAAATACCTTACTTTTATCATTGTCTTTCCATCTATACCGACTGTATGTCACTGAATTGTTCGCCATCTCTTCACATACTAGCTCGTTTAAACTAGACTGCATAGCCTTAGTTATTTGACTCAAAAATCTGTCTATAATGCTAAACCCTATCTTACTTTCGAGTGTCATTTCAAAAAAAGGCGCTGATTGTTTCTTTCCTCCTCCAAAAGCGTACTCGACAGCATAATATACGAAGGTTTTATCTATAGAGATTAAACAGTCTTTATTCATTGATGCAAACGCTACTTTATAAAGCGTAGAAAAATATAAATGGCTATCCTTTTCTTCGCATAAACGCTTGGATTCGAATGATTCTAAAATAATCTCGCAGGGAATATTGAATAAACGACTCACTACAGGGTGTGTTTTTTCAATTAATTTGGCATTTAAGTCTGTTAATATGGGCATTCTTCTAGACAGAGAAGCTTTGTCTGAAAAATCGATTACGACATGCTGTATATTGCTTCTCTGTGCATTCATCGCGTCTTCCTGACACACTATTATCTAGGGTATTATCCAAATGATTTGTGCAAATTTGCTAAGAAACCGATCTTACAGCACTGTATCACTCAGTATGATGCGCATAGTCCATTATCTTCTACTTCAGTATTTTTTACAGCCAGGATACTGAAATAACAAACAATTGATTGCCTATAATAACCTGATGCACAGGCATTACTCTACTTTAAATAATTCATCTAACTTAGTAATAACCAAAATTTTACGAATATCGGGATTACAATGCGTAATGCGAATATCTGCTGAATCCCCACCCGCATAATCTCTTAAGGCCAAAAGCATACCAAGAGCAGAGCTGTCTAGATAATCTGATTCAGCTAATTCAATCACATAGTGCGCAGGTTTTTTTGGTAAATTCTCGTAAGTATTCCGGAAAGCCTGTAAAGAACTAAAATCAAATCGACCCTTTACTGTAATCGTTAAAATATCTTCGGCTTCTGCATAAGTGGCTGAGATCGACATAGGTCACTTCCCTTTCATTCTTTTAACATTTATCAATCGAATACTCTAATACTAGCAGATTTATCGCTTATCTCAATAAAAAACCAAATAAACATAAGACTATAGATTAAGCGAACTGTTGCCAATCTCGTCTTCTTCGTCATCGAGGGACAACTGCCTTAAATGCCTAAGATACTTTCTTTTTGCTTGGTATTTTTTCCATATAAGGCGATACTGTTCTTTTTTTTCTTTGGACGCATTCAAGCTCTTGTTTTGCTGAATCAAAAGGCCCTGTAAATGACTCAAAAACCGCTGTGTATTGATCACAAACTGGGCTTCTTTTGTTTTTTTTTCTGTATTTTTTTTGTATAATAGGTATTCTTCATAATATTTTTTTAATTGTTCCCATTCCTGATGGTGCTGGGTAAATGCCCTTTCTGCTTTTTTGAACGCCATCCTATTATCGATAAATGCTTTTTCAGTTCTTTTTTCTAAAAAATACGACTGTCTCTCATTCATACTTTCTTAGCTCCCGTATCAGCATCTTTTTCGGTGATTTTGGATAATAACGATCTTGTTTGCATACTATCAACAGATGTTGTTTGATCCTGTCTTAAAAAAGCCTCCATAGACTGTTGCTTTTTGATCGCCAAGTCTGTCTCTTTGTCTTGCCCAAATACATATGCCCCCATATTGAGTAAATCTTTATTTTCGCGATATAAAGCATGCCAACGCCGAAATTGCATGGCCATTTGACGATGTCTTTTATCCACCAGTTGTGTCATCACACGACTTAATGAGGCCTCCAGATCAATTGCTGGATATCGACCTTGTTCAGCATAAGCCTTGGACAAAACAATATGACCATCCAGTACCGATCGTACGGCATGCACGATTGGATCGGTGCCTCGTTCATCTTGTGCCAAGACGGTAAATAACCCGGTTACACTGCCTGCTGTCTCTTTAAAAGACCCCGCCATTTCAACCAAAGTGGCCAATAACTGAAAGACTGAAGATGGGTATCCTTTGAGCCCTATCGGCTCTCCCATACTGATGGCGACTTCTCGCTGTGCATCGGCCACTCGACTTAAGGAATCCATGAGTAACAAAACATGCTTTCCAGAACGACGAAAAAAATCGGCAATACGCATCGCCATGATGGCCCCATTCACCCGCATCATTGGCATATCATCTGCGGGGGTAGCGATGACAACACTGTGTCTTAAAGCCAATTCGCCCAATTGTTGTTCAATAAAATCACGTACTTCCCTGCCACGTTCTCCCACCAGACTCACCACCACAACATCGGCCTTTGCGTGTCGAGCCATCATGCCAAGCAACACACTCTTCCCAAGTCCACTGGTAGAAAAAAGTCCCATTCTTTGCCCTTTTCCTATCGTCAATAATCCATCAATTGCTTTTACCCCAACATCTAGGGTTTCAGCAATCGGTTTTCTGTGCAAAGGATTGATAGGCAAAGCGTGCAAAGATTCATAGGTAACTGACAAATCACCCAACCGATCTAATGGTCTCCCTAATCCGTCCAATACACGTCCCAGCAATGCTTCCCCAACAGGTACTCTAATGGGGTAACCTGTGGGATACACATGGCATCCAGACATCACTGACACGGGAGATGCCAAAGGCATTAAATAGGTGATATTTTCTTTAAAGCCTGTCACAACAGCAGGCAACATGCGTTCTGACAACGCCACGTAACATAGCTCACCCAAAGGGGTAGAGAGACCTTTTACGGTCAATAACAAGCCAATAGATTCAAATACAACCCCTTGCTTACGTCCAGACAAAGGAAGTGTTAGACGTTTTTGAATGTCTGCCAATCGATGATTGAGTTGAGACAAATCAATGGATGGGACACTGTATTCCCTCTTCACATCGACTTTAACAGGTTCTTCAAGCGGTGTATCTGTAACCGCTTCCTTATCTGGATGATTGTCAGCGACTTCAAGTGGCTTCCATGCACACATTATACGGCACCCTCAGAAGACAACTTTTCTTTCAACATGGCATTTAATGCCTCTAAAGCTTCTGGCGCAGGAGGAGATAAGGTTGCTAAACGCATCATGACATCCATACGTATTTCTTCTGACATCGTTTTTAAAATGGCAGCACCTTGTTGTGGCGTTAAGTAACTTAAAATACTGGCTTGTACTTGCGGATGCTCATGGGCTAATAATGCCAAGAGGTTATCAAGGCTGATCCGCTGTAATAACGGTACCTCTTTTTCTTGAACAGTGTTAGTAACAGCAGTTTCCTCTTTTTTTTTCAAAAAAATGAGTTGTAAAATTAACGGCTTTAAGATCAATCTTATGGCAACGATGCCTAATAAACTAATGGCACATACTTTAAGGAAAACCCTAAACAAGGGGTGATCATAAACAGGAGACACCGAAATCGGAGCTGCAATTGGGGTAACTGAAAACGTCGCATGCGTCACACTAACCATGTCCCCCCTGTCCGCCTGAAAGCCAACCGCATGTTTCACCAATGTTTCTATCTTTTCCAGATCTACTTCTGTCAAGGGGACTTTACGTTGATTTCCCTGCGCATCGTATACCTGTTTATCATCTACCACGACAGCAACGGATAAACGCGATAAACGACCTGCTTTTCTTTTTATATGTGTTATCGATTTATCTACTTCAAAATTACGTGTAGATTGATCGCGCAAATGATTAGCAGGCGCTTTACTTGCAGGTGTCAACAAAGCGTCATTGTTTATAAACAATGCTTGATTTGAAAAAGCACCTGGCGTTCCTTCCGAGAATGTCTTCTTTGCTTTTCTTTCTGTGAGAATATTTTCACTACGAATCACGCTTGAGTTCGGATCGAACTGTTCTTTTACCTGATCTATCGCGGTAAAATCAATATCGGCGGTTACTTGTGCACGAATGGCATTTTTACCTAGGATTGGAAATAACACATGCTCAATTCGCTTAACATAGCTTTCCTCAATTTTTTGTGTGTAGTGCAAGCTATCTAAGCCACTGACAAATGCATCTCCCTCTCTGCCACTTAATAAGGTACCATGCTGATCGACTACGCATACCGATGATTTACTTAAACCAGGCACACTTGAGGCAACCAACTGTACAATACCCTCAACCTGCTCTCTTGTTAAGACTTTTCCACCCACAATTTCCAGTACAACAGAAGCAGTAGAAATAGACTGTTTTTTTAGAAAAGAAGCTTCTTTTGTTAAGCCCAAATGCACCGTGGCATTTCTAATGCCTGTCAGCGTGGACAGTGTACGTGATAATTCGCCTTCTAACCCTCTTTGATACCGTACAAATTCAGCAAAATGGCTGCTCATAAAGCTTAAGGGCTCATCCATACGCTCAAGCCCTATTGGTCCACTCTTTGGTAAACCCAAGGTGGCTAACTTCATACGTAATTCATGGATTTTATCTGCAGGGACCAGAATGCCACCACTGCCTGCATGGAATTGATAGCGTACTTCAGCGCGATCAAGTGCTTCAGTCACCCGCCCAATTTCTTTTGGTTCTAGCGCGGTATATAAAGGAAGATAGTCTGGAGATAAGGCCCAATGTATCCCATACACACTTAAGGCAAGGCTGATGATAAAGCCTAACCAGACACCCATTTGACGCATCACAGATAAGCGCAAAAACTGTTTAACAAGTATTGTAATCATACGGCTAGCATCCTTTTTAGCCAATAGACTATTTCTGCACCAATTATCTACTTAAATATGCATATTCCATATTTCTTGATAGGCATTTAAACAACGTTTAGTGACTTCCGTCGTCGCTTTTAAGGCTATCAACGATTTTTGCATCGCAATCATAACGGAATGCACACTGATATTTTCTTTCCCTAAAGCAAAATCTGTCGACAACTGATTGGCTTTGTTTTCTATGTCACTGAGTTCTTTTAATCCTATTTCTAACATTTTTTTAAATGTTGGGGGAGAGGAAGAAGAGGAGACAGAAGAGAATGAAAATGAAGGCATTCTCATGGATTGTTTCGTAGAAAGCGGATTGATAAAATCAATTTTACCAATCACTGTTATGCCCTCAATTGCTCAAAGTCATCTCTGTCTAGCATCTCTCCATTTTGCAAGATGACTGCACGCTGTAGGGAATTTTCAAGCTCCCGCACATTGCCTTGCCACGGATGACTCAATAAATATTCTTTTGCAGCATCTGATAACACCGGCAATACTCCCTGCTTATTTACAGCATAAATGGATAAAAATTGTTCTGCCAACGGCAGAATATCCTCTTTTCTTTCTCGCAAGGGGGGTAAATAGAGGGGTAAGACGCTTAATCGATAATATAGGTCTTCTCTAAATCGACCTGCTTTTATCTCTAAAGACAAGTCTCTATTGGTTGTGGCCAGCACCCGTACGTCTAAGGGAATGGTTTTTTTTCCGCCAATTCTTTCAACTTCTTTTTCCTGTAAAACACGTAACAATTTTGCCTGCAAAGCCACGCTCATTTCTGAGATCTCATCTAACAAGATCGTTCCTTTTTGTGCCTGTTCAAATTTTCCTGCACTGGCCTGATAAGCGCCTGTAAATGAGCCTTTTTCATATCCAAACAAGGTAGCCTCTAACATATTTTCTGGTATGGCAGCACAATTAATGGCGACAAAAGGTTGATCGCTTCTATTTGAGTTATCATGAATATACCGTGCAACCACCTCTTTTCCTGTGCCACTTTCTCCATAAATTAATACCGTTGCAACAGAAGTTGCTATTTTTTTTGCTACAGAAAAAACACAGCGCATTTTTTCATTAATCGCAATTAACTGACGGGTATTTTCTTCTAGGGAGTTGGGTGTATTCTGCATTGCTTGATTCCCTTTATTCTATGATGGGTTTATGTTATCCATATAGCTAACTATAATAGAATCCCCCTTTTCGTCAAATTTTCCTTGTAGGTCTTTAGGGCGATGCACGCTTCATTGGAACAGCTTACTCAACCCAGAGATAAAAAGTTTCGCCCGGTTTTGTCATACCCAGCGACTGCCGTGCATGATGTTCTACTGCCTCTGTTCCACCATGTAACCAATTGAGTTCAGCGCTAAGGCGCTTGTTGCGCAGTTTATCTGCATTTAACGCCTCTGTTTGTGTCGCCACCTTTTGCTGTAAACGATAGGCATACAATAGCCCCTCTTGTTGCCATAAACGTAATTGAAGAGCGAGCAATATACTCACTAAGATCAAAAAAAACATCATTGTCGTCCAAGATTTTTTAAGACCCACAGACACAGGCATGCCTCCCTACGGCAGAACAACTTTCGCTATTAAAATAATAGTAACTCCTAATGGAACCAAATAGCGAATGAGAAAATGCCACAAGACAAATATAGGGTAAGGTAAAGAACTTAAATTTTGTTGTAATACGGGTCTTGGTAATAACCAACCCACAAAAATAGAAAACGCCAAGACGCCAACCGGCAAAATAAGATGCGTTACCAAAACAGTCATCCATTCAAACGCCGTCATGCCATGCACTTGATATGCTTGCCATATATTAAAAGACAGGGCAGCTGAAATACCGAGTATCCAAGTAATAAAACCAACAATCGTTGCAGACCAACGACGCGTTAAACCCGTTTTTTCAACCAAAAGCAAGACCAAGGGCTCTGCCATAGAAATGGTGGATGTCCAAGCGGCAAACCACAGCAACACGAAAAATAATGTACCAACCCATTGGCCACCCGTCATGTGGGCAAAAGCAATTGGCAACACCTTAAACATCAGACCAGGTCCCCCTTCGGGTGCTAAACCATGTGCAAATACGAGTGGAAAGATGGCCATCGCCGCACACAACGCAACTAAAATATCCAGAATGGCTACGATACCAATGGTCGAAGTTACGGTTGTTTTTATGGGCATATAGGCACCATACACAAGAATACATCCCGCCCCAATTGCTAAGGTAAAAAAGGCCAAGCCTAAAGCGTCTATCGCAACCGTTGCAGTAATTTTGCTGGCATCAAAATGAAATAAAAAATCAAATGCACGGCCGGCATTCCCTGTAAAACAGCTGTAAATCATCAATCCTATCAACATCACAAACAAGGCAGGCATCATGATGTTACAGGCCTTTTCTATGCCATGTTTTACCCCTTTGGCCACAACCCATAAGGTAATAAAAATAAAAAAAGTTTGCCATAGTACGGTTTGAAAGGGGCTACCCAAGAAATCATGCCATAGATGGTGCACTTCTGTAGGGCCTACTGTGTTAAAAGATCCGCCAAGCGATTTAAGTGCATATGCAACCGTCCATCCAGAAACCACGCTATAAAATGCCAATGTTAACAACAAACCAAATGCACCCCACCACCCTAACCACGACCAATATCGACTGGCCTGGTAGCGACGAGACAAATCTGCAAGCGTGTCGATGGGATTTTTTCGTCCAAGACGTCCTAAAACTGTCTCTCCTATCATCGCGGGAATGCCTACTGCCAATACAAAGAGCAAGTACAGCAAAACAAAGGCACTTCCCCCATTTTGTCCTGTCACATGGGGAAACATCCAGATATTACCCAGTCCAACGGCAGCACCCGTGGTGGCCATGATATAGCTAAATCGAGAAGACCATACTGTTTTTTGTTTTGACATACCAGCAACTTATCATTTGTGTTGTTCTTTTATAGACAAATCATAACATTACAGACCAAAATGAGGTAGAGCCACCCCATACGGTATAGAAAATGATCTATTCGGCCGATATCAATGATTGAGGTGAAACCATTTTAACTATTATTAGGGGCACAATCCATGGACTTACTCAATCAGGTCAAAGGTCGTTATAAGACCAACCAGGCTGAGGAATACTCTCTTCAGGAGTATTTAAATCTATGCCGAAAAGATAAGCACGCTTATGCCTCTCCTGCTGAACGCTTGAGAGAAGCCATTGGGGAACCCGAAACCATCGACACACGCCTAGACCCGCGGTTGAGCCGGATTTTTTCAAATAAAAAAATTCGACGTTATCCAGCCTTTAAGGAATTTTACGGCATGGAGGACTGTATCGATCAAATCGTTTCATTTTTAAAACATGCTGGCCAAGGCCTCGAAGAGCGAAAACAAATTTTATATTTATTGGGCCCTGTCGGTGGTGGAAAATCTTCATTGGCGGAAAAATTAAAATACCTTATCCAAAATATTCCCTTCTACGCGATTAAAGGCTCCCCTGTCTTTGAATCCCCTTTTGGATTATTCGACCCCGAAGCCGATGGAGAAACTTTAGAAAAAGAATATGGCATTCCTAAGCGCTACTTAAAAACAGTTCCCTCTCCTTGGGCCATAAAACGCTTGGCCGAATATGGTGGTGATATCAGCCAATTTCGCGTTGTAAAATTGTATCCTTCTATAACCGAACAAGTAGCCATTGCAAAAACTGAACCAGGCGATGAAAATAATCAAGATATTTCTGCTTTGGTTGGAAAAGTCGATATTCGAAAACTGGAAGATTTTCCACAAAACGACCCAGATTCTTACCGTTTTTCAGGGGGATTGTGTCGAGCCAATAGAGGCATATTAGAATTTGTCGAAATGTTTAAGGCACCCATTAAAGTGTTGCATCCTTTGCTCACGGCAACACAAGAAGGCAATTATAACGGTACAGAGTCAATTTCTTCTATCCCTTTTGAAGGCATTATACTCGCACACTCTAATGAATCTGAATGGCTTTCTTTTAAAAACAATAAGCACAACGAGGCCTTTTTAGATCGAGTATATATTGTAAAAGTACCTTATTGTCTGCGCGTCAGCGAAGAGGTAAAAATTTATGAAAAGCTGATCAGAAACAGTTCTTTGCGTGATTCAACTTGCGCACCTGGCACATTAGAAATGTTAGCCCAATTTGCAGTACTCTCTCGACTAAAAGAACCGGAAAATTCTAGCATATTCTCTAAAATGAAAGTATACGATGGAGAAAGCTTAAAAGACACCGACCCAAAAGCAAAATCTTATCAAGAATACCGAGACATTGCTGGGGTCGACGAGGGCATGTCAGGACTCTCAACCCGATTTTCCTTTAAAATATTGTCTAAGGTATTTAATTTTGACCCAACAGAAATTGCTGCAAACCCAGTGCATTTACTCTATGTACTAGAACAGCAACTTGAGCAAGAACAATTTTCACACGAATTACACGAACGATACCTTTCTTTCTTAAAAGGCTATATTACCCCTAAATATATTGAATTTATTGGAAAAGAAATTCAAACTGCTTATCTTGAGTCTTACTCAGAATATGGTCAAAATATTTTTGACCGTTATGTCACCTATGCTGATTTTTGGATACAAGATCAGGAATACCGCGATCCTGATACAGGTGAAATTTTCGATAGACGGATGCTAAATGATGAGTTAGAAAAAATTGAAAAAACGGCTGGAATCAGTAATCCAAAAGATTTTAGAAATGAAATCGTCAATTTCGTACTCCGGTCAAGAGCAGAAAAAAAAGGGCAAAAGCCGAGCTGGACGAGCTATGAAAAATTACGTGTTGTCATTGAAAAGAAAATGTTCTCAAATACGGAAGAGTTATTACCAGTCATCTCATTCAACGCCAAAGCATCTAAGGAAGAGCAAAAAAAACATCAAGACTTTGTCAATCGCATGATGAGCAAAGGGTACACACAAAAGCAAGTGCGATTGTTGTGTGAATGGTATCTTCGCGTTAGAAAATCGTCTTAAGCGTAGGCAACCCGTATGTCTCGTTTTATCGATAGAAGAAGCCAAAACAGACATCAAAGTGTTGTGAATCGTCAACGGTTTATTCAACGATTTAAAAAACAAATTCAAAAATCTGTGTCTCAGGCCATTGGTAAACGCAGTATCCAAGATTTAAATCGGGGTGAAGACATACAAATTCCTAAAAAAGATTTGTCTGAACCAAAATTTCGATTTGGGTTGGGTGGAATACGCCAGATGATCCTACCAGGCAATAAGGCCTTTGTGCCAGGTGACCACATTAAGCGTCCTGATCAAAGCAATACACAAGGCGCAGGCAGCAGTTCAGGTAATCACACAGAGGGTTCTGAGGACGATTTTGTTTTTCAGCTCAATAATGAAGAATTTTTAAACATTTTTTTTGATGATTTGGCCCTACCCAATTTGGTGAAAACACAGATAAAAAAAAATAAACAGCAGGAATTGGTACGGGCTGGCGTAAGTTCGGTTGGAAATCCAGCCAACATTCATGTGGTACACTCATTAAGAAACGCGCTAAGCAGACGTATTGCCAGCGGTCAGTCCCTACGAAAAAAACTGGCTTCACTCGAAGCACTGTTAAAGATTGAACAATTAAAGAAGCCTAAAAATACAATACAAATTGATTCCCTGAAAAAAGAGATTGAGGTTCTTAAAAAACGAATCAAGAAAATCCCTTTTATCGATCCAACCGATTTAAAATACAAGGTTAAAGTACTTGAATCTAAACCGACAAACCAGGCAGTGATGTTTTGTTTAATGGATGTGTCTGGTTCTATGGATGAGCAAAAAAAAGAATTGGCTAAAAAGTTTTTTATTTTACTCTACCTATTTTTAAGAAAAAATTATCAAACGATTGATCTGATTTTTATCAGACACCATACCACTGCAAAAGAAGTCAACGAACAAGATTTTTTTTACTCTAGAGAAACGGGGGGTACCGTTGTCTCAAGTGCTTTAGAATTAATGAGCCATATTATAAAAACCCGATACAACAATGAAGATTGGAATATTTATGGCGCGCAAGCATCGGATGGGGACAATTGGAATAATGATTCTCCTAAATGTCGAGATATTTTGATACATGAGATTATGCCTTATACCCAATATTTCGCTTATATTGAAATTATGCCTCGCAGTCATCAAAGTTTGTGGGAATTATATCTCGAGATTAAGAAAAAATATCCGCATTTTGCCATGCAAACCATTCATAATCCTCAAGATATTTACCTGGCATTGCGTGCATTATTCAAAAAATCTATTGGCACAACCCAAGCGAGACCTCAAGCATGAAACAGTCGGTTGATTGGACAATCGAAGGGCTTTCTGAGATAGACCAGGCAATTGCACGATTAGCCAAAGAAAAGTATCATTTAGACACCTACCCCAATCAAATTGAAATCATTAATGCAGAACAAATGATTACGGTTTATTCTTCGTCTGGGCTTCCCTTAAATTACCCGCACTGGTCTTTTGGCAAACAGTTTTTACAGGTAGAAAAATTATACCAACGTGGTCAAATGGGGCTGGCCTACGAGCTTGTTATTAACTCAAACCCTTGCATTACTTATTTAATGGAAGAGAATACACCTGTGATGCAAACCCTTGTGATTGCCCATGCCTGCTATGGACACAATGCTTTTTTTAAAGGCAATTACTTATTTAAAGCCTGGACAGATGCAGATGCCATTGTCGATTACATGTTATTTGCAAAGCGCTATATTCACTGCTGTGAAGAAAAGTATGGTCAAGAACGGGTAGAAAGCTTAATCGATGCCTGTCATGCAATCATAAACCAAGGGGTAGATAAATATCGACGTCCACCAAAACTGTCTCTACATGAAGAGTCTGAAAGGCAAGCTGAACGTGAAGCCTACATTCAATCACAAATTAACACATTATGGCGAACTTTACCTCAAAAAAATAAACCCAGCCGAGAACCCGATCAATTTCCTCTGGAACCAGAAGAAAATTTTTTATATTTCTTTGAAAAAAATGCCCCATTACTAGAATCCTGGGAAAGAGAAATCGTACGTATTATTAGAAAAATTTCTCAATATTTTTACCCTCAACGACAAACCAAAGTCATGAACGAAGGTTGGGCAACATTTTGGCATTATACCTTGATTCATGATTTATATCGTTCAGGCATTGTAGATGATGCCTTTATGCTCGAATTTTACCATCATCATACCAATGTTATTTACCAATTACCCTACAACAGCCCTTATTTTTATGGCATTAATCCTTATACACTCGGATTCTCTATTTTTAAAGATATTCGTCGCATATGTGAATCTCCTACAAAAGAAGATCGGCAATGGTTTCCAGATTTTGCCGGAAAAGATTGGTTAGAAACCATTCATTTTGCCATGAAAAATTTTAAAGATGAAAGTTTTATTGCACAATTTTTATCCCCTGCACTCATTCGAGAATTAAAACTGTTTAACATCATTGATGATCAAAGCAAGCCTTATTTTGAAGTCAATGCGATTCACAACGATGAGGGATATCGAAAAATTCGAGAGGCCCTGTCTCAACAATATGACTTATCCATACAAGAGCCTAATATTCAGATTTATCGTGTCAATAGGCGTGGGGACCGATCGCTGACCATACGATACACACCACACGCTAAACGCCCTTTAGACACTGATACTTTAGATCAAGTCATCAAACATATCCATGCTTTATGGGGATTTCAAGTGAAAATAGAAGAAGTACAAGAAGATGGCAGTGTTCAAGTCATCAAACAATGTCCATAATCAGATGCATTTTTAATTGGGTGCCAACTGCACTCTGACCCATAACTCTTCTTTTTGTCCTCTATCAGTACCATAAATATCTTCTATGTCTTCATTATCATCTAAGGTTCCTTTGACTTTAGACCACTGATCTAAAGGAACCATCACAACAGCGTGACTTTTTTTAAGCTCAACCGCTTGGGTTTGATCGTTCCAAGTTTCATTTTTTTCCGATATCTCAAGCTGCACAACACGCCCCATTAAATGAGGGCGTAGCTCAAGACCAGACTCTAATTTTTGATAGGATACCGCCTTAACACTGCTGTTATTACTCGCTTTTGCTGCAGTGACCTGCGGTAGCGGTACTTCTTGTGCGCTACCCATAAATGCGGCTTGTCCATCGGCAATCCGCATGCTTTCTGTTCCTGAATCTTGGCTCATTTGTCGTGTACCATTTTTAGCACGATAGACACTGACAATAAACTGTATGGGCTTGATGCCATTATTGGGAGGGATGTTGGTATTTTCTAAATCGAGGTTTGAATCTGCAGCATACACCAAAGAACTACACAACAGTGTCAGCATCAATATTCTGTAAGGCAATAATCGAATATCCTGCATTTATGTTTTTCCCTGTTCAGCTTGGTTACTATTCTTCTCCGTAGAAGCTGTTTTTTCAGGCTCTACTGGAATGGGTTGTTTGATGGGTAAGCCAATAATAAATTTAGTTCCCTCCCCCATTTCGCTTTCTATATCTAAGGTACCGTGGTGCTTATCAACGATAATACGATAAGAAATAGAGAGCCCTAACCCTGTACCTGTTCCAACGGCTTTTGTGGTAAAGAAGGGTTCAAAGATACGTTTTCTTACATATTTATCCATTCCTGGTCCATTATCTTTTACTTCTATATAGACCATATCGCTTGTTTTTCGGGTATGCAATACAATTTGTGGATCGCTCCCTGAGGCATTTATCGACATTACCGCATGACCTGCATTTTTTAATAAATTCAGTAGCACCTGCTCTATTTCTAAGGGAGAGCAAGAAATCAATGGAATATCTTGATCAAATAAACGCACAATTTCAATTTTTCTGAAATCGCTTTGTCTTCGAATATCATGGCTGGTCAATATAATCATGATGGCGCTTTCTATAATTTGATGCACATTGACCATCTGCATGTCTGCTGCGCTGGCTCGACTGAATCGCAAGACATTTTTCACAATATTCGCTGCACGCTCACCCATGTCTGTAATGCCTTTTAAGAATACCATGATTTCGCGCTTTTCTAAGTATTGCAACATATTTTCTAATACGATACCGCACTCTTTTGCGACTTCTTGATTTTTCGGTTTACTTGGATCTAAACGTCTATGAATATTTTGAGCACCTTGTAAAATGCCTCCCAAAGGATTATTAATTTCATGCGCAATCCCAGCAGACAAGGTACCTAAAGAAGTCATTTTCTCTGTTTGTACCATCGCATTTTCTAAGCGAACCCGATCGGTTACGTCATCCATACGAACAATCACACCCACTTCTTTTAATAGTACCGGATAGATTAAAATATTGAGGTATTTTTCTTCTTTGTCATTGTCTTCTAATTCTTTTATTATTTTGA
>JBEAUL010000019.1:0-5825 GCA_041161475.1 Pseudomonadota bacterium | reverse complement strand
GTGATGGGCTCTTGTACCGCAGGCGGTGCTTATGTGCCTGCGATGTCCGATGAGAGCATTATGGTCGCAAAACAGGCAACCATCTTTTTAGCAGGCCCTCCCTTGGTAAAAGCGGCAACCGGTGAAGTAGTGTCTGCAGAAGCCTTAGGGGGAGCAGATGTACATTGTAAGATTTCTGGTGTTGCCGATCATTATGCCTTAAATGATGCAGAGGCCATTGAATTGGCCCGTCAATCGGTAAGGCAATTGAATCGACAGAAAAAAAACAGGCTTGCCCGAAAAAAAGCCATTCCTCCCAGGTATCCAGCTGAAGAGATTTATGGCCTTATCCCTTCCGATCCAAGAAAATCATACTCAGCCTTAGAATTGATTGCCCGTTTGGTCGATGATTCGGTTTTTCACGAATTTAAAGCCCTCTATGGTAAAACATTGGTCTGTGGATTTGCGCATTTAGAGGGGTATCCAGTGGGTATTATTGCCAATCAAGGGATTTTATTCTCTGAATCAGCAAATAAAGGCACACACTTTATTGAGTTGTGTTGCCAGCGAAAAATACCCATTGTATTTTTACAAAATATTACCGGGTTTATGGTAGGCAGTCATTACGAAGCCGAAGGAATCGCCAAGCACGGCGCTAAAATGGTAATGGCTGTTGCCTGTGCAAAAGTGCCTAAATTTACCGTGATTGTTGGCAATAGTTTTGGGGCTGGAAATTATGGCATGTGTGGTCGGGCATACGATCCACGTTTTATTTTTGCATGGCCAAATGCAAAAATTGGTGTCATGGGTGGAGAACAAGCGGCCAATGTCTTGGCACAGGTACAACAAGAAAAGGCAGAAAAATCAGGAAAAGGCTTAAGTAAAAAACAAATTGAAGAGATTAAAGCACCTCTTCAAAAACAGTTTTCAGCCGAGTCTGATGCCTATTATGCAAGTGCCCGATTGTGGGATGATGGTATTATTGATCCCATTCAAACGCGCCAAGTATTGGCGCTCAGTATCTCAGCAAGCCTAAATGCCCCAATAGAAGAGACAAGAATGGGAGTCTTTAGGATATGACAGCAACAGAATCATTGGTATTGCTTGATTATCTGGATGATAAAAGCATTGCGGTCATCAAATTAAATCGTCCGCTTCGTCGAAATGCTTTAAATAAAGCCATGATTCAGGCATTTCAACACAGCCTAGAAGTACTAAAGACAGTAAATACCCTGCGAGCAGTTATTTTAAGCGGTAATGGTTCAGACTTTTGTGCGGGCGCTGATTTAGAGTGGATGAAAGAGAGCTTATCTTATACTGAAGCAGAGAATATAGAGGATGCCAGTGCTTTAGCGCATTTACTGGAAACCTTGCAACATTTTCCCATCCCAACAATCGCTGTCGTAGAAGGGGCGGTGTTTGGGGGTGGTTTGGGTTTAATTGCCTGTTGTGACATTGTATTGGGGAGCAACACAGTTCGTTGCTGTTTTTCAGAAGTTAAGTTGGGGCTGGTGCCTGCGATTATTATGCCCTTTGTTGCGCAAGCCATGTCTTTAAGAGGCATGCAACGCTATTGTTTGACAGCCGAGGTGTTTGATGTGGCGCAAGCTGTTCAATCTGGTTTGATTCATCAAGTCTATTCAGAAAAAGTTTTATGGACAGAAGCAATGGTGTTTGCACGATCTATTCAACAAAATGCCCCTATTGCAGTCAGTGAAACAAAAGCATTGTTATGTCAATTAAAGCGGGGAGACGCAAAGGCTTATACAGCCCTTGTTAAAAAAATGGTTAAAAAAATTGCTGCTGTGAGGGTCGGTGCAGAGGCGCAAGAAGGGATGACTGCTTTTTTTGAAAAAAGAAGGCCCATATGGGGGGCCCAAAAAAATGTTTAAAAAAATATTGATTGCAAACAGAGGGGAAATTGCTGCCAGAATTATTCGAACAGCGCATAAACTCGGCATTAAAACGGTTGGGATCTATTCAAAATCAGATAAAAACAGTGTCGCAATGCAGTGGGCAAACGAAACCTATGCCTTAGGCGAGGACGCACTGGATGCTACCTATCTGAATATTGAAAAAATAATACAGATAGCAGCTTTTACAGGTTGTGAAGCCATTCATCCTGGATATGGCTTTTTGTCAGAAAACGCCGATTTTGCAACAGCATGTGAAAAATCAGGTATTTGTTTTATCGGGCCCAGTGCTAAAGTCATTGCATTAATGGGGTCTAAACAGTCCGCCAGAGATCTACTGTTAAAAACAGATATTCCCATTGTTCCTGGTTATCAGGGAAAAAAACAAGATCCAGATACCCTTTTGCAGGCTGCCAGAGAGATTGGATTTCCCTTGTTAATCAAGCCTTCTGCTGGCGGTGGGGGTAAAGGAATGCATATTGTCTCTAAAGAGGCGCACTTCGCCACGCTATTGGCACAATCGCAACGAGAATCCCAAGCCTATTTCGCTGATACAACAGTGATACTTGAAAAGTATATCAAGCCAACGCGTCATATAGAGGTACAAATCGCAGCAGATCATACCGGAAAAGTGTTGCACTTATTTGAGCGAGATTGCTCTATTCAGCGTAGACATCAAAAGATAATAGAGGAGGCACCTTGTGCTTCAATAGACGATGGTTTAAGACAAAAACTGGGCGATATGGCCATTAAAGTAGCTAAAGCAGTGAATTATACCAACATAGGGACGGTTGAATTTGTAGTAGATGCAGCGGGTAAACCCTATTTTATCGAGATGAACACCCGTTTGCAGGTAGAGCATGCGGTGACAGAGCAAATTACAGCAATTGATCTCGTTGCTTGGCAGTTTGCGATTGCTGCCAAGCAACCTATCCCCTTATCCCAAGACGATATTCAACGGAATGGGCATGCAATTGAAGTACGCGTCTATGCGGAAGACCCAGAGAATCATTTTTTACCTGCAACGGGTATTATCGAGGAAATTGTTGTACCAGAGCCGACTGATTCCCTGCGGATTGAAAGCAGTTTACAAGTGGGGGATGTGATTGGTATTCATTATGATCCACTGTTGGCTAAGTTAATTGCCTGGGGAGAAACCCGACAACAAGCGATCACAAAGTTGCAGCAGAGTTTAGAGCATGTGCATATCGTGGGCATTAAAAATAACCTTAATTTTCTAAGAAAGGTTATTTACTCACCCATGTTTGCCGATGGAGCAATTGATACCGATTTTTTAACGCGACATAAAGCGGTTTTAGAAGCCCCACTCTCGATACCAGGACCATTTGTCTGGTCAATTGCTGCCGTTGGCGCATTGTTAAACAGCATTAAACACCAGCAAAATGGTTATTATTACCATCCTGAACCCGGTTCTCCTTGGCAGAAAACCAATCATTGGCGTTTAAATTACCATGCAACGCATGAAATTCGCTTGAAAAATATCAATAATCAATTGAATGAAATATTATATATACAGCGACCTGCCGATGATTTTATCGTGACCAAAGAGGCCAATGAAAGAGAAGCAGAGTACACTTTAAGTTTTAATGCAGGTTTTGTTTCTCCCAATATTATGCAGGTCATAAAAGACGATCGGGCACAATTTTTTTACTGTATGCAACATAAAAATAGTTTGTATCTGTTTATTAATCATACAGGCTACCTTTTTGAGATTATTGATCCATTTACAATCGATAAAATAGATGAAAATCTGGTTAAAGAAAGTTTAGAAAGCCCGATTCCTGGGGTGATTAGAGATATTTTTGTGAAAGAAGGGGACACTGTATCAGAAGGAATGCCATTACTGATTCTGGAAGCCATGAAAATGGAACATACGGTAAAAGCCCCGTATGATGGGGTAGTGAAAAAAATAGACTATAAAAAAGGGGATACCGTTGAAGGACGTGTCGTACTATTGCACTTAACACCAACGAGGAAACCATAACAACATGACAGTAACGTCTGATATTAATATTGTTGAAGTTGGCCCACGAGACGGCTTACAAAATGAAATAAAAACCTTGTCTACACAGAAAAAAGTTGAACTGATTGCTTTGTTGGCCGCCGCAGGACTTGATACTATCGAAGCAGGTAGCTTTGTGTCTCCTCAACGCGTGCCCCAGTTAAGTGATACAGCCGAAGTCCTCAAGCAATTGAAAGAAAAAAATGTGTCAGGTAGATTCCCCGTTTTGGTACCTAATCTTCAAGGGCTTAAGAATGCATTAAAATCGCCAGTAAAAGACATTGCCGTTTTTATCGCAGCCTCTGAAACCTTTTCTCAAAAAAATATTCAATGTTCTATTGCAGAGAGTCTAGAGCGCATAGAGCAGTTGCTCCCATTGATTGAAGCGCATGGGCTAAGAATGAGAGGGTATATCTCTTGTACGCTGGGATGCCCGTTTGAAGGGAAAGTACCGATTGCCAAAGTGGTAAAACTGTCTCATGATTTGTTGAAATTAGGGTGCACCCAAATTTCATTGGGAGATACTATCGGCGTTGGTACGGTGAGCTCTGCAACGCAGTTGGTGAAAACCCTTATCAAAGAAATACCTGTAGAGACTTTTGCAGTGCATTTTCATGATACCTATGGTCAAGCACTTGCCAATATTTACGCTTGTTTGTTGCTGGGCATAAAAACCATCGACAGCGCTGTCGGTGGATTGGGGGGCTGCCCTTATGCGCCTGGCGCTTCTGGTAATGTGGCGACAGAAGATGTCGTGTATATGCTACATGGTTTAGGCTTGGCTAAAAAAGTGGATCTACATAAGATTATTCAGGCCAGTCAATTTGTGAATCAAGCCCTGCACATGAAAGCCCGATCAAAAGTTTCCCAGGCCATGCTGGGTAAAAAAGCCTAACATGCATGTATGTGCAAGTAAAAATTTTAAATCTTATTCAGTTTTGGCCTAAAAAAGCAAAAAATCTAACTTTCTGACTTATACTTGTGGTATAGTAATCAAAAGAATACCCATCATCATAATGCACAGAAAGTAGGGTTTTAATAATGACTATTACAGCCGAACATTATAAAAAATTATACAAGCAGGCATTTTCCGTTCGAGGTATCGCCTTGCTTGAAAAAGGGGATTCCTTAACAGAAAAAGAAAAAGCCATATTTTTTGTTGATATTTTTCAGCGTTTTCATTCCCAGTTATCAACAGCTACAACAGCAAACGACTTTAAAGCAACGGAAGATGATTTTAAAGACATGTTGTTGGCTTTAAAATTTATTGTTGATAAAAATTTTAGCAATGGAAAACATTTTAAGCCCTATTATGATTCGATGATCAAAAAATTAGGTCAAACTAGTAGACTGAATTTTCAGTTCTTAGGAAGAGACCAACCTTTAACCGAAGGTGAGTTAGAAGAAACTGGTCCTTTCGTTTCGACGCTAGTGATTTCCAACTTATTGTACGGCGAGAGACAAAAAGATTTTTCTCTACTTGAGCACGAATTTACTTTGAAAAATATTCCTGATTTAGGTTCTTTATCGGAATTAGATGAAAACGAAACAAAAAAATTAGAGGAATCAGACTTATTGTCCGGCAATAGACAAAAAGATTTTTATCTGCTTGAGCACGAATTTACTTTGAAAAATATTCCTGATTTAGATTCTTTACCGGAATCAGATGAAAAAGAAAAAAAAGAATTAGAGGAATCAGATGAAAAAGAAAAAAAAGAATTAGAGGAATCAGGTGAAAATCTTACACCAATTATAATTATTCAGAATTTTTTTCTTCACTCCAGAGACTTAATGACGTTGCAAAAACTCTTTTACAAAAATAACCCTGATTCGGAATCACCTAAGGAAGATCAAGTTAATTTCATGTATTTGGATTTAAGAAAAGATTTTTTACAGCATATGAAAGAAAT
>JBEAUL010000004.1:0-3700 GCA_041161475.1 Pseudomonadota bacterium | reverse complement strand
ACGGAATCCACATTGAATAATACGGGCTTGAGTACCTGGAACGAAGCCATTTATCAAGCACTGCGTGCATTGCACTGGGATAAATTGATTGATATATTCGGTAAAATAACGAATTTTTCAGAACCCCTGATTATTTTACCCATTACGGCACTTTTTGGTCTGTTTTTGTTTTTACGTAAACAAATCTTTACCGGCGTTTGTTGGTTGGGTACGCTGGGACTTGGCGCAGGGATTGGATATCTGATGAAACATTTTATCCCTAACCCACGACCAGAAGGCTTGATTTATCGATCAGCTGAAAATTCTTTTCCCAGTGGGCATGCGTTAATGGCCACCCTCTTTTTTGGGTATCTCGCCTTGTTATTACGTAATGAGTTGCCGTATCGCTACCGTTGGTGCGCTTTTGGTGTTGCCATACCGATTATCTTGGTATTGTCTTTTGCCCGCCTATATTTAGGACAACACTGGTTTACCGATATTCTAGGTAGCTGGGCCTTGGCTATCTTTTGTTTAAGTATCGGATGGATAGTGTACCGCCGTTTTGAGTCCACTCCACAGCCCATCGCTCGCCTCATTGCATTACCCCTAACATTACTACTTGTACTGACCGGTTTGTATAACTGGAAATATTATCCAGCCCATCGACCCAATTTAAATCGAGAATGGCAAATCAATCAATTTCAGGTAAAAAATTGGTGGTCTGGTGAAGGCATGGGAATGCATTTAAGCCACCGTCAAGGCGCCTTTAAACGTGAAGCAACCTTGTTTGACGTACAATGGTTAGGCCCACTCAATGCCATAGAATCAGAGTTACTTAAAAACCATTGGGTCCATCTCCCCAAATTAAGTGTCACCACCGCCTTAACGGCCTTGTCTAAAGAGCCTGCATCGAACGAATTTCCAATCATGCCAAAATATCATCGCGATCGATTGCCTGTACTCAAAATGGCCAAACCTTTAGACAGAACCCATCGTTTGGTTTTACAATTGTGGCAATCCGATCATGAAGCATCGGGTACAGGAACCCCCTTATGGGTGGGTACTATTCGGCATGAAGAAACGCAAACCGTGTTGCCACTGGTGACTGTCTATCGCGAAGTAAGCAATGCAACACCTGATGCACTGAAAAGCTTGTATCATGATTTACATCAAAAACATACACACGAACAATTGCGGTTTATCAAACTGCCAATCACTTATCCGGAACAAACAAAAGAAATGCTACTGATTAGGTAAGGGAAATAAATTTAGCAGTTTACAAGGATGGATATAAAAACGTGACAAAAAAAGACAAACACATACATATACTGGGTATTGGTGGCACTTTTATGGGCAACCTCAGTCTCTTGGCCAAAGAGCGGGGATATCATGTCACGGGTTCGGATGGGCCACTGTACCCTCCCATGTCTGATGTGCTACACAATGCAAACATTGCCGTCAGCCAGGGGTATGGCCTAGAGGCTTTGGCACTAAATCCCGATTATTTTGTTATCGGGAATGCCCTAACCCGTGGCATGCCCATTGTGGAAGCCTTGCTTAATCAACGAAAACCGCTTATCTCTGGCCCCCAATGGTTATCGGATCATATCTTAGCACATAAAACGCGTGTCATTGGGGTTGCTGGTACACATGGAAAAACCACAACCAGTAGCTTATTGGCCTGGATTTTAAGTGAATCGGGTTATCAACCAGGATTTTTAATCGGTGGCGTTTCACCACAATTGGGCGCTTCTGCAAGATTTGGCGGTACTGCACCCGATGGCGAAACCTATTTCGTATTGGAATGCGACGAATACGACAGTGCTTTTTTTGATAAGCGCTCTAAGTTTGTGCATTATCGACCCCATATCACTGTTTTAAATAACTTAGAATTTGATCATGCCGATATTTTTGCAGATTTGTCTGCAATTGAGCAACAATTTCACCACCTAGTTCGGATATTACCCAATCAAGGGTTAATCGTAGCCCCTAAAAAAGACGTCGCCTTGCAACGTGTCCTTGCAAAAGGGTGTTGGACACCTGTGAGCACCGTGGCACAACAAGACGAGCAGACACAAGCAAATTTTTCCGATTGGGGATATAAAAACATGAGCTCAGACGGCCATACTTGGCAAGTATACCATAAGGGCGAGTTGTGGGGAACCGTAGAATGGGGATTGCTGGGCGAACACAACCAACAAAATGCCTTGGCTGCCATTGCAGTAGCCTCACATATAGGCATTTCGCCCCTACAGGGGATTGCTGCCTTACAACGTTTTCAAGGGGTGAAACGTCGTCTCGAAGTGCGTCACTCCAACACCAACGTGACTGTTTATGATGATTTTGCCCATCACCCTACGGCAATTAAAAAGACTTTGGGTGGCTTACGAGCCAAAGTAGGTAACGCACCCATTATTGCAATTGTAGATATTCGATCAAATACCATGAAAAAAGGGACGCATCAAGGTCATTTTAACGCAGCACTTCAAGCAGCGGATGCTGTCTTTTTTTACCAAGACAAAACCACTGTAGTTTGGGATGTCAATGCTGAATTTCAACAATTAAATAAACCTGGTGGTGTGTACCATAATATCGCTGAATTAATTCAAGCAACTCAACAGATGATGCATTCCTATCCAGAAACGCAGAAACATCTTCTTGTCATGAGTAACGGTAATCTAGAATTTTTATACCAAAACATCTGTTAACAGCAAAAAGATTTGCAAAATTTATTAAACATTTGGTAAAATCGAAGGCAATGTCCTTATTATTTTCAAAGTAACACCTGTTAGTTATAAATATATTTTAGCACCCTAATATCCCACAAAGCTGACAAAGCCTGAGGTTTTTAAAAGTATCATGCAAAAAAGTATCCTTCTATGCCATCTACCCCTAAATACGCCTCTCGGCAACTTTGTGAGCACATACATGAAACAAACCCCAGGTGAAGAGCAGCATTTAGTGCCTTTACTGATTGAGCTTGCGATTCATGATTCGCTTTCTGATCTCCTGATTGAATTCACCTCGACTATAGAGACCATGTTACAGACACTCAACATGCATGACAAACAGGCACATCAAGAGATAGTTAACGAACTAAATTCATCGGATGAACGACTTGGAGGCAGTCTCTTGCTGAATGCTTTATTTCAGCGTGGCTTGTTATTTGCGATTGATCAGTATACAAAAAAGCTACCCATTCATTTTTTACATCAAGATAATATCGGCAATACCATTCTTCATCAACTCTCTAAAGCCTGTCAAAATATCTATAACAATGTATATAGCGATCGATTAGACGATGAAATAGACAACGGTGCTTCTAGACTGATCGAAATTGAGCATGCTATTAACATTCTTGAGACTATCGCTACAAATCAGACAATAGCCTTTAAACAACTCACCACGGAAAAAAAATATTTATTTAACGACCGACACGAGTCTGCATTAAGCATTCTGTTAAACGTCTATAACCATGCTTTTTGCTTAGACTGTGAGGATGAAACCAATATTCCTTTATTACAGCATTTAATGATTGCGTATCCAAAAAAAGTACTTTTAGCAACCTATGGTCGTTTTTTTTATGACAGAGAAAATCTATCAAGCCAATTTATTTCTGCGGTTTTGATGGATATTCTTACTGATACCGGATATATTTCAGCTAGGTTTTCTTTTCACAACAAAAAAATAGAAGAGCATATTTCTGAACAAGATTTAGAAG
>JBEAUL010000097.1:0-31170 GCA_041161475.1 Pseudomonadota bacterium | reverse complement strand
ATTTTTGATTGAGACAAACTGTTATCCATTTTCAATAAAATATCATGTGTTTTTGAATCTAAATGTTCCGTATGTCGACGAAAAGGCCAGCCTTTCCACTGCTGTGGCACGGCCAACACATCATCTTGAAACACTTGCAACATAGGCTTGTCATTGACATATAATATTTTGTTTTCATATCGAATGCGATCCCCCGGCAATCCAACGATGCGTTTAATCATGTCTTTCCGGCCTTTCGAAAACACGACCACGTCTCCCCGCTCTGGCGCGCCCATCTTCCATAGCGTTTGCCCTGTAACAGGCAATTTTAACCCATAACAATACTTATTAACCAAAATAAAATCACCCTCTAACAAGGTTGGTTGCATAGAACCTGAGGGGATCCGAAATGCTTCTACCACAAAGCTACGTAGCAATATTACCAACAGAAGCACGGGGAAAAAAGACTGCGAAATTTCAACGACTTTGTTATAAAAACGCCCTAACACCGTGGTTCTGTTTGAAATATGCATAACAGATTGACGTTTTTGTTTCACAATTTTTTGAATAAGACAAATCACACCCGTGACAAGCGTTAATAACAATAAAATTTCTGATGGCTTCATTTCTGATCTTTCCCAATATTTAAAACCGCTAAAAATGCTTCTTGTGGAATTTCAACCCGACCCACTTGCTTCATCCGTTTTTTTCCTGCTTTTTGCTTCTCTAGTAATTTTTTCTTACGTGTGATATCGCCCCCATAGCACTTCGCGGTCACATTTTTACGCAATGCTTTAACGGTTGTGCGAGCGATAATATGTGCCCCTAGCGCGGCTTGTATAGCAACATCAAACATTTGTCTTGGAATCAATTCTTGCATTTTTTCGGTTAAAACACGTCCGCGCTGAAACGCATTGTCTCTGTGTACAATTAACGCCAGGGCGTCTACTTTTTCCGAGTTAATCAGAATATCCAGTTTCACTAAATCGGCGGGCTGAAAGCGAAGAAAGTGATAATCCAAGGAGGCAAAACCACGGCTTACCGATTTTAGGCGATCAAAAAAATCTAACACAACCTCATTCATGGGTAACTCATAGGTTAGTGAGACCTGATTACCCAGATAAAGCATTTTTTTCTGAATACCCCGTTTTTCAACACAAAGCGTTAGTACGTTACCCAAATAAGCCTGAGGAACCAGAATATGTGCTTCAACAATCGGCTCATGCATTTCTTGAACCAGAGACATGTCCGGTAGTTTAGACGGGTTATCTACTTTGAGCAGAACACCCTTGCGATCGATCACCTCGAAGACAACGGTTGGTGCTGTTGTAATTAAATTTAGCCCATATTCTCGCTCTAAGCGCTCTTGCACAATTTCCATGTGGAGCAATCCAAGAAATCCACATCTAAAGCCAAAACCCAGAGCTTCTGATGATTCTGGCTCATAGAACAAAGCCGAGTCATTTAGCTTTAACTTGGCTAAGGCTTCTCTAAAAGCTTCGTATTGTTCAGAATCTACGGTAAATAAACCTGCATATACCTTGGGTTGTACTGTTTTAAAACCCGGTAAAGGCGCTGTGGCCGGACGGTTTACCAAGGTAATGGTATCACCAACAGGTGCACCTTGAATTTCTTTAATGCCCGCAATTACAAAACCCACTTCTCCGGCAGATAACTGGGTTTTAGGCGTTCTTTTTGGCGTGAATATACCTACTTGGTCGACCGTATAAGCACGTTGAGTAGACATGACTTGCATCTTGTCCCCGACTTTTAGCACACCGTTTTTAATCCGTACCAAGGATACAACGCCTAAATACGTATCGAACCAAGAATCAATAATTAAGGCTTGAAGGGGTTCTTCGGCACTGCCTGTTGGGGGAGGGATGACTTCAACCAACTTTTCCAGCAAAGCCTCTACACCCAGCCCACTTTTAGCACTGATCGCCGGTGCATCAGTGGCTTCAATGCCAATAATTTCTTCAATCTCTTGAATCACCCGCTCAGGCTCCACTTGGGGTAAATCGATTTTATTGAGTACTGGCAACACTTCTAGGCCTTGTTCAAGGGCTGTGTAGCAATTAGCCACTGTTTGCGCCTCTACACCTTGAGCGGCATCCACCACAAGCAAAGCCCCTTCACAAGCAGCCAAGGAACGGGACACTTCGTAACTAAAATCCACGTGCCCAGGGGTATCAATAAAATTCAATTGATACACCTGCCCATTTTTACTTGTATAGTGCAATGTCACACACTGCGCTTTGATGGTAATCCCCCTTTCTCGTTCTAGATCCATTGAATCTAAAACCTGAGCAGACATCTCACGAGCGCTTAAGCCACCACAGGTTTGAATAAAGCGATCGGCCAAGGTTGATTTCCCATGATCAATATGGGCAATAATTGAAAAGTTTCGAATATGTTTCATGTGTAATATAGTACCCTATAAATTTTGCTTCATTCTCTCATAATAATCGCGACCCGAACAGGGATATCTTGGCAACGCGGTAGGAGTTTGTTAGTCTATTGGTTTACGATTTCGGCTTATGGGCCTTATGTTGGCAGGAAAATTGACACACAATGTCTTCTTCAAATAAAAAAATTGGTTTTTGGTCTGTGACTTCCTTGGTTGCTGGGAGCCAAATTGGCTCAGGTATTTTTTTATTACCGGCAAGTCTGGCTGTTTACGGCGGATTAAGTTTAGCTAGCTGGCTTATTACTGCAACAGGTGCCATCTTTCTGGCCCTCATTTTTGCCAAACTCTGCGCTAAAATCCCAAAAACCGGTGGACCACACGCCTATGTACAGGCCGCTTTTGGCGAAAACGCGGGCTTTTTTAGCGCTTGGACATACTGGGTTATCTCTTGGATGAGCTCCACCGCGGTTGTAATCGCCGTTATCGGTTACCTACATCCCCTTATCGGCGACATCCAACCCGCAACCAAAATTGCCCTCGAAATCGGGGTACTAATATTGGTTACCTGGCTTAATATTTTGGGTGTAAAAGCTGCGGGCTATGCAGAATTTGTTTTTACTGTGCTCAAAGTGGTTCCATTGGCCTTAGTCCCTTTATGGGGCCTACAATTTGTCCAACTCGACCATTTTATTCCGTTTAACCCAACCAATGAATCTATTTTTAGCGGATTAAATGCAGCTGCTTTACTGACCCTTTGGGGGTTTATCGGGGTAGAATGTGCCACAACACCGGCAGGTTCTGTCAACAATCCAAGCAAAACAATCCCTAAAGCCATTGTCAGCGGAACGCTTTTAGTGGCATTTCTTTATATACTCAGTAGCTTTGTTGTGATGGGTGTGGTGCCGCTCGATCAACTGGCCCAATCTAAAGCACCTTTTGCCGATGCAGCACAGTATATCTTTGGTGGACAACCGCACTGGCACTACAGCATTGCCTTAATGGGTTCCGTGGTTTGCTTGGGCACCTTAAATGCCTGGATATTAACCAGCGGCCAGATTGGCATGGGCGCAGCAGAAGATGGCTTATTCCCTCGGTTTTTCAAAAAAGTGAATGCCAATCACGCCCCTCAGTGGAGCATCATTTTATCTTCTTGTGGCATGATTCCTCTTTTATTTTTTACTCTCAGCGATAACTTGGTTAATCAACTAAACACGATCATTGATTTATCTGTTACCGCCTTCTTGCTTATTTACACCGTTTGTATTCTCAGCTTTTTAAAGCTGAGCGCCAAAAAAAGGCGTCTAGACAAAGTGCTCGGCCTTTTAGCACTCGCTTTTTGCGCATGGTCATTATGGGCAGCTGGATTAAAAACCATTGTACTGGCAACCCTTATTACCTTAAGTGGGTTACCCGTATTTTACTGGCATCGCTTAAGAAAAAAGTCTGTTTAAACCTCAGGAATATCCATACCCTTATTAATAGCAATACGCGCTCTAAAAATTCTAGAGCGCACCGTTCCAACAGGGCAATCCATGATAACGGCAATTTCTTCGTAACTTCTGCCTTCTCTGTCTCTTAGCAATATGGCTGTTCTTAATTCTGAAGGGAGCTTAAGCATAATATCTAAGAATTGATGTTCGGTTTCACGTGAAATTAACATGCCTTCTGGTGTATCAGTTTCACTTTGTCCCATATTTTCTTGAGACTCTGGTAAATATCGAATGGTTTTATTGACTGCACCATCTCTGTTTTTTAATTTGAGATAATTTTTTGCAGTATTGACTGCAATACGATAAAGCCAAGTATAAAAACTGCTGTCACCTCTAAATTTATCGATTGATTGAAAAGCGCGAATAAACACTTCTTGAGTCAAATCACTGCTTTCATTCATATCATGAATATAGCGATTCATCACTCTCATGATTTTTGAATAATATTTTTCAAATAAGACATCAAAAGCAGCCTTATCCCCCGACTTAAACTCAAGGACTAGATCTGAATCTTGTATCGATATACTCCGTTTTTCGTGCGCTGTCATGGTATCTCATTGTTAAATACACAATATTCTCTAGATATATCGGCATAACAAATCGAATAATGAAGTATTGATTACATTGGCGCAGGAATTACTTTTCTGTAATTGCACGCAAATGTGCTTTCAAGCGCTGATAAGGAAATGAAGTCATGCTGTCTTTTAACAGGATGACAGCATGCTGATGATTAGGTCTGTTTATTAATAGCACAATATAAGAAGGTGAGACATAGGTATTTGATAGTGACACATATCCATCTACTTTGACGTTATTTTTAAGACATAATTGTACTTTTCCACAAGGCTTTAATGAAAATTGAAGAACAGCTGTTCGAGATTGCAATAGACCATATTTTTTAAAAAAATAAGCAAAATGCAATGACAATGCGAATCCAAGCAATAATATACTGAAATAGCTTGGCCATAAGGCATATGCTACGCAACAAAATCCACCCATATGTTGCAGTATGATGACTATCTGTAAGTAGCGAGACGGTGCTACAGCAATGATTAGTTCATCTTGCATATACACTCATCATAATCAGATACCCAATTAATATCGAAATACGGTAACCCAATCACATTACTCGTATTGAAGCCTATTTTTTTACACACCATTACCGGTACAATAGTTATACTGTGTCTTCACAATCACTGGTTTTATGACATGTCCATAGATATCTGCTCAATCGCTTCACTATCAGAGGCTTACGCCATTATCCGTGTATCGGGCGTCGCTGCCCAATCTTTTTTACAAGGCCAATTAACCTGTGACGTTAATCATTTACAAGATACCATGAGCTGTTTAACGGCACATTGTAATACAAAAGGGCGCGTACGCACACTGTATCGCATATTTCGCCAGGACGGTGATTTTTACTTGCGTTGCCCTAAATCGATGGTAGATAAAGCGCTGTCTTTTTTACAATTTTATGCCCGTTTTTCGAAAGTGACTTTGACTGTGGTAAACCATGCCTACATATATGGTCTCTGCGTACCGATTGAACAGGCATCTTCTTTGCCCTTTCCTACAATGGCAATCAATCAGCTAATCCAAATTGATAGATATACCATCATAAAAGTACCAGGTAATACCGACCTAGCAAGATATGAATTGTACTTACTGCCGAATAATCCTGCAATAGAAGTGGCAAACACGGGTGATGCCTTAAAAGCATGGTTGATTAAGCTCAACAATATCACCGCCAACACCTGGGCATTAACAGATATTATGGCTAAAATTCCCGAAATTTTTCCTGAAACAAGCGAACAGTTTTTACCCCATTACCTTGGCCTGCCAGAATTGGAAGCGATTAGCTTTAATAAGGGTTGTTATATTGGTCAGGAAATTATTGCTCGTATGGAATACCGCAGTAAACAAAAAAAATACCAACTGTCTTTAATCAAAACCAACCTTAAAGCATCCGATAACATACTTAAATCCGGCGACACATTGCCGGATGGGGTGAGCAAATGTGTTCGTAACGCCGTTACAGAGGATGGTTTGTGGGCTTACACACTGATTCAAGCACCCACTTCATCTGATTAATTTCGCTTTTTCAACAGTTGCACAATCTCTTGCATATCGACAGAAGTGGGTAATTCCGATCCCATCAACCAGGCATAGAGCGTTGGATCGTCCAGGGTTAGCATTGTTGCAAATTGATCTTGTTGGTTCGGGCTCAGCTGTGAAAAGGTCGATTCCAAGAATCGACCTAAAATCACATCTAATTCAAGCATGCCACGACGGCATTGCCAGCGCAATGTCGACAGTCTGTCTTTTTCGTTCATCAGGCTTTGGTACGCATTTGTGGAAATAATAATACATCCCGTATAGAAGGTGAATCTGTAAGCAACATCACCAGCCTGTCTATACCGATGCCTTCTCCAGCTGCTGGAGGTAGGCCATACTCTAATGCCGTAATATAATCATGATCATAGGGCATACTTTCTTCATCGCCTGCTTCTTTATGCTTGACTTGCTCTTGAAAACGCGCAGCCTGATCTTCCGCATCATTTAACTCAGAGAAAATATTTGCAATTTCACGTCCGCCAATATACAGTTCTGCCCTATCTGTAATACTTGGATCGGTATCATTACAACGTGCCAAAGGAGACACTTCTGTTGGGTAAGCGATAATAAAGGTCGGTTGAATCAACTGCGTTTCAACTAACTCCTCGAATAAGGCAAGCAAGCACCTACCTAGACCCCACTGCTTTTCAGCAGTGACACCCAACTGTTTAAGGCGCTCGCATAAGAAAGTTCTGTCTGCTAACTGGGCTTTGGTTAATTCTGGCTGATAAGCCAATAAGGCTTCGGTCACTGTATAGCGCTTAAAGGGTTGCGCAAAATCAATTTTGGTTCCCTGATAAGTAACGGTGGTTGTACCCAAGACTTTAAGCGTCACTTCTCTAAGTAACGCTTCCGTTAAATGTAAAAAATCTTCGTAATCCGCATAGGCTTGATAAAACTCGAGCATGGTAAACTCAGGATTATGTCTTGTGGATAAGCCCTCATTTCTAAAATTACGATTAATCTCAAACACACGCTCCATGCCACCCACTAACAAGCGCTTAAGATATAACTCGGGTGCAATCCGCAAGTATAAATCCATGCCCAAGGCATTGTGATGCGTAATAAATGGCTTCGCGGTAGCACCGCCTGCCAAAGATTGCATCATGGGGGTTTCGACTTCAAGAAAGTCTCTTTGGCTTAAAAAATCCCTAATTGCTTGGATCACCCTTGCTCGAATCACAAAGGTTTCTCGGGTTTTATCATTCACAATTAAGTCGACATAACGCTGTCGATACCGTAATTCTTGATCTTGAAGGCCATGCCATTTATCTGGGAGAGGTCTTAATGATTTCGTTAATAAGACAATGCGTGTTGTTTTAATAGAGAGTTCGCCTGTTTTTGTTTTAAACAACACACCCTCTGCGCCAACAATATCGCCTAAATCCCATTTTTTAAATGCTTGATACGCTGTTTCTCCTATTTCTTCTTGACGAACATACCATTGGCATGTACCACTTCTGTCTTTTACCTGAACAAAGCTGGCTTTACCCATTAAACGGCGCATCATAATGCGTCCAGCCACAACTACCCTGATAGGCGTTGACTCTAAGGCTGCAGCATCTTTCTCACCATAAGTATTTTGTAATACTTGAGCCAAGTGGGTGGGACGAAAATCATTTGGAAAAGCGATGCCTTCTGCTCTTAGGGCTTGTAATTTTTCTCTCCGCTGTTGGATTTGTTCATTTTCATCAACATTCATTTCAACAGGGTGGGTTGCTTCTGTAGATTGTGGTGTACGCATGCGTCATCATTCCTATCTATTTTAGGTATTGGTATTATTTTAAGTCATTTGCTGGGTTAAGCTGGCTTCTATAAACATATCCAGGTCGCCATCAAGCACGGCTTGTGTATTGGTATTTTCTACGCCCGTTCTCAAGTCTTTAATACGAGACTGATCGAGCACATACGAACGAATTTGCGATCCCCAGCCAATATCCGATTTCCCTTCTTCTAATTGCTGTTTTTCTTCATTGCGTTCATGCAAAGCACGTTCATATAACTTTGCTTTTAGCTGTTTCATCGCAGCGGCTTTATTTTTGTGCTGAGACCGATCGCTCTGGCACTGTACCACAATTCCAGAAGGATTATGTGTAATACGCACAGCAGAGTCGGTTCTATTCACGTGCTGACCACCTGCACCACTGGCACGATAGGTGTCTATGCGCAAATCTGCCGGATTAATATCGACTTCGATATCGTCTTCGACTTCTGGATAGACAAACACTGACGCAAACGAAGTGTGTCGACGATTGCCAGAATCGAAGGGGGATTTTCTAACCAAGCGATGCACACCCGTTTCTGTACGTAACCAACCGTATGCATAAGGTCCCTCAATTTTAATGGTTGCCCCTTTAATGCCAGCAACTTCACCATGTGACTCATCCAACAAAGCGACATCAAAATGATGGCTTTCTGCCCAACGCAAGTACATACGCAATAACATCGAGGCCCAATCCTGTGCTTCAGTACCCCCTGAGCCAGATTGAATATCAAGGAAAGCATTGCAACTGTCCATTTTCCCTGAAAATTTTCGTTTAAATTCGAGCTGTTTTAGTATGGTCAACAGTGTTTCTTGCTCTTGTTGTGCCATCTCAAGTATCGCATTGTCTTTTTCTTCTTGGGCCAGCGATATCCAAGCACGCACATCTTCAATCCCTTGCACCAGTTTATCGATAATCTCAATGACTTCTTTTAGCGCTGCACGTTCCTTACCCAATGCTTGTGCTTTTTCTGGGTTATCCCAAATGGCTGGATTTTCACACTCTCTATCGACTTCGACCAAGCGTTCTGTTTTTAGATCGTAGTCAAAGATACCTCCGCATGATTTGCGTACGCTCAGCCATGTCGTCTAATAGATTGAGTAACGGGTTTATTTCAAACATGTCTTAAATGCCTCTTGTTTATATGATTATTTAAATGACTACCTAACACCGGATTCAGTTGACATGATGTACCAACAACTCTACGCTGCGTTGCTCACGATAGACATGCTCTGTCAGAGAAAATATTACGCTATACTGCCCCCCTTCGACAACCGGTAGGGCGACACTGGCTTCAGGACGACAGTTAAACCACACGCCTTTAAATCGATGTTGGCCTGCAGATAAGCGTAGCCGAACATGTGTACCATCCCCCACTGGCTGTACTTGCTCTACCGTAGCAGGCATATCGAATACAGGTGGATCGAATTCCCGCCCAAATGGCTCCAAGGTGCGCAACTGATTTAAAAACGATAAGCCTATTTTTTCTGGTAATAACTGCCCGTCTGTCCAAATCACCGGACCGATGTCTTTGCTGCTTACCTGCGCCCGAACCGCTTCTTCAAATGCGTGTGCAAATAAAGACAAGTGTTCTTGGAGCAAGGTTAACCCTCCCGCTCCCTGGTGTCCACCAAAGGCAATCAATAAATCAGGGTGTGCATCTTGAACCGCTTGCAAGGCTTTACGCACATGAAAACCAACGATACCGCGTACCGACCCGGTTAAACAGTCTGGGGCACCTAATTTAGGCGCTAAAAATACCGTTGGACGACCAAAAGCATCTTTTAAACGGCTGGCCGCAATCCCATGTACCCCTGAATGACCATCGGCTAGATAAACACATAGGGACCATTTTCCTTCATTCACCAATGCACTGGCACGTTGCATTCCTTTTTGCACCAAGCTTTTTTGAATAGATTTTCGGGTTGCATTCTGTGTTTGTAAACTCTCGAGCCATGCTTTGGCCTCTGCATCGGTTTCTGCGAGCAAAAAACTGACCGACTGAAATGCCGTATCTAATCGCCCATCACTGTTCAACAAAGGACCAATTTTAAATCCTAAATCTTCGGAACTGGGGTTGTCCTTTAACAGCGTACGCAATACGCGCCAGCAAGGACGCGTACCACGCCATACTTGTTGCATGCCTACCTGCACAATCGCTCGATTGTTATGACTTTTGGCCATGCTCACGCAATCCGCAATGGTGCCTACTGCCACAAAATCCAAAGTATCTCGTAAGGGTGGCGCATCACTGGACAAATAACCTCGGGCGATTAATTTTTGCCTCACTGCGCTCATCAATAACCAAGCCACCATACACCCAGCAATACACGGGTCGGGATAATCACAATCTGGACGCGTTGGGTTTAAACAAGCATAAGCGCTTTTCGGTATACCCGAGACAGGGATTTCATGGTGATCGGTGACGATAACGTCTATATTCGCCATTTTCAATAAGGCGATTCTGGCTTCATCCGAAGAACCATTGTCTGCCGTAATCACAATATTCGGGCGCGGTTTTGCAGATAAAATGCGTTTTGCCAAGGCCGCAGACAAGCCATACCCTTCAGTCAAACGATGACCAATATACGATTGCAGATGCGTTGTTGGATGCTTAAAATGATGTACTAAATTCCAATACAACACCGCGTGACTGGTTTGTCCATCGCAATCATGGTCAGTCTCTAGTGCAATATGTTCTCGCCCAATAATTGCATCGGCAACGCGCGTGGCCGCCTTATCCATGTCTTGCATCTGCATGGGATGACTGAGTGTTTTAAGCTTTGGTTCTAACCATTCTTGCAGGGGTATCAACACATCAATCGAACGACGGGCCAAAATACCAGAAACAAACGGATCGAGCCCCAGTTTCAAGGCCTCTTTTTCAATGTCGGGATTGACTGGTCGCTCTTTTACTTGGGGAACAGGTAAGGCGGTCCATGCTTCGGTCATATACGTCACACTGTTGTTTAGGCTGCCACTGTATCACCAGTACCCAATGCATTGGCTGATGCCAACAAGGGCTGTAGCTCTCCTGCTGCTTGCATGTCTGTGACAATATCGCAACCGCCGATTAACTCCCCTGTGATGTATAACTGAGGAAACGTAGGCCAATTCGCATATTTTGGCAATGTTGCTCTAATCTCAGGATGCGCCAAAATATTAACATACGCAAAATTGGTGTTCATGCTTTTTAGAATATGCACCACACGGGCAGAAAAGCCACATTGTGGGAGCTCAGGCGTTCCCTTCATATACAGCAATACTGGGTGCTGTTCAATTTGTGTTTTTATGGTATCCATAACGGCATTTGTGTCGATATTCATCGCTTCTGTCTCCAACGGCGTTTTTATCGTACCATTATACCCTGTTGTGGCATCTTTTTCACTCAAACACCAGAGCGACACCCACAACAGCCTGCTTAACCTTTTTTTTCATGGCTTGAAAGGCTTCTGAGCGCACAATCTCTGCTTTGATAAAACGCTGCAAAATCTCCGTTTTTTGGGTTATCTTAACACCCTGATCGGTTGATTCAGCTGATCGACTAAATGTTATCCACGGCGATTGAATGCGCACATTTAAGGTTTGAACGGCTTTGGCCTTGGCGCCAGGTAAAAATAATACCTCTTCCTCGCTCTTGGGTGTCCCCAAATACGTTATCCCTTCCTGATCTTTGCTTGTATTTAAAACCAATGCAGCCCACTCTCCGCCCAAACTTAGGGCTTGCCCAACATTGGTAGTCATTGTGGCATCCTCTTGTACAAAGCCATATTGAATTGTGACATCTTTGACAATACGAGAATTTAAGGGTGGCAAGGTGATTGTTTTTTCTAAAGGATTTTTTTCTCCACTTAAAATATCGATTAATGCTTCTTTAATCGCCGCTTCTGAACGTCTTAATGTCGCGCCAGTGACAGGAATCGCCGCCTCCCCTTTCAATAACATGCTTCCCTTCGATATGAGCGCGCCCTCTTTGCTTAGCTTAAGCGTTTTGTTACTCTCAACGGCATTATGCAAGGCTTGAACAGCAGGAATAGAAGCATAACGGGGTGCTGTGGGATTTAAAATTAAAGCGGGTCTATCCGAAATATCCGGAAAAATACCCTGTGCCATACTGACAAAATTCGTTGGATCTAACCAACGCGCAATACCGAACGGATCTACCGCGTACACAATGGCATGATTAAATTGCCCCATCGCCGGTAAATCGTGTGTGGGCGGATAATATGCTTCTCCTCGATATACCAGTGCGGCATAAGCCTCATAGCCTAAACGACGCAATATCGCAGCTAAGCTTACGGAATAATCCTTACAATCACTGACACCCGTACTGGCAATCGTAGTCAAGGGCCTTGGCTTAAACTGTCCATCAATAGAACGCCAATCTCCCATATACCGAATGTGTTCCTCCAATAATGACGTTACCTTGTTTATTTGTGCTACGGGCTCATTCTGTAAAGGTTCCGCCTGTTTTCTCATATTTTCCAACAAAGGAGGAAGAGGTTCTTCAATTACTGCTTGATATGCCCCCGATAGCGATGCACCAATTTCTGTAAAAGATTTGAGTGTAGAAATATCCACATACACATTCTTACTGTCGTCATCTAAGGTGACTTCATTAACCAATTCTGTATACACCGGTTTTGTTAAGGTAATACTGAGGGATTGTATGCCCTCTTTTTTTGATTCTTCAATCTTTAACGCTTGTTTCGGATCGTTCACATGCCAGTAAAATGGTAAAGCAGACTTTAGCGTCACCCGAGAGGATATCCAATACCCCGATTTACCAAAATAGGCATTGGTCGAAAAGTAATTTGGTAAGGGTTGTTGTTTTGTTGTAAGACGGTATTCCATCTTAATAATCGCCCCTACAACCACATTGGGATAAGAGACCATCACTTGATATGCTTGATCAAATCCTTTTTCAGCACTCGCTAAGGGTTTGACTTCGATAGTCTCTTTCGGCACCTTAAATACCTGGCCATTCACAAGCGTTTGGGCTGAAATCACGTCTAATTTTTGAATATTACCGTTATATCGAAATGTTTGCGTCGCGTATGCAGCTCGTCCTTGTTCATTATTAATTTTGATTTCATAGCGGATATTTTCTTCAGAACGACCGTCTTTTTCAACCACAATGTCTCTGTTATATTGAATATAATCAACGGGTGCATCTTCTTTGGTCGCAAAACGTGCTTGTGCAATGCCAATGGTCATTAACCACAAAAGAACAAATCGTTTAATTATTTGATGCATGATTCATTCCTTAATGCATTACACTGGTTATTCTGCTTGTATTATTGGGGGTTGTGCGGGTATTTCTGGGGCTTCTGCCACTTCAACAGTCATACCGGGTTGCAATGTCTCTTGTGCTTTCACGACCACAACATCTCCTTCTTTTAGCCCTGAAACAATCTCTAAGCGCGCTTTTTCTTGAAGACCAGGCTTTACTTTGATTTTCTTTAGTATATTGTCTTGGACAAGATACACGTAAGATTTTCCCTCTTGTTGGAATACTGCGCCTGTTGGTACCCAATAGACTGCATGGTGTATTTGAATCGGTACCTGTACTGGCACCAATTCCCCAATCAAGCAGCCTGAACATGTAAAATCAACGGTTGCCGGTACGGTGCGCGTATCAGAATCAACCATTTTTTGAAAAGAAGTTAAGACAGCAGGCTGGTCTTGCACCATAACGGGTTGTTTAATTTTTAAATATTGTATAAATTTACTGGGTATATCTAAAGCGATATAGGATTGACTGGCATCATGCAAGGTCACCACCGGATCTCCTGCTTGCAATTGAGCACCTTCGTTACTGGCATAAGCGCCGACAACCGCATCGAATGGCGCCAAAAATCGGGTCTCTTCCCAAGCGATATTGGCTTGAGCCAAGGCATTTTTAGCCTCTAACCATGCACGCGTACTGTCTTGTATATCTTGATCGCTGGTCGCTGCATTTTCTTGTTTTAATTGTTGTATCTGGTCATACTGTTGCTTGGCCAGCTGTGCCGTTTCTTGCGCGGTAATACGAGATTGCTCTATCTCGCTGTTACCTAATTTGGCAATCAGTGCATCTTTTTTAACGACATCACCTGTTTGGGCCACATATTGAAGCGTGCCACTGGATTTGGCGGTCAATACGACTTTTTTCTTGGCCTGAATAGTCCCTGTCAGGGTAATGCTTTCTTGAATGTCGCCTTTTTGTACGATTGCGACTTCAACCACTCTCACTGCCGAGGACGAAGGGGTATCAGAACACGCAACCGTCAATAAAGAAAATAAAATACCCATCCATTGGTACAAGCGCACTGATCTTGTGTACTGTTTCATGTCAAGCGTCCTTACAATATTAGTCAACAAACAAACTACTTGTTACTACTGAAAAAAAATTAAAATCGGGTATACTGTGGCTAACCCTTATCATTCTTTAAACAATGAGGAAAATACCCATGCCTATTACTTTACCACCCTTACCCTACGAATTAAATGCCCTAGAGCCTTATATCTCTCGTGAAACCTTAGAATACCATTATGGCAAACATCACCAAGCCTATGTAACCAACTTAAACAATTTATTGGCCGACCATGCCTTAAAAAATGAAACGTTGGAAACAATTGTTAAAAAATCTGAAGGCCCCATCTTTAATAATGCGGCCCAAGTCTGGAACCATACTTTTTACTGGCATTGTCTCAGCGAAAAACACCATCAACAACCTAAAGGCGAATTACTGAAAGCGATTGAAGCCTCTTTCGGTTCTTACGCAAGCTTTCAAGAACAGTTTACTAAACTTGCTATCGGCACATTTGGCTCTGGTTGGGCTTGGCTGGTAAAAGACGCTTCTGGAAAACTGTCCTTACTCAGCACCAGCAATGCAGCAACGCCCTTAACACAGGCCAACTTAAAACCCTTATTAACCTGCGATGTGTGGGAGCATGCATACTATATCGATTACAGAAATGCCCGCCCTAAATACTTAGACGCATTCTGGAACCTGGTTAATTGGTCTTTTGTTGAAATGGAATACAGCAAACCTTAAGTAAAATAAGTGAGCCCGTGCGTATGTCATCACCTGTACTGTTAAATGTCTATCAACGATTACCCATCACCCTGTCGCATGGCGAAGGTGCCTGGGTATGGGACACACACAACAAACGCTACTTAGACGCACTCGCGGGCATTGCTGTCACTGGTCTCGGACATAACCATCCCGCGATTACACCGGTAATTCAAGCACAGGCAGCCAAGCTGATTCATACCTCTAATTTATTTGAAGTAGAACAGCAAACCCTGCTCGCCACAGAATTAAGACGCTTATCTGGGCTATCCACCACATTTTTTTCTAATTCTGGTGCAGAAGCCATTGAACTGTCTATAAAAGCCACACGCCTTTATGGACACGAACGCGGTATCGCAGAACCTAAAATAGTGGTATTTGAAGGTGCCTTTCATGGTAGAACCATGGCCTGTATTTCTGCTAACAGCAATCCAAAACATCGTGCAGGATTTGAACCGCTATTACCCGGTTTTGTCCGTATTCCCTTCAATGATTTGGATGCTTTACGCAATCAAGCGCGTAAAAATCCGGATATCGTTGCCGTATTGTTAGAACCCATACAGGGAGAGAGTGGTATCCATGTGCCGGATGCAAACTACTTAAGTGGTGTGCGGGCCATATGCGATGAATATGAATGGCTGATGATAGCAGATGAGATTCAAAGTGGTATGGCACGTACAGGCACCTTTTTCTGTTACGAACAATCGAAGATTAAACCAGATATTGTTACCTTAGCAAAAAGTTTGGCCAATGGGATCCCCATTGGTGCCACCATCATGAGTGAGGCTGTTGCCGCTCGATTTTCTCCCGGCGCGCATGGCTCTACTTTTGGTGGCAACCCCTTGGCTTGTGCCACTGCCATTGCAACGCTCAAGGTGATTGAAACCGAAAAACTCTGGGAAAACGCAGCAATACAGGGAAAATATTTACTGGATACGTTTAACACTGCACTGCGCGGTCTGCCACAAGTTATTGATGTCCGTGGACGTGGTTTGATGCTTGGGATTGAGCTTAATAGACCTTGTAGAGATATTTTATTGGAAGCGCTTAAAGCTGGTGTGCTTTTTAATGTCGCCAATCAAAATGTGATTCGACTACTACCACCCCTGATTATTAACCGAGAACAAACAGAATGGCTTGCGCAAACGATTATCGAACTGGTCAAACAGTTTTAAGACTTTTTGTCTGAATCGTCTTTATTTTTTTGCATTTCTTTGACCCCTTTAATCGCACCAAGGGTAGCGGCCTTAGAAATAGCAAACAAATTTTTTAATGTGGGTACAACCACTTCATTAATGGTGGTTTGTGTCTTTAATATGACTGCTTCAGCATCAATCCCAGGTTTTTTAGCCCCGGGCATCAGGGCCTTAATGCCCTTTGTTTTTTGAATCATGTATTTTTTCAAATCAGCCCATTGGACCAAACATTCCTCTTTAAATACCTTCAATTTACTGGGTAAGTCATCCGCAGGCTGTCCTTTTAATTCAGCCATTTTAGCTGTAAACCAGGTTTTAATCTTAGTAAATTCTGATTTCATGGCAGATCTCGCCCCTTCAACCTGTGATTTAACGTCTTCAGACGCTGTTAATGTCGCTATTGAGCCTATAAATGCTTCTATTTTATTTTCAGCATTAGTGACTGCTGTTTCAAACTTTTTTTCTAAAGCAGTCAAATCGCCCTTTTCCAGTGCATCAAAAAAAGATTTTTCATCTTCTGTGGAAAAATGTTTCTCTTGGTCTTCTGAATTGTTATCTGTCATGATCTGAATACTCACATAAAAAAATTATCACTGACTAGATTATCGACAAAAATCGACAATAGTTAAGAAAAAATCAAAAGCACTATTGAAAGTAGGTCATAATTTCTATGTTTTCTCGGGTTTCGATCTGCTAACATCCTAGGGCTCACTGGCTGGCTTTTTATTTTTTTCTTTAATTTTAATAAGTTCTTTCATCACTTTTTCGTGATTTTCTTTAAGCTGTCGATTTTCTTTAAGCTGTCGCTTCTGAGCTTCTTCAGACAGACTTTCTTTAAACTGTGGCGAAAACGTTAGTATATGGATATCTGTTTGATTTCGAGCACTATCCATATTATCATTTCGTATTTTTTCTTCATCGTTCTCCGGTCCCTTGCTACCATCCGGTTGAGCGCTAATTGCAACAGCACTCGTTTCCGTAGTCAAAAATTGGCGAATATTCGACTCCATGGCTTGTATTTTCCAAGAAAGTCGCCACTTTGCCATGCCTTCCAAGAACTTTATTCCTTCTATTCTTTCTAAGACCCAGTCCAATACTCTGATGAAAACGGTAGGTTTTACTGAATTTTTAATCTCTGATTGATCACTAAATATTTTTACCATTTCTGTTCTAATTTTTTCTTTTTCCTCACCAAAAGACTTTACAAAACCATCAAACATACTGTTTAAGTCCTTAACTTGCGCTTCATAATCATTTCCAATAAGTTCTTCACTCAACCGTTTCCTCTGATCTTTGTTAATAGCTATACTTGCCTCCAGAGACGCCAACTGACCCACAAAATGAATAAATAAAATCAACGGATCGCTCTCGTAAGTACCATTATTTCTTAAATTTTCCGCGTATTTATCGGTAATATAAATCAAATCTTGTTCCCTATTAGAATCTTTCTGTTCCCTGGGCTTGTTACTCAAATCTTCTTTTAATCCACCACATAGTACAACTGTAGAGACAAATTGAAGATCTGATAGTATTTCTTGTTTTACATCATTCACTGTACTTAAAGCCACTGGAATTGATTGAGTTCTTCCTGTGAAATTACCTGGCTTGCTTAAATCTACAGATTCATGATACATTGGAGCCGCATCTTTACCAGGAAGGCAATCACCAAACACTTGTCCAGCACGATCTCCAAACTGCGTATCAATCATAAACTTTACTGCCAACAGGAAATCTTGAAACTGATCAGGCGTCGCTTTCCTTAGATCGAAAGTCTCCATCACCGTAAAACAAAATGCAGCTTTATCCACCTTAGTCAAAGGATCTTTTTTCAATAAAGCCTGACCACTTGCCGAAAACGTCTGCTGGTTAAAGCGATCGTAATCGATCATGTAACCAGGGCGTTTATTTAATTGCGTGGCCATACAAGTATCTCCAACAAATGGTGTGTGTTTTGGCTGTTGGAGGAAAGATTTTCTAAAAAGTTCCTTTTTTGTATATGCAATCTTGGGTAAAAAAAAGCGAACAAGTATGCACTTGCTCGCTTTTTATGCGCTATTAGGGATCGAAAAAAATCTTTAAACCAGTTTACCGTGACAGTACTTGTATTTTTTTCCTGATTGACAGGGGCAAGGCTCATTTCTGCCTACTTTTGGCAAATCCAAGGGCCCCGGGGCAGATATTTGGATATTTTTCGGTTGAAGCATGCCTTTACCGGCCATATCCCCAATACTGTTTGTACTCGATTCATCTGACAACAAATTTGTCGCCGCAGGATGATTAAAGGCCAAATTTTGAGGTATTTGATGCTGTTGTTCAATGGCTGCCATGTCAGCTTCTGGTTTAATATCCACGCGGAATAACAAAGTTACGACTTCTTGTTTAATGGCCTCTAGCATGGCTGAAAACAGGTGGAAGGCTTCTCGTTTGTATTCTTGTTTTGGATCTTTCTGCGCATAGCCACGTAAATGAATACTTTGTCGCATATAATCCATGGTGGCCAAATGTTCTTTCCAATGGCTGTCTAAAACATTTAACATAATGGTTTTTTCAAGAAACTGTTGCGTAGGGACACCGATTGCATCGACTTTTGCTTGGTACCCTGCCTCAAGTGCTTGGCGTATTTTTTCCTGTAGATGGCTTGCATCCAATTCGGTTGCATCTTCAATCCAGGCTTTAATTGGCAAAGTCATGTGATATTCCTGTGCCAAGGTATTTTCTAGGGCTTCAATATTCCACTGCTCTTCAAAGCTATTGGGCGGAATATGTTCATTTAACAGTGCTTGCACAACATCCGCACGCATGGCGGCAATGGCCGATGAAATTTGCTCAACATCCATGATATCGTTACGTTGCTGATAAATCAGCTGACGTTGCTCATTGGCCACATCGTCATATTCAAGCAACTGTTTTCTAATATCAAAGTTATAACCTTCTACCTTACGTTGGGCATTCTCCACTGCACGTGTCACCCAGGGATGCGTAATCGCTTCGCCACTTTCCATACCCAATCGAGACAAGAGACCCGAAATTCTATCCGAAATAAAGATACGCATCAGGTGATCGTCAATCGATAAATAAAAGCGCGTGGAACCTGGATCGCCCTGTCGTCCCGACCGGCCCCGCAATTGGTTATCAATACGACGTGACTCATGTCTTTCGGTACCAATCACATGTAATCCACCCGCAGCGACCACTTGTTCATGACGGGCCTTCCATTCATCTAGGTTGGTTTCTTCGGTTTTGCTGCCGCCCAACACAATATCTGTCCCACGTCCAGCCATATTCGTTGCGATGGTAACCGCAGCGGGTCGACCTGCCTCTGCAATAATTTCTGCTTCTTGTTCGTGCTGTTTTGCATTTAAGACTTTGTGAGGAATATGTTCTTTATCTAATAATCCGGATAAATACTCCGATGTTTCAATAGAAATGGTTCCTACCAAGACAGGTTGTTTTCTGGCAACACAGGCCCTAATGTCTTCAATAATGGCTTTGAATTTATCGGCCTGTGTTAAATAAATTAAGTCTCCTAAGTCTGCTCTGCGTCCTGGTTGGTTAGTTGGAATAACCACGACCTCTAAACCATAAATTTGATGTAATTCGTAGGCTTCAGTGTCCGCTGTTCCTGTCATACCAGACAATTTATCGTAGAGTCTAAAATAATTTTGAAACGTTATCGAAGCCAGTGTTTGATTTTCACTCTGAATCTCCACTTTTTCTTTGGCTTCTACGGCTTGATGCAATCCATCTGACCAACGTCTGCCTTGCATGGTTCTACCCGTATGCTCATCAACAATCACGATTTGCCCTTGAGACACAATGTAATCTACATCACGCTTAAACAGGGCATGGGCTTTTAATCCCGCGTATAAATGGTGCATTAACATAATATTATTGGCATCATAAAGGCTTTCACCGGGTTCCAATAAGCCGGCTTCAACCAATAAGCCTTCTACTTTTTGATGTCCTGCTTCTGTTAAAAAAGCCTGTTTCGCTTTCGCGTCTACGGCATAATCACCAGGCCCCTCTTTCTCTACTTGTTTTTTTAAGCGAGGGATCAGGTCGTTTAATTTGATATACAAGGCAGAACTTTCTTGAGCCGCTCCAGAAATAATCAGTGGTGTGCGCGCCTCATCGATTAAAATGGAGTCCACTTCATCAACAATCGCAAAGCCCAATCCACGTTGCATACGCTCTGTGGGGGAAAAAGCCATGTTATCGCGTAAATAATCAAAACCAAACTCATTATTTGTACCGTAGGTAATATCCGCCAAGTATGCTTGCTGTTTGTCTTTCAGATCCATTCCATTGGCAATAACACCTACCCGTAACCCCAAAAAGTCATAAATCGGCCCCATCCACTCAGCATCCCGCTGTGCCAGATAATCGTTAATGGTAACCAGATGAACCGGCTTGCCACTTAAAGCATTCAGATAGGCGGCCAGGGTTGACATCAAGGTTTTTCCTTCCCCAGTACGCATTTCAGCAATTTTTCCCTGATGTAAGACCATGCCACCAATCAGCTGCACATCGAAATGCCGCATCCCAAGCACCCGTCGAGCCGTTTCTCTTACCACGGCAAATGCTTCTGGCAATATCGCATCCAAGGTTGTGCCATCGACAAGTCTTTGTTTAAATTCAGTGGTTTTGTTTTTAAGCGCCTCGTCAGACAAGGTTTGCATACTGGGTTCCCAGGCATTGATTTCCATGACCCATTTTCTAAAATGCTTTAACAAACGACTGTTACGGCTACCAAATACTTTCTGTGCGATTTTTGTCATTAACATAGTAATTTTTGCCCACTTCCCTTACAATTGGTTTTATGGTTAAACGTGATAGACACTATACCCTAATAACGGTTTTATCCAAAACACCCAGCCTTCGTCGCCTTGTTGACAAAGCAAGTAATTTAAATACCTTAAATGAGGTATTACATGGTTACTTGTCCCCACTGGCAGCCAAACACTGCCAAGTGGCTAACTGGGAAAAAGGCGTACTCACCATCAGTACCACCTCACCCGCGTGGAAACACCACATTCGATTTTACCACATGGACTTAGGAAAACGATTAAAACAAACGACAATTTTTCGTCATTTAACCGCAATTCAGATTATTGTGACGCCAGATGTGCGACACACCATAGAAAAAAACAACTGCTTCCCGCCTCCCGTGCCCTTGTCAGAAGACAGTGTAGCGTATATACAGACGATGCTAGCGTATGTGGATTGCCCTCGGCTTAAGGCAGCGTTGCTCAAATTGGCCGAAGGTGCCACACAACGACAGCGCAGCCAACAGACCCAACACAGCGCACAATACACGCACCATGCGCCAGCGCATGCGCCTTATTATTCACCCTATGCGAAACAAACGACACATGCGCGTACAGCGACTGCTATGCCGCTGTTTCAGCAGAAGGCAGATACGCAATTGGGGCATCCTCAAGAGAGGTAAATTCTACAATCTCCCAAGCATCTTTTTGGTTAATCACTGCGCGCAACAGTTGATTATTTAAGCGATGACCGGATTTAAATCCCCTAAAAGAACCGATGATGCTCATACCAGCTAAATACAGGTCTCCCACGGCATCCAAAATTTTGTGTTTCACCAATTCATCCTGTGTGCGCAAACCTTCCTGATTTAAAATACCGTTATCGTCTAATACAACGGTATTCTCTAGGCTGGCACCCAATCCCAGATTATTTGCTCTCAGCCACTCGTAATCTGCCAAAAAGCCAAAGGTTCTCGCCCGAGAGACTTCTTTTACATAGGAGGATTTGGAAAAATCAAGACTCACTGTCCTTACCCCCTCTTTTACGACAGGGTGATCATAATCCAAAGTAAAAGAAGCTTTAAATCCATTAAAGGGCTCCAATAATGCCCAGCTGTCTTTGTCTTCGATTTTGACTTGTTTTTTTATGCGCATAAAGCGTTTTGCTGCAGCTTGCTCAACAATGCCTGCAGACTGTAGTAAAAACACAAAAGGTGCAGCACTGCCATCCATAATGGGTACTTCAGCCGAATCCAGTTCCACGATCAAGTTGTCAATGCCTAACCCTGCAATCGCTGACAGTAAATGCTCAACCGTTGAAATTTTCAAATGACCGACTTGCAAGGTAGTCGACATCCGCGTATCCCCCACATAATCTGCCCGAGCAGGAATATCTACATGGGGATTCACATCGACTCTTCTAAATACGATACCGGTATTGATGTCAGCTGGTTTTAATTGCACCTTAACGGGTTTACCCGCATGGACACCTACACCAACCGCACCTATTTCATTGCGTAAAGTGCGTTGTTTTATCACTTATATTACCTTACCTATACTTTATGTTTATGTGCTGTTCGAATAATGGTTAATCGGCTTGTCGTCTTAAAAAGGCCGGAATATCCAAATAATCCATGTCCGGATCGCCCAGGCCAGTCTCTGGTAGACGGCGCGCGCTACCCACACCCCCTCTTCTGGCGGTGGTCACTTTTTCAGTTGTAGGGCGCTCTGGCATGGCTGGTGCCACTGGATAGGCCTGTGATGTTGTGGCTGCTGTCCCCATGCCATGATTACGCGCACTATACTCTACCACAGGTGTTACGGGTACGGTTTTCCCTAAACCCGTGGCCACCAAGGTGACCCTGATCTCATCTTCCAAGCTTGGATCGATCACCGTACCCACAATGACAGTTGCATCGTCTGATGTAAATTGTTTTACTGCATCACCCACTGCCTCAAATTCTGAAATGGACATATCCAAGCCCCCGGTAATGTTCACCAGAACCCCTTTTGCACCCGCAAGGTTAATGTCTTCTAACAATGGACTGGCAATCGCTGCCTCGGCAGCCACCCGGGCTCTATTTTCTCCTCTAGCAGAACCCGTACCCATCATGGCAATGCCCATTTCAGACATTACCGTTCGCACATCGGCAAAGTCGACATTAATAAGGCCAGGACGGGTAATTAATTCAGAAATACCCTGTACTGCGCCTAATAATACATTATTTGCTGCCTTAAAAGCATCAAGTAAGGTAACTGTCTTTCCTAGAACGCTGAGTAATTTTTGATTGGGAATGGTTATCAAGGAATCCACTACTTTGGCTAACTGGTTAATCCCTTCTTCTGCGTAATGCATCCGCTTTTTACCTTCAAACGGAAAAGGTTTTGTCACGACAGCAACGGTTAACGCACCAATCTCCTTGGCGACTTCCGCGACAATAGGCCCTGCCCCAGTCCCCGTACCACCGCCCATACCAGCGGTGATAAACACCATGTCTGCCCCCGCTAAGGCCGCGTGAATCCGTTCCCTGTCTTCGAGCGCGCTTTGACGACCCACTTCAGGATTCGCCCCTGCACCAAGACCACGCGTAATGTTACTGCCCAATTGCAAAATAGTACCCGAAGCCTTATTTAGGGCCTGCAAATCGGTATTTGCAAAAATAAACTCAACACCTTCGATATTGGCCAACAGCATGTGCTCAACAGCGTTTCCACCCCCGCCTCCAACGCCAATCACTTTGATTACCGCATTTTGCGGTAAATTGTCCGCTAATTCAAACATAGCCATTGCTCTGCTGCTCCTCGTATCATTTTAAAAATTGCCTTGAAACCAGCTTTTCACTTTTTCCCACAGCCCTGTTCCTTGTTGATTCAATACGCCCCGTAAATGTTGTTGCTGGCCATATAAGACCAAACCAACACCCGTGGCATAAATCGGATTGTTGACCATATCGGATAAGCAAGAAGCTTTTCTTGGATACCCTAATCGCACGGGCATATGAAAAATTTCCTCAGCCAATTCTACAACGCCTTGCATACGTGCACTACCACCTGTCACTACGATACCAGAACCCATAAAATCTTCAAATCCACTGCGTCGTAATTCTGCTTGCACCAACGAAAACAATTCTTCGTATCGTGGTTCAATCACTTCTGCCAAGGTTAAACGAGATAATTTACGTGAGCCTCTGTCTCCGACACAAGGGACTTCCAACTCTTCACCCAGTTCGGCCAATTGCGTTAAAGCACACCCGTATTGAATTTTAATTTTTTCCGCGCTTTGTGTGGGCGTTCTCAGTGCAATCGCAATATCATTGGTCACTTGGTCGCCGGCAATCGGGATAACCGCGGTATGACGAATGGCTCCATCACAAAAAATAGCGATATCGGTCGTGCCACCGCCAATATCAACCAAACAAACGCCCAATTTTTTTTCATCTTCGGTGAGCACGGCTTCGCTCGAAGCGAGTTGCTCCAGTATAATATCGGCTACCTCTAAACCACAGCGCCTAACGCACTTAACAATATTTTGTGCGGCGCTTACGGCACCCGTAACAATATGCACACGCGCCTCTAAGCGAACGCCAGACATGCCAATAGGCTCTTGTATGCCTTCTTGACTGTCAATGATATATTCTTGTGGCAAAACATGTAGTACTTTTTGATCGGCTGGGATTGCAACCGCCTTGGCTGCATCTAACACTCTGTCTACGTCGCTGCGCCGCACTTCTTGTTCACGAATAGCGACAATGCCATGAGAATTCAAGCCTCGAATATGATTGCCAGCAATACCGGTATACACGCTATGAATTTCACAGCCTGCCATTAATTCTGCTTCTTCTATGGCACAGTGTACCGATTGAACGGTTGAGTCGATATTGACCACAACACCTTTTTTTAAACCACGCGAAGGATGCATGCCAATACCAATAATATCCCAATCTCCTGTACTAGAAATTTCAGCAACCACCACCACCACTTTTGATGTGCCAATATCGAGCCCAACAACGATGTTTTTATCGGATTTTTTAGACATCTGTTTTGCCCACCTCCCCTTTGTTCTGACAAGGATAGCGTCACTGTTTCCATCCAACAGCAAAGCCTGTTGGGTATCGCAAATCAATGTAAGCTATCTGATTAACTTTATTTTTTAATGGCTGCTGTAACACGCGTATCAACCTTACAACCTGCTCATCTGCATCCTCTTTTCCTAGTATAATCGCTATTCCATTATCTAACCTAATTTCCCAGTAGCTTTCGCCAACTGAACGCAAGGTTTTGATATGATATGACGTCTTGTTAAATAATGTTTGACCTGTTTCATAAAAATGCCAAAGCGCAGCAATACTGTCTTTAGGACCTTCTAACACAGGTAAACGATCTATCAACAACTGCTTATCTATCGGCACGAATACAGCTTCATGCGTCACCGCAGAAATGCGATCACCGTATTTCCATATTGCACGTATTTGATGCGGTTCTATTTTAATGTTGACTTGATCGGGCCAAATGCGCGAAATATGTACGGATTTTACCCAAGGAAATTGAATAATTTCTTGATAAATATCGGGTAGGGCTTGTGTTAAAAAATATCCATTACGCCATAACGCAACTTTGTCTAAAGCCGTTTGCGCAACCAGTGGTTCGGACGTCATTTCTACAGAGATGGAAGCAATCGGATAACGGTCGCTTGATTTTTTTAATAACCAAGTGCCATAACAGACACTCAACCACAGTAGCAATAAAAAAATCAGTGCAACCCTACTTCCTTGTACATAATACATTAAACACTCCCTTGCGTAGACAAAAAATACTGTTGTTGCTAAGCCAACACACGCACTTCTGATGTTAACAGAATACCTGTTTTTTCCTGTACGGTCTGTTTAATATGATTCATTAACGCAAGCGTATCTTGTGCTGTTGCACCGCCACAATTCACCATAAAATTGGCGTGCTTTTCAGACACCTGAATAGCCCCTATTTTATATCCTTTTAAACCACAGTGTTCGATTAAACGAGCGGCATAATCCCCAGGAGGATTCGTAAATACCGATCCACAACTGAACGTACCGATGGGTTGCGACTGATTTCTTTGCTGAATCAAGCCACGCAATGCTTGTCCCAGTTGCACCGGATCGCCTGGTGAAAAAGCAAAATGTCCTGCCAAAAACCACTCGTCTTGTTTGGGACAGGTAACCGAACGATAGCCTATCCTGTATTCTTCGGGTTGACGCAAATACCGTTCACCTTGTCGATTAATGACTTCTACCGCCACCACTTGTCGCCATGTCTCACCCCCAAAAGCACCGGCGTTCATGGCCAAAGCCCCCCCAACGGTACCAGGAATACCCGCAAAGAATGTCGCACCCGACAGCCCATGTTTTACGCAATAGCGTGCCAGTTTTGCACAAGTGACACCCGCTTCCGCGCGCACGGTTTTTATGCCTGTAATGGTGCTGGCCAATTTTTTTGTATGAATCACTAAACCACGCAATCCTTCATCTGGAACCAACACATTACTACCCAATCCCAGCCAATAAATCGGATCGGTATTTTGTGGCATGGATTGTAAAAAAGTGGCCAAGTCATCCCACTTTGTTGGCGCAATATAATTATCCGCCGCACCACCAATCCGCCAAGTCGTTAACGGACCTAAAGGAACCTGGTGTTGTAGTTTCATGACTGCAATCCCGTTTGCAACAACATACTTGATAATCTGTAAATATCTCCTGCACCTTGCATCAATACAATGTCATCTGATTGTAATTGATGCTTTAGGGCCTCTTTTAAGGTTTCTTTGGATACGAGTTGTACCGTACAGGATGGCGACATGGCTTGTATGGCATCGGCCAGTAGACGGGTGCTGACACCCGGAATGGGGGATTCACCTGCTGTGTAAACATCTAACAATAACAAGGCATCTACCGTTGACAACACTTGTGCAAATTCTGAAAATAAATCTTTCAAACGCGTATAACGATGGGGCTGGTAAACCATGACTAAGCGTTTGTCTGCCCAACCTGCACGAGCAGATTTAATCGTTGTTGCAATTTCATTCGGATGATGACCATAATCATCAATTAACAACGCTGTACCCGCTGTTGGTAAAGACAATGCCCCCAACAGCTGAAAACGACGTCCAACCCCCTCAAACTGTGCCAAGGCTTTTTGGATTGCGGGGAGTTTTACCCCCTGTTCTATGGCAACAATCAAGGCAGCCGTTGCATTTAAGGCATTGTGTTCCCCTGGTAAGTTTAAAGAAAAGTCCCAAATACTGTTTTGTTTTTTAGCGCGTACGGTAAATTCAGATCGAATGCCGATTTGCCGATAATTCAGTACTTGAAAATCAGCGTCTTCATGAAAACCATAAGTGATGTAGGGTCGCTGTAGTTGCGTTAATAATGCACGACTGTCTTCGTTGTCGATACACACAATTGCTACACCATAAAAAGGCAAACGATGTAAAAATTGAAGATAGGTTGCTTTTAAGCGATCATAATCTTGCCCGTAGGCTTCAAGATGATCAGCATCGATATTGGTTAACACAATCATCATGGGAGACAAATATAAAAACGAGGCATCGCTCTCATCTGCCTCTGCAACGAAATATTGACCAGCGCCCATTTTGGCATGACAACCCAAGGCATTTAATTTTCCACCGATAACAAAAGTTGGATCGTACCCACCTTCTGCCAACACACTCGCTGTTAAGCTGGTTGTGGTGGTTTTTCCATGCGCACCGGCAATGGCAATCCCGTATTTAAACCGCATCAATTCAGAAAGCATCATCGCACGGGGTACCACGGGAATACGCTTTTCTTTGGCTGCAATCACCTCTGGATTGGTGTCGGTAATAATCGTAGAGGTCACGACCACATCTGCGCCAAGTACCTGTTCTGCTTGATGACTTGGGTATATGGTCACGCCCAGAGCACTCAATCGCTCTGTCATGGCATTTGAGGCAATATCCGAACCCGTTACGCGATATCCTAAGGTATGTAGCACTTCTGCGATACCGCTCATACCAGAACCACCGATACCCACCATGTGAATATGGTGTATGCGTCGCATTCCCTGACGCAAGACAGGGATAGTTACTTGCGCTTTTTCGGATGATACATCGGCCCTGTTTTTTAACATGCTAAGACTGCCCTACACTGCTGTACAATATGGGCGGTTGCCTTGTTTAAAGGGATCTGGCTTGCAGCTATTCGCATTTCTATTAACTCCTGTGGTTTTGCGCTGAATCTTGCCCATTGCTGTGCCAACCCATTTGGGGTTAATGCTGTTTGTTGCACGCACTGCGCTGCACCTAATTTTACTAAAAATTCTGCATTGGCCGTTTGATGATCGTCCACGGCCAATGGGTAGGGTACCAAAATACTCGGTATGCCAACAGAGGCAATTTCTGCGATGGTCAAAGCACCTGCTCTACATACCACTAAGTCGGCCCAAGCATACGCTTTCTGTATCTCCTTGATAAACGGAGCCAGTACTTCGATCGCCTCCTCAACCCCAAGCTTATTGTATAAAGCTTGCGTATCGACAAAACCCGATTCACCTGTTTGGTGCCAAATCTTCGGTCTTTGTTCCGCTGGTAAGCAGGCCAAGGCCCGAGGAATGCAGTCGTTTAGTGCTTGAGCCCCCCGGCTACCGCCCAATACCAGTATTTTTAAAGGGGATACCACAGACTTTTGTTCCTGTTTGCGGGGTATGGCTTGAATATCAGCACGTACAGGATTACCAACCACTATGACACGGGTATGACGCACACCAAAAGCATCCGGAAAACCACACAATACCTTGCTTGCTAAGGGCGCTAAACATTTGTTTGTTAAACCAGCAATGGCATTTTGCTCATGAATAATTAAGGGCGTCCGTGTTAGCCAAGCCATGAGTCCCCCTGGCCCTGATGCAAAGCCCCCCATCCCGATACATAGGTTGGGTTTCACTTTTTTAAAAATATGACGCACCTGTAACAATGCTTTTAAGAGCATTACTGGTGCTTTTAACCATTTGGTAAACGACTTTCCGCGCAGGCCTTGTATATCCGTCAGATGTAACGGCATTTTTTCTGTTGGAACAAGCTGTTCTTCTAAGCCCCCCTTGCTCCCCATCCAGTGAACAATCGCACCGGCTTCGCATAAAGACTCTCCCACGGCCAAAGCCGGAAAAATATGGCCTCCAGTTCCCCCAGCCATCATAAGCACTTTGACGCCTTTAAAAGGCATATTTTCTGTCTGTGTTTTATCGTACATTGTATACCATGTAAAATCAGCGCTACACTATCGGCTTGATATTCAACCAAGTCCTTATTTTTTGAATCAAGCGAACAAGATAAGCAAGTTCTTTTCTTTTCAATACACACTGCCCACTCGTATCACAGTGTATTTGATGCATTTTTTCTAAACGCGCAATGCGCATTTGAATCACTGCTTCGGGATGGTATTCTGCCATTAAAACGGTTTCAGGGACCGTTTTATCGGGGGATTGGTATATTATTTTTAATAACCGAATCCGTAAGGCGGTGATGTTTAAATTAATGACCGTAAAATACCCGTAACACAATCCCCCAAAAATGACCGTATTAAGCACCATATAAGACAGGCCATTTAACCAAGCCAATGTTAACCCCTTGGGCGCAGACTGACCGGTCTTAAGCAAAACCCAGATTTCCCCCAATATCGATGCCACCACAATGATAACCCAATGGCGATTTTTAATCCATCTGGCCATCAGCCAATGGCCTAAGACAACGCCAGAAATGGCGATAAATGGCAACAGAATTATCCAACAGTAAGACAGTGTGCCCATGTTATCCCTCCAGCGCAATATTAAACAAACGGCTCAACTGAGTGCATAGCCTGGCAACCACAGTCCCTTTTTTGGTCAAACGATAATTGGGCGGTTCATACACGCAAAAGCCCTCTTCCACTAAAATATCGAGTCGTCCAACAATCGGATTTTTTTCGATAAACTGACTGTTTAATGTGGCCAAGGACATTGGGGTCCCGTTTTGGTCTGACAGTAAACCAATAAAACGCAAGGTTGGACTGTCATTTTCTAACCACAAATAAAAAATAAGGTAACTAAAACACACGCTAAAGTAAGCGAGAGCGCTATGGAACCATTGTAAGTATGTCAAGCGAAATAAACCGATAAACAAAAAAACAACCATCATGATAATCAATAGCATTTTTTTACTTTGAAAACGTTTTTGATATCGCCAGATTACGGTATGTATAAAAAAAAATAAGCCAGACAAAAAGACGCATACCATCAATGCTTTCATCTTATTTTCCATCCATATTTTGTTGAACAGTTACCCATTACATTCAAACCAAATCGTCATTGCGTATATATTTACGTGAATCAGTTACTTGACCCAAGCTTTTTTCCAAAGACCTCAATCTCGGAAATGGATAAATTAACCGGATTATCAACAAAAGCATTCACTCTGATATACCTTGCTTTTTGATTTCCAATTTTAGCCAAATAAAAATAATCATTCTCTAGTTTAACGCCTTTTTCAGAGGTGACCATTCTCCAATTTTTATTGTCTTCACTTATTTCTATGTTAAAATGACTTAAAAATTTAAACGCTTCTAATGGTGCGTAATCTGGCTTTCTAAAATCAACTTTTCGCCACAATTTAAGGCGCTCAATGGATGCCAATTCCCCTAAATCTAACCAAACCCAAAAAGTATCCACATGCCTTAAAATATCTGCACCAACCCCCCAAACCGTCCCTTTATCGTAATCAAACAATACAGGTGCGTTCATATTATGATCAGTCAAACCAAAAGTAGGCACATAGCGCACTGTTACCTGAGAATCACGTACCACTAAAGGTAATAACAAATCGGTTTTTCCTAAACTGTTTTTCTGAAATAATTTAAATATTTTTAAATGTGCCGTTTCTTCGAGCAAAGCAAAATCAAATTGCTTATCCATATGCATTAATACTTCATACTCAATAGGAGAAAAATTAAATTGTTTTTCAACAAGCACAACATCTCCTACATGAATTTTTTCGGGTATCCAGTCAATGGTTTTTTGTATTAAATCATCCACAAAAGATTCATTCGCTGGATTCACGAAAACAGGACTGAATTTATGATGCTCCATCAGCAATTCTACCGAATCTCTATGGAACAGCAAGGCTTTATTCGTATTTGGAAACCACTTTTCTATTGCATCATATAATTCTTGATGATATTTATTTCTTCTACAGGTATTTTCTTCAATGGCAAGACTGGGTCCAGTACCTGGGCTAATGTCTTTTTTTGAGCAAAAACGGGTTAAATTATAGATAAATTGATCAACTGTCAGGCCTCTTGGATGAATTATCGCGTAGAGTAAATCTCCATTTTTATAATAATTTCTGTGTACC
>JBEAUL010000055.1:0-2568 GCA_041161475.1 Pseudomonadota bacterium | reverse complement strand
CTGACATGTTGTATAATCCTCTTAATCTGTTTACATTAATTTACCCATAAAAACGGCCTATTGACCGTCATATGGGGGTTGTTTCGAGTTATTCAAGACAATAACAAACTTAAGTCAATGGCTTTAGTGACATTTTTATCACCAACTACACCAAATCTTCGTCTACATTACTTTTTTCATTCACCACTGTGGCTTGAGGCATGGCACTGGCTACTACCACTCTGGCTGGGCGTAGTATACGGTCTTTCAGCGTAAAGCCTTTTTGAGCCACCACCAATACCGTATTGACTTCGGTCGGGTTTTGCGTGGGTTGCATCGAGATGGCCTCATGTTGTGATGGATTAAAGGCTTCTCCTACGGGGTTAATCTGCTGAATACCAAATTTATCCAAACTGTCTAAAAGCAATTTGAGTGTTAATTGGACCCCTTCTTTAAGTGGTTCATCGGAGGACTCAACAGCCAATGCCTGCTCTAGACTGTCTATCACCGACAATAACTCTCTGGATAAACGTTCAATACTGTACTTGTGCGCATTTTCGATATCTAGCTGCGCACGACGTCGCATGTTTTCAATTTCAGCCAACCCCCTCAATCGAACATCTTCTGCCTTCTTTTCGGCTTCGACCTGTGCATTTTTGCTGTCCTGCAGGGCCTGCTCCAAAGCTTTGATGGCTTCCTCGGGAGAAGTCGATTCGCTTGCAAGGGGCTTGTCTTCTTTGACATCAATATCATTCTGGTTGATTTCTGACATAATTGTATATCCTATTAAAAACGTAAATCTGTCGTATATTCAAGGTTTGGCCTATATCTGGGGCCATATTGCCAAAAATCAAGATTATTGTCTATTTTAAGGTTGGAGACTTGGGTGTAAAATACCGCCCAACTCCTGAACGAACGTCAATAGGCCACGGGTATCTACACGATATGAAAGCAATACACTCACCATTTAAGACCATCGGGCTTATCAGTAAGCGTACACAAGTTGAAAGTCTAAAGACCAGCGAAAAGCTTGTGTACGATTTATCTAATATGGGCTACAACTGGGTTATTGCGGACGATTTAACGGGTTTGTTTGCGGTGCCTGATACGGGCTGTCGCTTTCTTCCCTTAAACGAATTGGGGAAACACTGCGACCTCATTGTGGTAATCGGGGGTGATGGGCATGTGTTAAGTGCAGCCAGAAGCATCTTTCAATATAAAATTCCACTGGTCGGCATTAATCGAAGCAGATTGGGATTTTTGGCAGACATCGTCCCGAGCGAATTACCCGATAAATTGGTCGACATATTAAACGGAAATTATCAAGCCGAAAAACGCCACTTGTTAAAAGGTGCTGTCTATCGACAGAAAAAAATTATTTTCCAAGAAAATGCCTTAAATGAAATCGTGCTACACCCTGGTGGCATTGCCCGAATGATTGAATTTGAAATTTTTATCGATGGTCATTTTGTGTTAAGACAACGCTCAGACGGCCTCATTGCTGCAACGCCCACAGGCTCTACTGCTTATGCCCTCTCTGGTGGTGGCCCTATTGTCACACCTGCCTTAAATGCTACTGTTCTTGTACCCATGTTTCCACACACGCTCAGCAGTCGGCCATTGGTTGTCAATGGACAAAGTCGCATTGAACTGTTACTCATTCCAGAGAATACCCTACATCCTAGAGTCAGTTGGGATGGACACCATCACCAAGATTTGAATCCAGGTGACCGGATCTTAATTACACAGCAATCTAAGACATTACAATTATTACATCCCATCGGATACGATTACTTTGCCACTTTACGAGAAAAGCTTGGCTGGAAATAGTCTCAAAGCCTTGTTGAAAATGGCGCATCATTTTTTTGATTTTCTTCTGTAGCATAACCCACTTAAACGAATCGCCAGTATTTCAATGAGAGAATACAGTACGGCAAAAAAATTGCATAATCTAAATATTTTAGATTTACCCTGTTGTCGTTCATAAAAGTTGACTTTTATTTCGACAAACGATCGGCCTTCTTGTAATAAGCGAGAAATAAGCATGGCTTGATACCCATACCCATGGGTTCTTGCGTGCCATCGTAACACATCTTGTCTTAAAAAAATGGGTAAACCATTATAATAACGAATGCGACGCCCATTGATAATGTTCACAAGATATAAATAAACACTTGAAAAAAGTCGTCGATATAATGCACGCTGTGAAAAATCATAATAGGGTAATATGATGTCAGCTGTACCGATTTTCCCCAGCAATCGCTTTAAATCCTCTACACTCGTATCATTTTTTCCATTCAGTTGTTTAAAATATTTACCTTTTGCCAAAAAAGCTGCTTCTGCAAAATTGAAGCCAAGGTTTTGATTCTCTGTTTGTTCATATAAATAAATCGGTAAATCGGGATTAGCACCTATGAATTCTTTTATTACTTTAACCGAGTCATCACTGGATGCATCATCTATGATAATAATTTCATAACCCAAGGTTTCCTGGCTCATCGTTGTTAAAATGGTACAAATAGCTGCAACAATATTTTCAGCTTCGTTATAACAGGGAATGAAAAAGGTGATTTCAACATCATACGAAGG
>JBEAUL010000050.1:0-5190 GCA_041161475.1 Pseudomonadota bacterium | reverse complement strand
CAATAATCTAATTGTAGAATTCAGATTTTTTACAGCTACTAACGAAAATCCGTTAGCGACATATATTCATTATAAAGAAACATGAACCATGTCAATCCGTCCTGCTCCTATCAAGTCCCCGAAACGCCCTATTTAACTCACGTTCGCCGATGCCATGTATATGAGCATTATACTGGCAAACGACACACTACTCCAAAAGCTCACGATTTTCGCGTTTAAGTCGTTGATTTTCTTGTTCTAGGCGAGCAAACTGTATGCAACCAGTGAAGTAACTTTTGCCAACATTGTCCCTTCGATCCAAACGAACTCGTGGGTGAAAAAGCTTGTCCGTTTAATGCGCTTTATTGGGACTTTTTAGTTCGAAATCGCAAAAAACTCGATAAAAACCCTCGAATTGCTTATATTTACACCGTATGGGAAAAATTTGACCCAACAAAACAAAAAGCCATTCGAGTTAAAGCTTCTGAAACTTTAAAGCGCATGGAAGAGAACAATTTATAAATGCGAAACAATTAAGAAATAACACATCTTTTACCTTTTTCGATCGTCACATCATAAAATCATGGCATTTAACCCTCCAAAAATTTAGCAAAAAAAAACCCACATCAAGTGGGCTTTTTGTTATTAGTTATTTTGCTAACAATTAAAACGGTATTTGATCTAGATCGTCGTGGTCTGCTGGGACAGGTACTTGTCGAGCAGCAGAGGCGTTAGACTGTGGCGCGGATTTGATGGAAGGCGCTTGATATCCGCCCATGTCTCCAGCATTGCCACCGGTATTACCACCGCGAGAATCCAGCAACTGCATGGCATTGGCAATAATTTCTGTTGTATACCGATCTTGGCCGTTTTGATCTTGCCATTTATTTGTGCGAATAGAGCCCTCGATAAATACCTTGGAACCTTTACGTAAATATTCTGCTGCAATTTCGGCTAAGCGATTGTATAGCACAATGCGGTGCCATTCTGTACGCTCTTGGGTTTCACCTGTTTGTTTGTCTTTCCAAGATTCACTGGTGGCCACACGAATATTGGTTACAGCGCCACCGCTGGGCATATAACGCACTTCTGGATCCGCACCCAAATTACCAACAATGATGACTTTGTTTACCCCTCGAGACATAGTTAACCTACTTATTTTTTTAAATTGTTTACACGGATTGAATGCCCGCCAGTTTACTATGATATACTGAGATTTACAAGCCAGATTGGTGTATCGGATGAGTAGGGGTTAGTATGTTACGTTTTCAGTTTACCTTTCGCACAGCGATTTTTGTCACTGGTATTTTTACTAGTATGGCTTTACTGTCTTCTTGTTGCGCACCGCTGTTTGTCTCTGGTGCAGCCACGGGTGCCGTTATGGTTTCAGACAGAAGAACCTCTGGTACCATTGTGGATGACAAAGGGATTGAGATCAAAGCGTTTCATGCCTTAAGTAGCAATAGCGCGCTTTGGAAAGAAGCACACATTACCGCCGTATCCTACAATAATGTATTATTGCTGGTGGGACAAGCTCCTACAGAAGCGCTTAAGCTGGATGCTGAGCATGCCGTAGACGGCATTCCAAAAGTACGCACTGTTTACAATGAAATCACGGTTGAAAAGCCCATTTCAATTAAGCAACGTGGACAAGATACCTGGATTTCTACACAAATGAAGGCGCGTCTGGTTTCCAGTAAAAATATTCATCCAACGCAAGTAAAAGTGATTACTGAAAACGGTACTCTGTATCTGATGGGATTGTTAACCCCAGCTGAAGAAGAACAGGTTATTGATATTGCTAAAAGTATTAAGGGCGTAAACAGCATTATCAAAATGTTTGAAACCGTCGAAAAATAGCAAAAATAGGGTCACTGACGCAACAGATACTCGATAATTTGATTATCTAGCCAATACTCGGCACGCCAAGGAAATTTTCCTTGAATGAATCCAACATGCCCCCCTTGTTCAGATAATGCCATCGAAACAAAGTCAGATAATTCACTTTTTTCTGGTAATCCAGAGACAGGTAAAAAAGGATCGTCTTTGGCCTGAATCAATACCGTTGGGATACCAATATTTTTTAAATACTGACGAGAACTGGACTCTCTGTAGTACGCTTCAGCACCCGAAAAACCATGTAAAGGCGCTGTCACCCGATCATCAAATTCCCAAAAAGTCTTCATCTTTTCGACATTAGGAAAGGCGTTCTCTAATGGATGCCCTTTAAATTTTCGTTGATGGAATTGTTTCAGTCCCCTGACTAGCCACCATTGGTATAAACGAGAAAAGCCGGTGTTCAGTTGATCGGCCGCCTTGGCCAGATCAAAAGGGACTGATACCGCTACCGCAGCACGTAAGGGATTACTTCGACCTGTTTCACCCAACCATTTTAGTAGCACATTGCCACCCAAAGAATAACCCACTGCATATAATGGGGTGTTTGGTTCTCGCATCTGCAATAATTTGACGATTTGCGCTAAGTCACCCGTCTCACCCGAATGATAGGCTCGTGGTAGACGATTCAACGTACCACTACATCCTCTAAAGTGGATCAGCAACCCCCTTAAACCGCGTTGTTGGATTGCTTGTAATATGCCCATTGCATATCTAGAGTGAACACTGCCATTTAAACCATGCAAAATAATCACGATAGGCGCATTGGTCTTTGACCTTGTCCACACTAAATCTAAAAAATCACCATCGGGTAATTCGATTCTTTCTTCTTGTAAATCCAATAAAGGCTTACGCCGAAACAAAGCACCCCACACCGTTTGTAGATGTGGATTTGCTAACCACCAAGGGGCTTTAAAACTATTTTTTTTAACCATCTTATTCACTATGAATTTTCTTTACTCAAAAAAATATCAATCCTGTTTTCTAGCACTGTGTAAAAACAGTGTACTCGTTTTTTACACAAAACGGTTGACAGTAAAAAAAATTATTGATACGGTAAAATGGTATTGTTCTGCGTCACATTTTTTATTTAAAAAATCGCTTATGCTAAGGAGATCTAAACACCGAGTATATCTAACTTAAAACAGCACACTGACTAAAGTATTATGGAGTAAACGTATTTAGTCCGTTAGCACACGCCTGCATTTTTCTTTTAAAAAGGATTTTTGATATGAAACGTGTCTCTTCTTCGTCTACAATGTCCCCTATTGATACACCCTCAACTGAAACCACGCTGGAACGTGCTTTTGAATCGACAGATTTGGCTAATTTATTTGAAAATGAACACAATCGTTATCTAAAAAATAGTGCAAAAATAGGACACGGCTTGATCACACAAGATAAAAGCTTAGGATGCGAAATAATACGTCAATACAATATTCCAATCAGTAGTAATCCCAGAGATCCAAAAATTCGGCCATTACAGGATGTTGAAGCCATTGAGCGTTTTGGGATGCGCCGATATCGCGCCCATAGTCCCGATGGCACACGGTACTATGCCACACGCTTTATCGATGTCGCCTTCGATGACCCGCATGGCGCAACCCATAGAATTGCCTGCTTTTCCCCTCCCCCAAAAAACCGGGAAGAGCCTTTTTGGACAGGCAGAACGGAGCCCACACGCTTTTGGAATACGGACTTAAAAGAGGATCATAATACTGCCTTCGAAAAAGAAAAAGATACTTTAAAAACAATCGTAAAAGGCGGAGAATGGCTTAAAATAGAACCTGAGTCTATTCGTATGCGTAATGAAATTAAAAACAGAAACCCCGATCAAAATACCGTGATGGGAGAATCTGCCTGTGATGCTTATGCAGCCTTTTTAGACGAATATCAGGAAGAGTTAGATGCCGATATTCGGGATAAATTTACAAAAGCCATTTCTGCCCCCTTAAAAGACTTGTTTAAAAGCCAAACAAGACCCGAATGGCTACATTTATATGGCTACTCCTTAACACCCATGCACATCAATCCACAACGGCAGGATAATTTAGGGGCTGCCCCTAAGTGGAGCAATACTTGTATGATGGTGTTAGAACGCATGGCTCGCTGGTTTGCGCTCAATCGTCCACATGCGATCATTCAAATTCGCTCTACTTTTGAAATGTTACTGGATTCAGAACTGGCAAAACACATTGATTTTGAGGTATCTGTGGAAGAAAAAGGACGTTTTTTACGATTGTTTCAATCGATTGATCCGTTTCAAGCCTTCCCCCCTTTTCCGAAAGCCTCAGATTTGGCACAAGGAACCGCTATTACCTACCAAGTGCTGAATAACATTGCCCCAATAAGCACCATGCCGGTTAAACATTCTGAATTCACTCGACACAATACCTCTCCTTCTTTAACTATGAACGAAAAAACAAATGCGGAGCATGCAATGATGAAACCCAATGAGTTAAATACCAAAAAAAAATCAACCTCATCTACCCGTGAAACAAAAGAACAACTGACAGAAGAACAAAATACATGTAAAAAACCCTTATTATTCACAAAATCTTATCAAGGACCCGCTGTGATCACATCCGATAAAAAAGACATTCCTGAAAAATCGGTGATCAAAGTATTTAGCACCAGTCAGTATGGTGATTATGACTCTCCCTGGACAAGTTCCTCTCCCAGCAAACACACGGGCTCTGGGTTTGTCGTAGAACACGAAAATCAGAAATACATTGTCACAAACGCACATGTGGTGAGTGACAGCAAAAGAATACAAGTTAAAATTGCGAATGAAAATAAAAAATTTTCTGCAGAAGCGATCGTTATCTGTTATCAATCAGATTTAGCCCTTTTAAAGGTGTCTGATCAAGAATTTCTGAATGCCATTCAACCGGTTGTCATTGGTGATATGGTTCGCTTGCAAGATAAGGTGAGGGTCATTGGCTTTCCGATGGGAGGAAGCGAAATATCTGTTACCAAAGGTATTGTGTCTCGCATTGAAGTAGAAACCTATGAAACTGGCAATGTGGACATGCTTCAGGTGCAGATAGATGCCGCAATTAATCCTGGCAACAGCGGAGGCCCCGTCTTTTCAAATGGAAAAGTGGTCGGCGTTGCGTTTCAGGGCCTCATGTTTGCCGATAACCTAGGGTACATTATCCCTGCCCCTATTTTAAAACATTTTTTACATGAGGTCTTTTCATCCCATCACTATCAAGGCTTTCCGGAACTCCCCATTAAAATTCAAACCCTTGAAAACAAGCATCTACGTGAATTGTATCATATGACGCCAGACCAAACGGGCGTGCGTATCGC
>JBEAUL010000049.1:0-20153 GCA_041161475.1 Pseudomonadota bacterium | reverse complement strand
GAATATGTTTAATAAATTTTTAGTATTTAATATAATTTCTTCTTTACTTTTTCTATCTTGATTAAAGAGTTTTTTATTTTTTTCCACACACTCAAGGACTTCGTTAAACACTGTTTTCAACTGTTCTCTGTCTTGTTCGTCAGGGATATATACTTTAAAATATTCTATGAGAACACCAAATATGTCTTTATTTTTTATAAAATCCAAAGAAAAACCGATGATTGATTGCAAAAATGCTGAAATTTGATTAAATTTCTTTAACCGCTCTTCCTCTTGCCGCTTTATTTCCTCTTGCGATTTTTTTTCGTATTCATCAACGCTTTTCATGTACTTGTCCTTTAAATAGATAGGTGTAAGTAAGCCTTAAAACTTATTAATACAGTATTACTAAGAATAATAGTGACTGGCAAGAGAAATATCCAGATAACTTACTATTTAAAATCCAATCCATGAAATTCAGTGTAATTACGCCTCCGTTTTATTTACTGTCTTGCTAGAGGGATTGGGCAAAACACTCTATAGTTAACAGTATGAAGCCGGTCATACAACTTAAATTGGGTCAGCAGCTTACCATGACCCCTCAATTGCAACAAGCGATTAAGCTGTTGCAGATGTCCTCTATTGACCTACAGCAAACCATACAGGCCACCTTGGACGTCAACCCCTTGTTGGAACTCTGTGAACCTGAAACCTTAACGGACAACGACGATTTCACTGAATCTAATTTTTCTACGGAAGACAAACGGGAACAAGATACCGTTTTTTCTGATGAGGGTTCTTGGGAAAGTCTATTATATCCAGATCACTATTTGCGCCATCGTGCACAAAAAAATACGGATAAGTCTGGCTTTGACATCGAAAACCAAAAAGAAAAGGAGGCTTCACTCAAAGATCACCTGTTATGGCAAATGGAATTAACCGCTTTTACCCAAAGAGATCGGGTGATTGCCAATTTTATCATCGATGCCATTAATGATGATGGCTATTTGAGTATCTCCTTAGAAGAATTGACCCAAACCATTAACCAACAGGCCTTAACGGAACTAGAAGAACCCATTGAAGTCAAAGAACTTGAAATTGTTTTACATCAAATACAACAATTCGATCCGGTCGGCATTGGGGCTAGGGATTTAAAGGAGTGTCTCCTATTACAGTTGGCTCAATTTTCACACAACATGCCTAATATATCCGAAATGAGATATATGATAGAAAACTATCTTGCATTAATGGCCAAAAAGCAATATTCCCAATTAAAAAACAAGATGAAACTCAGCGATGAGCGATTACGGACATTGCTAAAGCAATTAAAAAAATTAAACCCAAAACCTGGTTTAAGTATATTAGCCAAAAAATTTGAATATATTATTCCAGACGTTATTGTTAGAAAACACCATGATACCTGGTTTGTTGACTTGAATACCGAATTTTCACCCCATCTTCGTATCAATCCAAGCTATGCCGCTTTAATTAAACGGGCTGACAGCAGTCGAGACAATGTGTTTCTTAAAGAGCAGTTGATAGAAGCACGATGGTTTTTAAAAAGTCTGCAAAATCGTAATGAAACCTTGCTTAAAGTGGCTTCTTGTATTGTGAAAAAGCAAAAAGATTTTTTAGAAAAAGGACCTGAAGCCATGAAGCCACTCGTGTTAAGGGACGTGGCTTCTGAATTACAGTTGCATGAATCCACCATTTCTCGCATTACAACCAAAAAATATCTCTTAACACCTCGAGGCACTTTCGAGTTAAAACACTTTTTCTCTAGCCATTTGCATAAAACAGGTGGAGAAGAATGTTCATCTACTGCGATTCGGGCTTTTATTAAAAAAATGATTGCAAATGAACCGGCTACAAAACCCTTGAGCGATCATGCCATAGCAAAATTATTGGCAACAGAGGGCATTCCGATTGCAAGGCGTACCGTTGCAAAGTACCGAGAAACCTTGTCTATTCCACCCTCTCATGAACGAAAGTGTTTGAGCGCAGAAGAGTGAGCTCACATATAAACAATCTGTGCTATGATAGCTTGTCTTTTATTTTTTTGGCAAATTAACTGTAGTAAAGGAGCCGTTATATGAAAATAAGTATAACAACTAAAAACTTTGACATTACGCCAGCCATTAAAAATCATGTGGAGCATGCTTTGCAACCCCTCAAAAAACATTTTCATCCGCTACCCACACCAGTGCATGTAACCTTAAGTGTTGAAAAATTTCATCAAATTGCAAAAGCACACGTTCATTTACCCAATAAAAAGGATATTGAGGCGAGTTATTCCTCGAAAGACATGTATGAATCTATCGATTTATTGGCTAAAAACCTCGATGAGCAAGCGCTGAAACATAAAGAAGAGATGAAATCTCGAGGACATGGCAATGGCCACTATACCTCTTAATGCTTCTATCATCTGTTAGGTGCCTGTTATGCGTCTTATTATATTAAGTGGTCGATCGGGTTCAGGAAAAACCATTGCACTGCATGTGTTAGAGGATTTGGGTTTTTACTGTATTGATAACTTACCTCTAGCAATGTTAGTTGATTTACCTACGCATCTGGCGTCTACCCATGAACGAGTGGCGGTGAGTATAGATGCACGAAATATACCAACCGATTTAGAACATTTTACAGAAATTTTTTCTCTCTTAAATCAACAGATTGGCAAATCTGAAATTATTTACCTAGATGCTGACGAAAATACCTTACTAAAGCGCTTTAGCGAAACACGAAGAAAACATCCCCTCACCAACAAAAAAATTTCTCTTCGTGAAGCCATTCGGCAAGAGTATAATTTGTTAACACCCATTGCAAATTTAGCAGACCTCACCATCGACACCACGCCACTCAGCATTCAAGCACTGCATCACCTGATTCGTGAACGTGTTGCACACTATCAAGACAGCTGTTTACAAGTACAATTACAGTCCTTTGGCTTTAAATATGGTCTACCACCGGATGCTGATTTCGTCTTTGATGTACGTTGTCTTAAAAATCCTTATTGGGAACCTCGATTACGCCCCCTAAATGGGCTTGACCTCAACATTGCCGAATACCTTGAAAAACAAGCCGATGTACAGCTTATGCTAAAAGAGATTGAACAGTTTCTAAAAAATTGGCTCCCTCGATTCGAGGCAGACAACCGAAGCTATATTACAGTGGCCATTGGCTGTACTGGGGGTAAACACCGCTCTGTTTACTTGGTTGAAAGTTTAGCAAAAAAATTATCAAATGTTATACCCCATTTGCAAATTCGTCATAGGGAGCTGAAATTATAAAGCAAATTTTACTGTTTTCGATAAACCTAAAATTGCTTTTTGTTTTTTAATCTGATTAATGGTTTTTTTTGCCTGTTCAAATTTATTGTTATCAAGCAATACATCGAGGCTCGGACGATTAATATATGCTTGATACGCTGTTTGAATATATTTTCCATGAAAGGCTGCCTGAATTTTTGTAGCCGCATCATAGATTTTTTTATCAGCACGGATTTTTTCAGCATACAAACTTTGGTAGCATTTCTCTAACATAAGGATAACCTGAGAAAAAATCTGCTTATTTTCTTGATTAGCACATTTACCACGCAAAGCCTTTGCTAAAGGGATCGTATTTTTGATTTCAACAATATTGTCTATTGAATGTATCTCTGGGACCGATAGCATATATCCCACGATTGTTGTTTGCCTGTATTTTATAGCCAACTCTAATAAGGGAATACACTCTCCGGGTATTTTACCCTGCAATAAATGCGCGCCCTGTTGATGCAAACGTTCAAAAATAGCAATATCTCCTGACTGAACGGCCACATACATGGGTGGTCTTTCACCCTCACGATATCGATTAATTGTTGCATTTTGCTCTAATAACCAGTCAATAATACGCGAATTTTTTATCGCAATTGCAGCAGACAAGGGAAGCCATCCTTGTTTATCGTATTCGTTTACATCAATGGCTTGATAATCTTTTGGAGAATAGTCTTCAAAAAAACTATACTCTTTTACATAGGTGTGCAATTCTATTTTTTTAAATGTATCCCAAGTATTTTCTGAGGGATGTTGCTTCCAATCAAAGGTTAAAGCAAAATGCATACGCGCTATCTTTTCTTCTGTTGATAATGTTTTATTAAAAATCGTGTCTATCAAATAACCCACACCCATACCCCTTGATTGCTTAATTTGTTGCGCTTGTTTAATTCCCGGCAACGGTCATAGATTCAATTAAAACAGAACCTGTTTGTATATTACGACGCGTATCGATATCTCCCCCAATGGCAACAATCTGTTTAAACATCTCTGCTAAATTGCTTGCAATAGTCACTTCTTGGATAGGGTACTGGATATGGCCATTTTCAACCCAAAAACCGGCAATCCCTTGAGAATAATCGCCAGTAACCCCATTCACACCAAACCCCATGAGTTCAGTAACGTATACGCCTTTATCCATTGTTTTTAAAACGGATGCTAAATCGGGGCAAGTCGTTGATACAAACCAATTGTGTAAGCCCCCTGCATGTCCTGTGGTTTTAAGACCCAATTTACGTGCAGAATAACTGCTTAGCAAGTAAGTTTCTAAGATACCTGCCTTGACAATATCTCTGTCGACAGTGGCTACGCCTTCGCTATCAAAAGGCGCCGAGCCTAATAAGCGTTTAATATGGGGCCGTTCTTTTATCGATAGCCATGCTGGAAAAATGGGTTGGTGTATTTTATTAAGCAAAAAAGAAGCATGTCGGTATAAACTACCCCCAGAGATTGCAGAGGCAAAACTGGCGAAGAGACCTGAGGCAATATCCGCAGAAAAGACAACTGGAAAACGACCTGTCGTAATTTTTTGTGGTGAAAGACGTCTAACCGCCTTATCTGTAGCTTCAATACCCACAACCCTGGGTTTCTTCAGTGCCTGCAACACACGAGAGACCGTATAATCATGGTCTCGTTGCATCCCCCCTTGCGCATCTTTAGCGACCACAGCACAAGATAAGGAATAGGAGCTACTCGGGCAACCGGCTAAAAATCCATGCGTATTGCCATATAAACGATAATTTTCGCTTTGCCCAAACGAGGCACCCTCTGAATTACAAATCCGTTTGTCTGCTTCGCGTGCAGCATCTTCGCATTCTTTTGCCCAGACACTAACGGCTTCTGGAGTGAGCACTTCTGGATGATACAGATCTAAATCAGGAATCTCTTTGGCCAAATCTGCTTTATCTGCAAGTCCAGCACACGGATCGGGTTCCGCATAGCGGGCAATGCGTAAAGCGGCAGACAGCGTCTGTTCAATCGATGCACGAGACAAATCGTTGGTAGAGGCCGATCCTTTTTGTTGGCCCGCGTACACGGTGATACCAAAAGAACGATCTTGATGAAATTCAACGGTTTCGATTTCACCTAAACGTACGGTAACGCTTAGCCCCTTGCTCACCCCTAATCCGACTTCCGCTTGAGTGGCTCCTTGTGCTTTGGCTTTGTCTAAGGTTTCCTCAATCAGTGTTTTCCAAATATTCTGTTCGCTATCAATGCGAAAAGTAGCCTGTTTACTCATGATTGGTTCCCCCAACAGTCATCGCATCAATTTTCAAGGTAGGCTGTCCAACCCCCACTGGAACACTTTGGCCCTCTTTACCACAGGTTCCTACGCCCGGATCGAGCGCCAAATCATTACCCACCATTGATACCTTTGTTAAAATATCTGGTCCATGACCCACTAAAGTGGCGCCCTTGACGGGTTGTGTAATTTTACCTTGTTCAATCAAGTAAGCCTCACTGGTGGTAAACACAAATTTCCCAGAGGTGATGTCGACTTGTCCACCACCAAAATTTACCGCATACAGTCCTTTATCAACCGAGGCGATGATTTCTTCTGGGACACTGTTACCTGATAGCATGTAGGTATTGGTCATTCTTGGCAAAGGTAAACTTGCATAAGATTCTCTGCGACCATTCCCGGTAGAGTGGGTCTTCATGAGTTTCGCGTTCAATTTATCTTGAAGATATCCTTTTAAAATGCCTCGTTCAATTAAGACGGTAGATTGGCTGGGCGTACCTTCGTCATCGATGTTAATAGAACCCCGTCGATTGGGTAAAGTACCATCATCAACAATGGTACAAAGAGGAGAAGCAACACGTTCACCAATGCGACCGGAAAAAGCAGAACTGCCTTTGCGATTAAAATCACCTTCTAAGCCATGCCCAATGGCCTCATGCAAGAGCACGCCAGGCCAACCTGGCCCCAATACAACAGGCATCATGCCTGCTGGTGCTTGTTTTGCCTCTAAATTGAGTAAAGCCAATCTTACGGCTTCTTTTACCATCGATTGACTAAGCCCTTGCTCAAGAAAATAGGTATACCCCATGCGTCCGCCACCACCGGCACTGCCTTGCTCAATGCGACCATTGTGATCGACAATCACACGGACATTAAAACGCACCAAGGGTCTGATATCTGCAGCCAAGGTACCATCAGAACCTAAGACCAAGATCATCTCATGCGATCCGCTTAAGCTGACAGAGACACGCTTAACCCTGGAGTCTATATCGTGCGCCAAGGTATTGGCTTCGTGCAGTAAAGCAATTTTGTCTTTTTCTGATAAAGACAATAAGGGATCGGTTGGCACATATAAAGATCGGGAAGAAGACGGTTGTTTAGATCGCAAAGCGGTCATCGAGGCTATATTGCTGTTACCTACCCCTCTGGCAATGCTTTTAGCGGCACGAACAGCACTTTCTAAAGACAATAACTGAATGTCATCGGCGTGTGCAAATCCTGTTTTTTCACCACTGATCGCACGAATACCCACCCCTTGTTCAACCGAAAAGCTGCCTTCTTTTAAGATGCCATCTTCTAAGCCCCAAGATTCAATATGTGTGGCTTGAAAATATAAATCGGCCATGTCTATCTGTTTTACCATTAATTGCCCCATCACTTTCTCTAACTGAGCCAATGATAGATCTGCTTTAGCAAGTAACTGTTTTTCGACAAAAGCCAATGCATTTTCTGACACGCGAGTCTCCCTACGAAGTTGCTGTTTTTTCTTTTTTAGGTTTTACGGTACAGGTTTCTGTCCATAAACGCAACAGGGCATTGTCACTGCCTTCAACGGGATCGACAATCGATTTTATCTCGGCACCAATTCCCTGTTCTTGTAGGCGTTGTAAGACATTTCCTAAGTGCAAGGAGGGTTTTCCAAATCTATCGATTAAGGGGTACACTTGTACTTCGGTTGCAACACGGCAAAATGCCATCAAGGACTGTACATGAAAAGTTTCCGACAATAAATCGCTGTACCAAAATAAAAATTGAGAACATAAGGCCAAATGAAAGGTCTGTTTTTTATATTCCAATTCCGGTAATCCATAGGGTGGTGATAATAGGGTCACCCCATGTTGGGCTAAGGCTTTAGAGGGGGGAAGCATTTTACCACTACACACCAGTATTTTTAATTCCGTACTGGTCTCGGGTAACGCAAAAATTTTTTCCATTTTCTCCCAGGAATTTAGCATAATAACACTCCTTGTTGATTAGCGACGTTTTTTAAAAAAGCGCTTCAGCAGTTCAGCAGATTCTTCTGCCAGTACACCTTTTGTGACTGAAATCATATGGTTCCATTTGGCCATATTCAATAAATGAATACATCCCCCCAATGCACCTGTTTTTGGATCGGAAGCAGCATAGACAACGCGCTTAATGCGTGCATGCAACATAGCCCCTGTGCACATGGGACAAGGTTCTAGGGTCACATACAATGTTGTTTCGGGTAGGCGGTAATTTTGTTGTGCGATCCCTGCAGCACGCAAGGCAATGATTTCAGCATGCGCGCTCGGATCTGCCTGCTGAATGGGTTGATTGTATCCAACAGACAACAGTGCTTCTTGATACACCATCACTGCTCCTACGGGCACCTCTCCTTGGGCTTCCGCCTCTAAAGCCAGCTGAATGGCTTTTTCCATCCAGTATTTGTCTTGATCGTCGATATTTGTCATAATCAGCCCAATATCTTTTACTTCATCTGTCATTTATAGCCAAGAGTACCCCTTTTCCCATGTTAGACAATCTTAGCCCTCTGCCTCAGACCATTTTTTCAGTTTCAGAGCTGAATTTTGCCACAAAACGCTGCCTAGAAGAAGGATTTCCCCATATTTGGGTGCGAGGCGAAATCGCCGATTTAAAAAAACACAGCTCGGGACATACTTACTTTACGCTAAAAGACAAAGGCGCCCAAATTCGATGCGCGCTTTTCCGTTCTCGCAATACAAAGGTTGTCTCGACGCTAAGTGCTGGAATACAAATTGTGGTGTGCGCTCAAGTCAGTATTTATCCAGACAGAGGAGATTACCAACTGATTGTAGCATCGGTTATTCCAGAAGGGATAGGACAACTACAGCTGGCGTTTAATGCCTTAAAACAAACCTTAGCCTCTCGAGGGTGGTTTGAGTCAGCCAGAAAACGCCCTTTGCCCCGTTTCCCCAAGCATATTGGCATTATTACTTCTCCCACGGGTGCGGCTATTCAAGATGTTTTAACTGTACTAAAGCGACGTTGTCCGGCCATTCCCTTGGTATTATACCCTACCGCAGTACAGGGAAGCACAGCAGCCAATGGTATCGTGTCAGCAATACAATTAGCCAATACCCATCAGCGTTGTGACGTTCTTATCTTAACGCGTGGCGGCGGTTCCTTAGAAGATTTATGGCCTTTTAACGAAGAAACGGTTGCCGAAGCCATTTTAAACAGCCGTATTCCCATTGTCTCTGCGGTTGGACACGAAATTGATTTTACCATCAGCGACTTTGTTGCCGATTTACGGGCACCAACGCCCTCTGCAGCTGCAGAAATGGTGAGCCCTGAACAATCTCAATTTTTAGATAGGCTGATAGCCATTCAGGGAATGCTATTCAAATTTGCACAAGACAAGATCTGTCATGATGCACAAACCCTTGATTGGTTGCAACAAAGTATTGTTCGTTTACATCCCAAAGCACGTCTGGTAGAACAACAAACACGTCTAGGACATCACTTTAAATCGCTCCGAATTGCTGTACACAGAAGATTAACAGCATACCAACAAGCATGGCAATTGTTGACCCAAAAATTAGATACCTTAAGTCCTTTAGCAACTTTAAGTAGAGGCTATAGTATCACCCGTGATATAAAGACACAGCAGGTTATTTACACGGCAAAAGCGCTTATTCCAACACAAACCATCGGTATTCAATTCTCAGACGGCCATGTGTTAGCGACTGTAACAGAAAAAGAACTGGTATAAAAAACCCGGCTTTCACCGGGTTTTTTATACCATCGCAATCATCTTTGATGCGAACTTACCAACGTATTTGTAGTCGACCAGCAACAATGTTTAACTTACGCAATGCAGGACCTGAATAGATGAAAGCAGGATGCACATTCGCGCGTACATAGTTAACAGATACTCGAATATGTTCGCTGTAGAACCAGTTGAGCCCTAAAGCCAAATCGTGTTGAGAGCCTCCAAGAACATCTCTGTCGTTTAAATCGACATAGGTATAACGTGCTGCCACTTCCCAAGCACCATAACTGTGATTTGGTTTAACCGTACTGAATTCACCGTCTGCTGCGCTGTATTGGCGACTTTCACCCGTTAACAACCAGCTTCCTTGGAAATACCAGCTTTTAAAGGTTACATTTTGCTGAACAGGTCTGTTCACATGCATGTGATAATATTCACCAAACAGCAAAACTGGGCCCCATTGGCGTGCCAATTCTAAATCGAATTCACGCAAATGGCGTGCGCTGATACCAGCAGTACTGCCCTCCGCCAATTGCACTAAAGTTGCTGTATTACGTGCCTTAGCACCTGGGTATACATTCATTGTTAAACGCTTGATAAGACCACCGCCATAATTGGTATAGTCTATTTCACGAAACGCAAAATCAGCCCCTAAATGCCATACATCCCCGGGTTGATTCACTGGTGAGAAAAATGCACGTGCAGAATACTGAATTCTATCTCTGCCACGATTTTCTGGGGGTGTGGTGCTGGCATGCTCTGGCTGCAACGCTGCCAATTTATAACCAAAGTTTTTACCCCAAGCACTGTATCTTATCCCTAAACCAGAATATGGAAAAAAGACGCTGGTCGCAGCGCTGTCAATAAATGGTTGCCAACTGGTGCTGTTTTCATTATCCAAGCTAAAGGAGGGGTTTAATTGGCCTATGGCGAAGGTTGAATTCGGCAAAATGCCTTTGTGCAATAACAATGCATCAGCAACACGGGTATTTCCCCCATCCATTTTTAAACGCAATTCATAAAATAAATTTTGCTTTAAACTGCCTTTGATGCTCCAATCTGCTGTTTTTACGTAAATACTGTTGGGATATTGGCCCTGTAACGCATCGGACGATCCCATGAATTTAGCGCCATCAAAACGCAATACACCCCCAGTGGTAAATCCGTAATCAGAACCAACGGGTGCAGTGGTTTTTATACCGCCTTTTGTTTCTAAAGCATCTGTTTTTGAATGGACATTTGCGACTGACGCAAATGCATCAACTGAGGCAAATGCTGGGGATGCAACAAGACACATCAAACCGGTAATCCCTGCAACCCAACGCCGCGTTGTTTGTCCTGTTCGTCGCTGTTTTTTGATTTTATTGTGTTGCATACCGCCTGCTCCTTTTAACATGAAATAATACAATAAACCTTATTGGCAAAATAATAGGGCCATTCTACTGACGCTGGCAACAGGCTGTCAAATTTATATGACAAGAGACGATATCTTAAAAAATAAGTCATGTAACTTTATTTTACGGATTTTTATTGGTACTCAATACACTACTGTCCCCGCTCAGTCTCGCTTTGGGTATGCGAATCATAAACAAAGAGATAACAATGGCTGATTTGGTTACTTTTCCCATACTAAGCCATGTTATCGGCTCTATGTGTATGGCTTTAGGCACATCAGCCCTAACATGTATCGGATCGTCTATATTGGTTTTGCCACAACGCTTGGATTATTTCAGGACTTGTATAAATACCAGATCAGCGCTTAGGTCTGCGCCGAATGGTTTACCAATCGCACAACATGCCATTATTGATGAATCAGAAAATCTGGTAAATCCTCAAAGACCTATGTTATTTGGCTATCAATCAAATGTAAATAACAACGATGATTGGGCAAATGCCTTGCATCAGGAGAATGAAAGAGAGAACGATGAAGAAATCGCTTTAAACCAGCCCGAACAAGTTGTGAGAGGAGGCTGGTCTTGCGGAATACTCTGATGTAATGTACTTATGCAAAAAAGCGACTATTCTTTAGATTTATAGATATAGCATTGTTTCAAAAGTTTACTTTCTAACACCTAAATGAGGTAAGTAAGTTATGTCTCTTAAATCTGTTTTAAAGAATGTCTTCTCAATCCCCATGTTACTCGTCTATATTTTGGTGTATGTATTTCGCTTACCAATCATGATTTTTATTTTAACAGGGTACACCCATTATATCGATCCGCACAGTCCTTTTTCTGAACGCATTATTGGTGAATTTTATTTTTCAGAATCCCGTCATGCGGATGCTTTGGCAACACTGCATTTTAATAAATCTCTGTCACTTTACACCCAAAAATTAGCAGATACCACCAACCCAAACACGAAAGGGCGCATTGAAGCACTTATCGGCTCTCAATATGAATGCGGCAAAGGGGTAGCGATTGATATAGCCAAAGCAAAACAGTGGTACAGCAGCGCCGCCACGCACGGGAATACAGATGCAAAACAAGCACTACATAACTTGGAAATGCGTAAAAGCAAAGGAGACAACATCGGCGGACAATGTGTCGCACCGCTGAATCCCCCAAACACGCTGTCATTGGAATCCTCTGAAACAAAAACAACCGAAGCTAAACCACATAAAAAAAATCACTAGCAAACAGTTAACGATTTTTTAAGGCTTCAGCAATGGGATATAGTTTTGTCTGGGTCTTGGATTGTTCATCGTTGTCACTGATACTGGGAGTATTTGAATAAAGTCGCTTTGCACGCCTTTCCTTGCGCTTATGATTCAATGCTTCCCAGTCAAGACTGCCCACAAAAACACCACATACCACCCAAAAACAAGCCAAAACCAGGTACAATGAAAAATCTTGTTTTCCAGCAATCACTAAAAAAGTAACCGACATAATCGGCGTAAAATAGGCCAACAAATTCAACAGTTTAAAATTTCCAGTGCGCATGCTGGAATCCCATAACATATAAGCCATTCCAAATAAACCAGTAAGCCCAATAAGCGCCATTTCATATAAGCTTGGCATTTGCCACATTTCTGTTTTGCAATGCATACCAAAACTGGCAATCGCTCCAACCCCCGCATACATGCCATACATTTCAACCGGAATACGCGAGCGTATCGTTCGAGAAACAATGCTGTAAACACTCCAAGCAAGCGCACCACATAAGGCAAAGGCATACCCTTTTGCATAAGCAATATCCAAAGAGAGCAATGAGCGTCCCGAAGCCACCAATAAAAAGTACACACCAAGCACGCACAACAGCCCACCAATGACCTGAGGCACCGTTAATTTTTCTTTTGGCAACAAGCTACTCAATAAAATAATTAAGAATGGCCATAAATAATCGATAAAATCAATGTGTGCAGGAGGAACGTGTTTAAACGCTGCGATATAACAAAAATCACTGCCACAAATGCCTGCAGAACCCAAAATCCAAACCCACAAAGGCTGTTTTACACGTTGCCACTGCCTTTTCAAGAGAATTTTTGACAAGACCAGCAGAAAAGTGGTTCCAAAGATACAGGCCGTCATCTGAAAGATGGGTATTGATGACAATTCTGACATCAGTAAAGACATTAAAGACCACATCAGCAAGGCGCAAAAACCCAGCGCCATGCTCTTATTAAACAATCGACCTACTATCACCCGCAACGCACCCCCGCTGACTAGCAAAAATCAGATATATTACAGCCTATAAATCCATCTTAGTTAACAATGCTGATGGCATCATTATTGTTCGGTCTTATTTTTTCTTCTTTTTGAAATGGCGCATTTGCCGATCTCTTTTATGCTGTTGCCTTGGGGTAAGCGTATTACGACGACCCGCATAAGGGTTTTCACTGGTTTTAAACTGTATTTCGACAGGGGTACCCTGTAAGTTTAATGCTTCATAGAAATAACCACTCAAATACCGACGATAGGATTCGGGTAGGTCTTCTGTTTGGTTTCCATGCACGATGATAATAGGGGGATTGTGTCCACCTGCATGGGCATAACGTAGTTTAATGCGTCTACCGCGCACCATCGGGGGTTGGTGTGCAGCAATCGCTTGTTGAAGTAAACGGGTTAATAGGGCCGTAGAGAGGGTTTTTGTGGCTGCTTTATAGACACTGTTCACCATTTTCCACAAATCGCCCACCCCAGAGCCATGTAAGGCAGAAATGTAATGAATTAAGGCAAATTTGGCAAAACGCAATCGATCGGTCAACATGCCTTGAATAATTTTACGTTTTTCGGGAGATAAGCCATCCCATTTGTTTACCGCAATAATCAAACCACGCCCCGTTTCAATGATAAACCGCAAAATACCCAAATCCTGATCGGTCAGGCTTTCTTGCGCATCAATCACCAAAATAGCCACATGACAATCCTCTATGGCTTGCAAGGTTTTAATGACAGAAAATTTTTCTAAGGGGGCTTCAATACGTGCACGACGACGCATACCAGCCGTATCAATCAGAACGTAGGCTGTCTCTTGGCGCGTAAATGGGATATAAATACTGTCTCTTGTGGTACCAGGCGCATCAAACGCAATCACCCGTTCTTCACCCAACAAGCGATTCACGAGTGTGGACTTGCCAACATTTGGTCGACCAACAATCGCCATTTTAATCGGTTCCTCAGGCAAAGGAGGATTTTCCAGTGACGCCTCTTCTTGCACGTCCTCTACCGCGGACAAAAGAGATTCTGTATCAACGACAGACAAATCCTGCGCTTGACAACATTCTTGGGGCAATTTCCCTAAGGTTTCTTGGAATAGCTGCGCAAATCCGCGACGATGCGTGGCGGAGATCCCTTGAGGCTCCCCTAAACCGAGTCGATAAAATTCAAGTAAAGAACCAGGAAAATCAGTACCATCTATTTTATTGGCCACCAACATCACCGGCGTTTTTACCCGCTGACGCAACGCCTTGATAATCAAGTCATCCCCAGGGGTGATACCCACCTGCGCATCAACAACCCACCAAATCACATGGGCTTCGGCAATGGCTTGCCAGGTTTGTTCGGTGACTTGTTTAAAAATAGGGTCAATATTCGGCTCTGCGATACCACCTGTATCAATCACAATGCATTTTTGACCCTCTATATACGCTTCACCAAATTGTCTGTCTCGGGTCACCCCCGGTAAATCAACAACCAAAGCTTGTCGTGTGCGTGTCACTTGATTAAATAGAGTCGATTTTCCTACATTGGGGCGGCCAACAATGGCAATAACCGGTAACATGGCCATCATACGCCCTCATTATTGTTATATAGCATCATCCGTTTTTTTCTCCCAGGATATAAGCACTGACAACCGCTCCCTGGCTTAATACAAATAAACGTTTACCCATGCACACGGGTGCTACCTCAATGGGTGTCGCACTCACCTTTACGCGTGTTAAATAGGTCCCACGAGACAACTCGAGCACATGTAACTGGCCTTGTTCATCTCCAACAAAAATATAATCATCCACAATCGTTGGTGCAGATAATCGACGTCCCCTCAAGCCAGCTTGTGTCCAGATATTTTTTCCTGTTTTGCTGTCTAGTGCCAACACCATACCTTGGGAATCACTTACCACCACATGATTTTGCGATACAGCAAGACCCGAAGAAGAAGAGACGGGATATGACCACAACTTTTCACCTGATGCTGTCGACAATACATTGAGCTTTCCTTGAAAGTTAACAGCAAACACGCGATGATCGCTCACAACCGGTGTCGCACTGACGTCCACCATTCGTTGAAATTCATCATGCCCCATGGGAGTGGAAAGCGCTTGTATCCAACGGATTGTTCCTGTACTTTGCTCAAAAGCGATCAACTTGCCATCGGCAAATCCCACCAATACCATGTCTTCTGCAATCACTGGACGCGCGCTTTTACGCAAAACGAGGTTTAGGGGCGGATTTTGTGTTTGCCATACCGTATGACCATCTGTCACACGGCGTGCCATGACTGTATCATCTAAGGCATGGCTGAATAAATACGCGCCAGAATAGCCCACTGGCGTAAGTATTTCATTGGCATCTGGCTTATCCCATCTCACTTTACCTGTTTTTGCATTGATGGCAATTGTGGATGGCATTTTTGTGGTCACAATTAAATCATCGCCAGCCAGCGTAGGCCCAGCCATAATCGGGATTTTGAGGTGATGCGCCCAACGAATCGTGCCCTTGTCTACGGCCAAAGACCATACTCGACCATCGCACTCTGCAACAAATAACGCGTCTGAACTTGTGGCTAACACAAGCCCCAACCCGGGTTTTTGACAACGCTGACGACTACCCAAAGATTGTTGCCAGGATAAAGACAACAGGTCAGTATCAGGCTTTACTATCGCTGGCAAAGGGCTTAATGGAATACGCTCACTGCGATGCTCAATGGTATTACAAGCAGACAAACCAAGCAGTGCAATGACCAATACAGCCGTTATTTTTATTCTATACAACAAGGTCATCCTTGGCCCCCGATATCTGCTTGCTTAATTTGTAACCAAGCATCCGATGCCCCTTGTGGCATCGATTGAAGTGCCATTTTATACGCTTGATTGGCTTCTTCAATCGAACCCATTGCCATATAAATATCGCCCTTGGCTGTTTCATACAAGGGTTCAAATCCTTTAGACGAAGCCTTCGTTAAAAGAGATAATGCTTCGGTATAATTTTTTTCATCTGTCAGCATACGTGCCAACCGAACCCTTGCAATGTGCGAGAGAGGGGTTTCTTTAGGATTGTTTACAATGTCGTTTAAATATCCTTTGGCCTGCTCCATCTGTCCTTCTTGATATGCGATTTCACTGAGCAATAAACGCGTCATATTGGCATAGATGGTTTTTGGATAATTTTTTATCAGCTGATCGGCTTGTTGATGCAGATCAGCTTTTTTTTCTTTTTCTTGTATCTGTTCGAGGATATCACTGTATGCAATAGACGCCTGCTTTGTTGCATTAAAATGATACTGTTGCACCACTTCCACAATCCCAAACGCAATACCCACGCAAAGGATAAAAAAGCCTATCATCACAAAGGTATTGTGGCTTCTTTGATTTTTTAAGCGATTACGCCATAAATCACGGATCTGATGCAACATGCTATTTTATTCCTCATTGCCCTGTAAATATTGCGAAAACCAATCCAGCGCCTCTGTTTGGGCGATACTGTGTTGAGGTTTATCACTTTGTCTTAACCATTTTATTGACACAGTCTGTGTTTCGATCTCTCTTTCACCTAAAATCAATGCCCATTTTGCACCGCTTTTATCTGCTTTTTTAAACTGTGATTTTAGGCTACCGCCCCCCATATGCACAACCAAACGCAAATCTGGTAATTTGTCTCGCCATGTTTCGGACAATTGCAGGGCGACTGTTTCTGTTTGTGGACCCTCGAACACAACATAAACCGCGGGTCTTGTATCGATGTGCATGGGGTTTAACTGTTCAACCAAGAGTAAAACGCGCTCAATCCCCATACCAAAACCAACCCCGGGCGTTGGTTTTCCACCCAATTGTTCGACCAAAGTATCATAACGACCGCCTGCACACAATGTGCCTTGCGCTCCTAAGGCTGTCGTTGTCCACTCATACACCAATCCATTGTAATAATCGAGGCCTCTCACTAAGCGCGGGTTTATACGGTAACGAATCCCCAGGGCATCACATTTTTCTAACAATCGCGCAAACGATGTGGCAGAGTCCGCATCCCAATATTCTTGCAACTGGGGTGCATTTGCAATCAATGGCTGCATTTCTGGCACTTTGCTGTCTAGAATACGCAAGGGATTGGTATAGAGTCTTCTTTTGGCATCTGAATCTAAAGATTCCGCATGCTTTTCCCAATAATCAATCAGTGCCGCTCGATATACTTGACGGGCAGCCAGTGAGCCCAAGCTATTCACCTCTAAGGTCACTGCATCCAATATATTCAAAGACCTAAATAAGCGCTGAACCAATAAAAAATGCTCTAACTCAATGTCACTGTCTGAAAAACCAAAGGATTCAACCCCAAATTGATGAAATTGACGGTAGCGGCCTTTTTGAGGACGTTCATAACGAAACATGGGTCCTTGGTACCACCATTTTTGTGTTTGGTGATACAGTAATCCTTGTTCAATGCCTGCACGAATGCAACTCGCTGTTCCTTCTGGACGTAAAGCAATGCCTTCGCCATCCCTGTCTTGCAAGGTAAACATTTCCTTTTCGACAATGTCGGTGACTTCACCGATTGCCCGTTTAAATAAGGCCACCTTTTCCAGCAAAGGCAAGCGTATTTCTCCATACCCATACTGCGCCATCATACCGACCCACAAGCGTTCTAGGGCACGCCATTGCGCTGCCTGTTCAGGCAACACATCTGACATACCGCGTAAAGAAGTGACTTTTTCAGACACGTCATTAACCTCTACATTATATTCAGTGTTTTACTTTAAGATTGTCCCTGAAAATCTGTCTTGGCTGTTTTCATATTCTGCCGATACTCCAGATATTCAGGCGTATTGTAAAATGACCGTTTAAATAACAATTCTAAGTGATGAATTTGATCTGTTTGATGCAAACCCTCTGCAATTTGTAAAGCAGAGAGTACTGAGCGCGCTGTTTGCGGACCATACTTGTCATATTGCCCCAACCATTTGGCTGCAGACACAAAATCACCTTGTTTTATCTTTAACTGGCTCAAAGCCAAAGCCGCACGCGATCGTTGGTTGTCCATCTGTACTGCCCTGGTTAAGTATTCTTCAGCTTCTTTTATGTGTTGCGTATTTGCAGCGCACAAGCCCGCACTTTCGTAAACAAAGGGCAATTTAAGCGACTGCCTGTCAGACAAGGCTTGCTTAAACGCCTGTTGTGCTTCATGCCATTTCCCTTGCCGGCATAAAAAACTGCCATAGGCATCGTAAACCATACTTTTCTGATCTGGCTTTGCTAAACGCAAGGCTTTTTCATGAAAAGTGTTCGATTCTTTGATATCGCCCACCTGTTCCCAATAAATGCCCCAAGCAGAAATCACTTCTGCATTTTTAGGGCCATATTTTAAGGCGGACGTGAGCTTATCTTTTGCACGCACGACCTGACCTTGAGACAAATAAGCCAAACCCAGTTGTGCATAAATCTTTGCAGCATTCGCATAATCTGGCTTTAAATCGCCATCTGCCACATTTTCAACGGATTTATTATTCCCTCGAGATTGGCCACATCCAACCGTACCAAAGCACAACCCCCCCAGCAGCATCATAAACAGTGCTTGTCCGAGGAGACTTCCTGTTAAGCTGTTTTTTCTACTACCCCATTGTCTTGTTGCCATTTTTCAACTCCCTGTGTTCGCCAACGTTCCTGCCTACGGGTTCTGTCTAAAACATTCCCCACCAATTGACCACAAGCAGCGTCAATATCGTCTCCACGCGTTTTTCTAACCGTCACGACATAGCCTGCTTGCATTAAAATGGTTCTAAATTCTTGAATACGTGCGTCTGTTGAGCGATCGAATGGAGCACCTGGAAACGGGTTAAAAGGAATTAAATTAATTTTACACGGCACATCGCGTAAACAACGGCTGAGCTCCTTCGCATGCGCTGGTGCATCATTTACGCCTTTCAGCATCACATATTCCATTGTAATTTTGGTTTTATTGGCGCGCGCAGCATATCGTTTACACGCTGCCAACAATACTGCGATGGGATACTTTTTGTTTAAGGGCACCAACTGGCTCCTCAACACATCGTTTGGTGCATGCAAAGATACGGCTAAGGCAACATCATTTTCTGCAGACAATCGATCAATATAAGGCACCATGCCAGCTGTGCTGACTGTGACACGACGTTTTGGCAGATCAAATCCATCCACATCGCGCATAATGGTTAGGGCACGACTCACCGCCTCAAAATTGAGTAAGGGCTCTCCCATACCCATCATCACGACATTCGTGATGGTTGCGCCCAAGGCTTTTGCATGCCACAGCTGTGCAATAATCTCAGCGGTCGTTAAATCTCGATTAAAACCCTGCTTTCCAGTAGAACAAAATTGGCAATTGAGCTTACAGCCCACTTGTGAAGAAATACAGAGGGTACCGCGTTTGGTTTCTGGGATAAAGACGGTTTCCACCAGATTACCCCCTCCCACTTGGATAAGCCATTTTCGTGTGCCGTCTGTGGCACATTTAGATTGCGCAATTGGAGGTAAGGTTAAGGAAGCAGTGGCTTTTAGATGTGCCCGAAAATCTTGGCTTAAATCGGACATTAAATCAAAGTTAAGCACCTGTTTTTGGTAAATCCATTTAAACAGTTGTTTTGCACGAAAAGGCTTCTGTCCAATCGTATGACAATACGCCACCAATTCTGCATGGGTTAGCCCAAACAGCGGGGTTTTGATTGTTTCTTGCGTTTCAAGCGATTCCACGACAAAAGCCTTACCTGTTTTTACGTACCCAAATTAGCGTTTACGCGGACAGATTTCGCTTGTGCTGAAGAAAAATTGAATTTCTTCTTTTGCGTTTTCTGCGCTGTCTGAACCATGCACCGCGTTTTCATCAATATTTTCAGCAAAATCACGACGAATGGTACCAGCTGCGGCTTCCTTAGGATTGGTTGCACCCATGATTTCACGATTTTTAAGGACAGCATTCTCGCCTTCAAGCACCATCACCAAGACAGGACCCGAAACCATGAAATTCACTAAGTCACGAAAAAAAGGACGCGCCTGATGAACAGCATAAAAAGCTTCCCCATTTTCAACGCTTAACTGTACCATTTTCATTGCAACAGGACGCAAACCTGACTCCTCAAAACGCGCAATAATGCTGCCTATATTATTTTTGGATACAGCATCTGGTTTTAATATCGATAAAGTACGTTCAATGGCCATGATAAAATTCCTCTGTCAATGTGGTTTAATTGGTTTTTAACCGACTATGTTGGGCTATTATAC
>JBEAUL010000104.1:0-10216 GCA_041161475.1 Pseudomonadota bacterium | reverse complement strand
AAGTTCGACATAATTACTCCAATCAAACAGTAAGTCCATGACCCACTGTTTGTCTAGCCAATATCCTAATAATTTAAATAGATCCACACCTACTCTATAAACTTCTTCTTCAATAAATTTTTGTTGCAGATGAGGCTCAATATCCTTCCTAATAATTGAAAACATTTTCATAGCTCCTATTGACATTTTTTTGCTTCTCTCACACCTTGATTGGCTACTAACCAACTGCTATACCACTCCATCAATGCCCTACGCTCCTGTTTAAAATCTGCCCGTAGGTAAACGCCCCGGACGCCCTGAATTTTATGACCCATTTGCGCTTCTATAGCGTCCATGCGAAAATCGCTTTGTTCATGCAGCACGGTGGACGCCAAGGCCCTAAAGCCATGTAGGGTGTGACGGCCCTTGTAGCCCGTCTTATGCAACAGTTTTCGCGCACAGGTCTCGCTGATGGGTTGGGTGCTTTTCGCACCTGGAGACGTGAATAAGTAGGGAGTGAATCCGGTTAGCAGTCGCAACTCTTTTATTATCTTCATTGCCTGAGATGAAATAGGCACCCAGTGGGGGGCATCCATCTTCATTCGTTCAGTCGGGACATGCCATTCAGCATCTTGCAGATTAAATTCGCTCCATTTGGCCAGACGTAATTCACGGGGGCGGACAAATACGTGGGCCAGCAGCTCAACATACAGTTTTATCACTGTGTTGGCCTTGCCTTGTTTTAAAGCAGCAAGCATTTGGTGTGCTTCATTGGGATTAATGCACAATTGGTTTTTGATTTTTGGTTTGGGGGTGAGGGCTTTTTTAAGGCCTAAGAAGGGATAGTTTGAAGTAAGGCTGGCTGCCAGTGCGTAATCGAAGATCGCTTTTAGTCGATCGTGTAGGCGGTGGGCTATCTCATAATGCCCTTGTTCTTCGTGTGGGCGAATGATGGCCAACAAATCGGCCTTGGTGATGTCATCCAGCAGCTTATCGCCTAGAAACGGTATAATATCGCGGTAAACGCTCCGCTTATGCGACCTTAAGGTAGATTCGCGCCAATTGGGTTTATATTTCTCGAACCAGGATTCAGTAATAAATTTTAAGGTCGGTCTGGTTTCTTCTTCGGCCTTTAAAGCGGCTCTGGGGTCTATCCCTTGGTCTAGCAGGATATTGTATTTGTCGATGAATTCGCGTGCCTGAGCGAGGCTCATGGCGGGGTATCTGCCTAAGGTAAGTGTCTGTGGTTTTCCTTGCCACTGAAAGCGAAAGATAAAGGATTTCGTTCCGCTGGGCCAATGCTCTAGCGTTAAACCATCCCGATCGGTGTATCGTGTTTTCTTGGTTGTTGATTTTAGGTTCTTTAGTTTTAAGTCAGTTAACATTACATCTACCTCAAGTTACTGGCCTTCTTTGGCAGGTTGAGGGACGTAATTTACTCACCCAATCCTTCACCCAAAGATACCACGGATTTATGGGAAATCTTAAGGTTGGATGAGAATAATTGTAGCTGCACCTATCCATGGAAACGCTATAAGAATCAATGAGTTACGAACAAATAAGGGTGTTTGGGAATTAAAATAGTAAGCTATCTGGCTCCCCGGGACGGACTCGAACCGCCGACCCAGTGGTTAACAGCCACTTGCTCTACCGACTGAGCTACCGGGGAATGAGAGGCATGTTATCCTAAATTGGGGTTAAGCGTCAAGCCCTAAATAGTCGGTTTTTTGCCTTAGATTCAAAACAGGTAGTAAAAGGGTATGGGGTTGGTTGTGGGGCGCTGATATGGAGAGATTTTGCCTGCATCTCTGTGGATTGCTTGGGGGGTTAAAAACGGCTATCCTGGGTGTGAAAATTTGAAGGGGTTAGTGGTGTTTTTGGGCTTGGCCTCGGATAATGAGTCATCTAAATAAGATAGAAAATACGGGAGATCTTCACTTGAATCGCAATTTATCCAATCGTGTCAGTCATATTAAACCTTCCCCTACGCTTGCTGTTACCGCTAGGGCCAATGCCTTAAAGGCACAGGGGGTGGATATTATCAGTTTAGGCGCAGGAGAGCCTGATTTTGATACCCCAGAGCACATCAAAGCAGCTGCCATACAAGCCATTCAAAAAGGACAGACCAAGTATACGGCTGTTGAAGGGACCTTAAGTTTGCGTCGTGCCATTATTAACAAATTTGAGCGAGACAATCGGTTACACTTTGCCCCCAACGAAATTTTGGTCTCTACGGGTGCCAAGCAGAGCATTTATAACTTTATGCAGGCTTTACTTAACCCGGGGGATGAAGTAATCATTCCGGCGCCTTATTGGGTTTCTTATCCAGACATGGTTTTATTGGCAGAAGCAACACCGGTGATTTTACAGACAGGTATTGCATCACAATTTAAAATTTCGCCAGAACAATTAGAGGCAGCGATTACGCCGAAAACCCGTTTACTGATCCTAAATAGTCCTTCTAATCCAACTGGCATCTGTTATTCTGAAGCAGAGCTTCGGGCACTGATTCAGGTATTACAGAAACATCCTCAGGTATGGATTGCATCAGACGACATTTACGAGCATATTCGTTGGTCTTCCGATCCTTTTTGTAATGTATTGACCCTCGATCCCACGTTAAAGTCTCGCACAGTGATTATCAACGGCGTATCTAAAACATATGCCATGACAGGCTGGCGCATTGGGTATGCAGCAGGACCGCGCGAGATGATCGAAGCCATGACCAATATACAAAGCCAAAGCACGTCTAACCCTTGCTCAATCTCTCAGGCAGCCGCAGAAGCCGCGCTTGATGGCGACCAGCATGCCATCAGCAGCATGGTGCATGCCTTTAAATTACGACACGATTATGTCGTGGCCTCACTGAACCAAATAAAGGGCGTATCCTGTCTGCCTGCGGACGGCACCTTTTATGTTTTACCGCAGTTTCAAGGCTTAATTGATCAGATGCCTGGCATACAAGACGATCTGGCGTTAGCAGAATTCTTTATTCAAGAAGCCAAAGTGGCCTTGGTCCCCGGCAGTGCTTTTGGAGCGCCAGGACATTTAAGGTTGTCTTTTGCCACCAGCATGCCCAATCTAGAAGCCAGTATTGCGCGACTCAATCAAGTCATTGACAAGGGATAGCAAGAAGCGTTATGAGATCGCTGTATATAGGGCCTCAATACGATACTGTTTTTTAGGCCCTAGTACAGTGTACTGCATGCTAAACGAAGTCTCATTTAAAAAAATCCATTCACAAGCATAGGTATCTTGCCCACAATAATGGGTATGTTGCATCACGATTGGAAACTGCTGAAACGGTTTGATACAAAATTCATGTAACAATACCGTGGTTTCAGGTCCTGAATAAATCAGGAGTCGATCCCCTTCTAGCACATACTCATGGGTTAAACTACAGACATACGATTTATCATGCCGATCTGACCAGCTACCCTGCTCATGCCATGTCATCCGATTAACCGTTCCCTGGATAGGCGCTGGGGTTACCTGCCCTGTGATCACAATCCCACTCTCAGGCAATCGTTTAGAAAAATGCCAGGAATGTTGATTTAGGACTTTCCATACCGTGTTGCTATCCATCTTACATCCGGTTTCCGCGGTTAAGCTGAGACATGTCTTCATCGGGATATTCTGATGCAGCGTTTTCATCTGCGTCTTGTGTTTCATCGTCTGATTCATATTCTCCCCCAGTCGCAGACGTTTCTAGCGTTTCTACGGTCGCCTCTGGTATCGTGCGATATGTACCACGCGATTGCATAAAGGTGAGTGCTTCTGCAACGACATTTTCCGTGTTACTGATATTATAAATATTAAAATTCTCTAACATAATGTCTGTGACTTCATCTAATACCAACAGGCCACTGTTATGATTTCGAACTGTCATGGCGACCCTAATCTCTGGGCTATTCTGGCTTAATTCAAGCAAGGTACTGCGTATTCTATCACGCAATGGGGCATATAATGTTGATAAAATCACCTGTTCTTCTTGGGTTAATGAAGGATGAATCAGCAACTGCTGTATAGAGTCCACTTCAGCATACTGGCTTGCAATCTCTTCTTCAATCCAAGCAGACAGTCTGGCCATAATACATTCTTGAAATAACTGGGTAGCCTGTAGGGGCGAAATGGAGATCACCCGTATCTCTGGCAAGGTATTGGCAATATCAAGCAAGCGGGTTTCTGCACCAGGACCACAACTGTCCGCATCTGTTAAAAAATTATCTGTTGCAATCGCGCTGGTTGGATAAGACAGCCTATTACTCAGTTCCATAATTCTCAAAAAGTTTTCTATTACTCCTCTGCCTGTTCGTCTAATGATTCTCTCTTGTCCATGTCCCGAAGGTCTGGGGCGTGTTTCTATTTGTACGGCAGCCATTTCATCTGTGATACGTACCGTTCCTTGTGTATTTTCAGCGACTGTCTCAAGAATAAAATGTCTCACGTCTTCAAACTGCACTGCCCGTGTGTCTGCCGTAGAATGGGCCCTAATCAGGGTTCTTGTTTCCGTACTGAGTGTTTCATCCTCTACCAGCTCATCTGGTATTTCTCTGGCAGGCCGATTAATAAACATCGCTCGAATGCGATCGATATTTTCTTCTACCCTTACCCAGCTGTCTTTTGCACGATTAATATAAAATACCCTATTGCGTTCTTCGTCAACCCAATCTTCTGGCGTACGATTATCCGAATAAAAGAAATGTTGGTAAAACCGCGCAATATTATAGGCTCTTTGAATTTCATGCATTTGCATCGTGATATTATTAATATAATTTTCACGGGCTTCTACCGGCAAGTGTCTGATACTATACCAAATAGCTGCAATCTCTCTTAATAACACCCCTTCGTTATAGCCACTGCGGATTTTTTGGTTATGCAAAATAGCTCGCATGGTCACTGCATATCGATGAAAATACACATGTGGAGACTGTATATTATTGTAATCATTGGCATCTAACTGTCCTAAAAATGTTTCATTTTCTTGTAAATTATTGATCAGACATTCGCGTAAATAATCTGCAAAATTATGTATCAACATCTGCAAGCGCTGATTTGCGCTCGGTTCTAATTCATGGCGAAATTCTGCTCCTAAAACTGCTTCTATAAAGTTAAGCCCTGCCGAATTGGTGGCATTTTCTAGCCTTGAACTTGTCCCCCCGGCACTGTGTTGTCCTGAAAATTCTTGTGACAACAGTCTCTCGGCACTTAAGGTTATGGCTGTCGATAAAGGTCTTCTGACTTCAATCGCCAACTGATATTGAGATTCATTGAGAGACTCGTGTTCCACTATGGGACGCACTTGCAAACCGGCTAGATACCTGAGTTCATCTAATGGCAACCGATCGTGCTCGTTAATTGTGTTGATAAGCTCGACCACTTCGATAAACCTTTCTAGGCTGTTTAACTGAGGGTCTTGTAGGGCATCTAACACCCAGCGCTGGTTTAAATCACTTAACAATATATGTAATGTTAACCCCATACGATTAGTGACAGGGTTGGTGCACAAAGAATAAAAGGCATAAGTCCGTTCAAAATTGAGCGAACCCAGTATCTGCATATTTTGTGGGGAAAAAACGCCATGATGTGTTTGAACCACATGTTGGGTAAAAGGAGAAAAACGACCGCCAATTTCCGCGATACTGACTTGCACAGTATGTTCATTTTCATCGTCTTGTTGTGCAAAAGGATGAATATAAGGATGTACGCGCAATAATCTTTCTGCATTATTTTCCCAGGGATTGTCTTGAATGCTAATAAATACCTCTAATCGCTCCCTTAATAATTCATGCGCTTCGAGCCTCTCTAACACCCCAATAGGTAATTGGGCTTCTTCTTGTGGTATTTGAAGAGCAACACTGACACGAATATTTCCATGTGGCACAAAGGATTCTGAAATAAGATCGGGTCGCGCATGACTGTTCGGATCGTAAGGCTGTATCACTGGAATACTCGGTAAAGCCAATGTTTGTAAATATGGCTCTACCAAAGGTAAATTAGTCAATCTAGGTTGTCCTTGGTAAACAAAATGATTGGCATCGGGCACCAGTATCTCTCTGCGTTCAATGGGTAAAATACTGATAGGCGTTTCTTCTTGATTCAGCGCGTCATTATCCGATCCATCCACGGATGTTTCTGTCTGTGTATTTTCTTGTTCAGGGGTTCCCGAATCGCTTTGTGATACAATTTCTGCCCAAGTAAGTGGTCCTGGCCGAATGCCGTTTGTCTCCCTTTGTCTGTTATTGGCTTGTGATGCGTTGGTGCTACGGGCGACTTCATCTTCCCAAGTGCCTCTAGGCAACAACGGCATGGTCAAGGCTTCGCTACCCGTATATAATTCTTGTATGTTTGGAGAATGCACTGGGGTAGGGGTTGGCGTAGCTGGTCTTACACGCGGTTGTCTTGGCATGCGCGTGGTTTCATCTATCGCATGCAAACGCAATAAGGGTGGGGGAATCTGTGGCATATCCGCGTTTTCTTGAATAGTGGGTAAACTTGGATTCAGAAAAGGCATATCGCTAAAAATTAAAGCATTTCGTTGTGGCATGCCTAAAATATTCTCTGATCCATCCGTATTTACCTCTGCTGTCTCAAAGCCACTAAAAAAACTGTCCCACACAGTGTCCTCAATTGGATCTTGTGTCATCTGATTATTTAAGAAATAATTTTCATTGGGCAATTCTCCCCATGCCTCTAGATCAACATCCAGCGCATAAGCAAGGTGATCGGCTTCTGGAGTAGACATTGTGGACTGTGCTTCTGCAGAGACCATATTAACATTGGGTAAAGCCGGATTTTCTAGAACAGGTATGTTATTTTGCCAATTCTGTACTGTCTCCGGCATAACCGAGGGATCAAAATCTTGTAATTGATGCTGATTGACATAAGCCGTATCGTTTCTGGCTGCTTCTGAGGCAACGTTGAAGCGATATCCTGCTTGATTGCGTCGATATCCTAAGAGTACCGATCGTTGCCATGAAGTATAGGCAGATAAAATATTAGGCAAAACGGTTCTTCGGCGTACATTTCGGTTCGGATTCTCTTCTGCTGTGGGCGCATCTTCTTGCCTTCTTTGTCCATAATTAAGGCTTTGTAAGGCGGATAAAATCTCATGCCCCCCTCTCCAACTCGCCTCTTCTGATGCCATCGCCGTGCTTATTAGGGCATTGTATCTTTGCATTAAAGCACCGATGTTTTCTAGTGTCACAAAATCGTTTTGTCTGGCCAAAAATGCATTACGCACAGCAACAATAAATGGCCGTGCAACTTGATTGATGGTGGCTATACTGGCATAACGTCGACGTGTAATAGGACAATGAACCCTAACGTGTGCTAAGATTCCATTTTCTTCATTTTGCCCAAGGCCCATTAACTGATACAATCTTTCAAAATACTCGATACCTGCTATCATTTCTTCGATATTCATCCGTAACCCCTTACACAAAATTTTATAATTACAGGCATGGTTTACTGTAGCTTGTCACCTCAACTGTTTGATATTTTTGCCTTTTATATAGATAATATAGACATGAAAGATCAATTTAAGTTAATAACTGATTATCGTCCTGCTGGCGATCAACCCGAAGCGATTAAGAGGCTATGCACACAACTGCAATCGGGAGTTAGCAAGCAGACTCTTGTGGGTGTAACAGGTTCAGGTAAAACATTTACAATTGCGAATGTTATCGAATCCGTACAACGCACCACATTAATTTTAGCGCCCAATAAAACCTTAGCCGCACAATTATACGCTGAAATGAAAACCTTTTTTCCAGAAAATGCGGTTGAATATTTCGTTTCTTATTATGATTATTACCAACCAGAAGCGTATGTGCCAGCCTCTGATACCTATATTGAAAAAGACGCTTCGATTAACCAACAAATTGAGCAAATGCGCTTGTCTGCGACAAAAAGTTTACTGGAAACGCCTCGTTCAATTATTGTGGCCACTGTTTCTGCCATTTATGGACTGGGAGATCCAAACGCCTACTTATCGATGGTGCTACATTTAAACCGTGGACATCGTATTGAGCAACGTGAATTGTTGCGTAAACTCACTGAGTTACAATACAAGCGGAATGAAGTGGCTTTTGAACGTGGAACCTATCGTGTGCGCGGTGATGTGATTGATATTTTTCCTGCAGAATCCGATAAAGAAGCCCTACGTATTGAATTATTCGGTGATGACATCGATAAACTGTCTTTGTTCGACCCTTTAACAGGGGTAATGTTAAAACAAGTCCCTCGATTCACTGTCTACCCGAAAACACATTATGCAACCCCCAGGCAACGCATTTTAGAAACGATAGAATTGATTAAAGCCGAATTGACCGTGCGTTTGGCAGAATTAGAACAGGCACAACGCTTAGTGGAAGCACAACGCTTAGAACAACGTACCCGATATGACATTGAACTGCTATTAGAACTGGGTTATTGCTCTGGTGTTGAAAATTATTCTCGTTATTTATCTGGCCGTTCTGCGGGAGAACCCCCTCCCACCCTTGTTGATTATTTACCGGCAGACGCTTTATTGGTAATTGATGAATCTCATGTCACCATCCCACAACTGGGTGCCATGTATCGGGGCGATCGGGCAAGAAAAGAAAATCTCGTTAATTATGGCTTTCGTTTGCCGTCTGCTTTAGATAATCGTCCGCTCAGATTCGATGAATTTGAAGCACTCGGACATCAAACCATCTATGTATCGGCAACACCTGGAGAATACGAGCAACGACATTCTGCTGCCATGATTCAGCAAATTGTGCGCCCAACTGGATTGGTCGACCCCACTATTACGGTAAAACCAGCAACACAGCAAGTGGACGATTTGTTACAAGAGATACAGGTGCGCGTAAAAGCGAAAGAGCGCGTACTGATTACAACCCTCACGAAAAAAATGGCTGAAGATTTGACTGATTACTTTATCAATCAAGGGATTAAAGTCAGATATCTCCACTCTGATATTGACGCGCTTGAGCGAGTAGCTATTATTCGCGATTTGCGACTAGGTAAGTTCGATGCTTTAATTGGCATTAATTTACTGCGAGAGGGCCTTGATATACCAGAAGTCTCTCTGGTGGCGATTTTAGATGCAGATAAAGAAGGCTTTTTACGTTCTGAACGCTCTTTAATACAAACCATTGGTCGCGCTGCACGACACATTCATGGAACAGCCATTTTGTATGCAGACAAAATCACCCCAGCAATGCAAAGCGCCATTGAAGAAACAAAGCGTCGACGTGAAAAACAAACGGCTTATAATCAAGCCCACGGGATTACACCCAGCACTATCCAAAAAGCGATTCATCATCAACTCGATACAGGCGTGGATGTGGCAATAGAACCCATCACTGACTTAACGCAACTTCCCATCTCTGGATCTATCAAAATTTTATCGGGACAAATTAAAGCCTTAGAAAAACAAATGCTCACGCATGCGCGTAATCTTGATTTTGAAAAAGCAGCCAGCATACGCGATAACATTGCTGTGCTTAAAAAGCACTTATTAACAGCAATTTAATAGAAGTCTTTACCAAAAACATAGACCATGCTAGAATCCACAATCAGTGCATTTCTTCTAATAATAGCTTATGTTTTGGAGTCTTTATATTCATGCGTTTTGTCAACAGTATCTGGAAATTTCAAGAAAATTTATTTGATATAATCAATGAGCATACGGTGATTCAACAGGGAGAAAACAGGGTTTCTTTATTAGACCTTCTAGAAAGAGATACTGATATTGCTTTTTCATTTATCAAAGAAGAAGTTTGCTCAAATAACTATATTGAAAAACAGGACTTTTCACTCAACAGAGCATCCTCAAAAGAATTCCCTGTGTTAAAAATATTTAACTATTCTCCCTGGATGAAAAAATTAATAAGGTTAATCCAAGAAAGTGGTAACATTGCAGTAAACAAACAAAGCACCAATGAAATTGCCAGACTCGTTGAATTAGTGATTGTAAAAAATTTTATATTCTCACAAATAAAAAATACAATAACAGAATTAAATTATGAAAAGTACAAAAAAATGCTTCGATCACTACTAAATGACTTGAGTGACAAGCTTTACCCATCCGTTTTATTTGAAAAAAACTGGGGTATTTTATTCAATTTTTTATTTCAAGATTTATCGCAGGATATTGGCTATCTTGGTCAAATAATAGCCGATTTACACAAAAAAAATCCATTTTTACCCTATCTTTCTGAATACAGTATTCTTCAGTCTTGTATAGAAA
>JBEAUL010000066.1:0-2880 GCA_041161475.1 Pseudomonadota bacterium | reverse complement strand
GGATCCATGTATTGATATTCCTTACTGTATTGACCTATCCTTAACTATCATTCCGTAGACAAGGTAACGCTTATTATTTTTTCTCGTCTGCCTATCTAGTTAAGGGTAGCATAAATCTCTTGAAATGAGCATATAACACCACAGACCGGGTGCTATACTCAACATCATGGGCGCTCGTTTTTAATGAGGATAAGGTTTGCTTGATTAAAAAGAATATCGGATTTTCAATTCTCGAGGTGCTTGTCGTTGTTGCAATTGTCGGCATTTTAGCCGCATTAGCTGTATCAGCTTATACCACTCAGATGATGCGATCTAAAGTATTAGAAGGGATTTCTTTGTTAGATCAGTATGCAAGGCAATACGAAGAATACTACGGAATCAATGGTTTTTTACCCAAAAGCATGGCTGAAACACTGATTGCAAGCCCAAATACAGCAAACGTTAAAGAAATTTACGCCGGATCCTACAGTAGCCAAGGAACGGGTATGTTTCTATATGTCTTTTATCAAGATAGCCTAGGATTCGGTAACAAAACTCGACTCTGCTTGGTACTGGTACCCAATCCGACAACCAAAGTAATTGCCAGATACTGTGGTCAATGGCAAACAGGGCTATATGTTCCTCTCAAATATCTGCCAAATACTTGCAATACAACTGCCATTAGCACAACCTATGCGAGCGCACTCATTAATTAATACCGAAATTAATACCGACAATCTCTTGCTCCTGATGCTAAGGCTGACAAATATTGAGATTCTGCATACTCTTTTTCATCAAGTACTTCTTTTTCGATGCTCACTTGGGATTGTGTATTATAAAGGGATAACAGTGCATTTCGATTAGAAAATAAGACATTGGATGATATTTTGTCGACACATGTCGGCATAAACGCGACCAATTGTTTTATTTGCCAGGGTTCAAGCACTGTTTTTAAGCATTCCTTTTCTTTATCCGAACCACTGGATAAAGCGACTTGTATTTGTCGTAGCGCTGTTTGCACTGTTTGCTCTTCCCCTATCTTTAAAATAGTATTAACAGACATACAGTCGAGATATTTTTCTCTAAACGTCTCTAGTTGTTGAGATACAAATGCTATCTGCCTATCTTGATCAGAGATTTTACCTTCTTGTTGCCTTAAAAATTGATAAGCAGTAGTTAAGAATGGCATAATAAAATCCCATAAAGGGGTTATTTTTACCTGTTCTGGCAATTCAGATCGGGTATAAGGACACACCCAAGTTTTTTTAAAAATGGGTTCTGGACCAAAAAAATAAGAAACATAACGTAAAAAATCATTATGCTCAATTTCTCTTGAATCTAGTTTTTGCAAAAGATTAAAAATCTTATTCATTATTTTTTCGTTTGTTTCTGGATCTAAACTGCCTTGATTCGAAAGATCTACTAAATAAGAAAAACCTAGGTAAATATCCGCATAAACACGGTCATAGTGACGTTTGTTATCTGATTGGCGTAAAGTACCCCGTCTACAGCCTTTTGCCTGAATCCAATCATCCAATTCACTTTGAGTATAAACACTGGGTGCGCTCTGTTGCGCTTTTTCTGGATGACCTGAAATAATCATGGCATCTTCCAATCGAACAGTTTCTAGGCTAATGACTGAATGTCTTTCAAGAATTTCAGTAAAATATTCGATTCCATCCAATATTTTTTGCAATGATTGCTTGTTTGGCACACCCTTTTCAATACACTTTTCATTAATTATACGATTGCATACTTCTTTTTGTATACTACTAGCATCTGGCGAATCTATTATTTTCACTGCACAAGGTCGAACAACTATCGCGACAATATAGTCGGATAAAAATGTATACACGCGTAATATCGATTCAAGCAATGCATACCATATTTCTTGAAATTTAGGTTTCTTTAAAAACATTTCTTGGCTAGAAAATGATGCGCTTACTTGATTTTTTTTGGATTCCACTCGTCTTAGGTTATGTAAAGAGACTGTCGATTTTTTCACAAACGAATTTTCAAGTATCGCCCGCTTAAGCTGCAGTGCAATTCTTGGATCTGTCTCGATATAAGTGTACTCGTATCGATTGAATCCATGTTTTGTACTCGAAACAATCGATTGACGTTCAAGTGTAATACCCATGTCAATAGAGAGAAACCAGGGCTTGTCCTCCATATTCATAGGCATGCAATTCGTCATGCGTTTAAAAATAGGGAGTAAAACACCAGTGACTTCGGCGTAGCTTAAAGATCGAATGTAGAAAAAAAGATCATCTGAATATAACACTGTTTTAGGAACTGCTGTATTTTCCATTTCTCTAGCATAATCAAGCATCTTTCCCAAAAAGTCTCTCTGTTTTTGGTTTTGTGCGTACTCCCCTTTTTCAATCTGTGCCTTTAACGCATATGCTAGGCAAGTCCAGCCACATCTTATTTTTAATTTATTTAACATATGTGAATACCCTACCTCTCTTATCCATGTTTACCATTGACATCCTCCCCGTCATAAATGATGGGGATTCCTAGTCTCAGCTACTATAGCTGCTAGGGGTTCCTGCCAACACACTCTATTGAGTATTCGATTTGCTTATGCAAACTCGAGTAATTTTTAATTACCCGAACAGGCTAACCGGGCATGCCCTGCCCTTAACACATTTATCGCACCCACTACATCTGCGTGGTTTTTATACCCACAACGAACACAGCAGAATTGACTTTGGCTAACACGATTTTCTTTGGCAATATGTCCACACGCTTCTGGACACTGCTGAGAGGTATGCTTAGGGTTAACCAGTAATACCTCACCTCCTCGCCATACTTGTTTATACATTAATTGACGCCTGAATTCGAACCAACCTTGATCTAGGATGGATTTATTCAAACCGCTTTTTGATTTTACCCGAT
>JBEAUL010000036.1:0-2537 GCA_041161475.1 Pseudomonadota bacterium | reverse complement strand
GCAATATGTTTTGCCCACTGTTTTTTCTTTAACAATACTATAAGTGTCTTTTGTAAGGATGGTATAAGGGATCTCTTGGTTTTCAAGGTATTCGCGTAAAGCGGTGTCATTCCAGCCAGGTTGAGATTGATCTAAAGTGAAGCTATGCAGTTCAAATTTTCCTTTGGCCTTGCGTCTTAACAGGTTTAAGACAGTGAGCAAAGTGAAAGAGTCTTTCCCGCCAGACAAGCAGACCATTACGCGGTCTCCTGGTTGGATTAGGCGATAATCAGCAATGGCTTTCCCTGTGTAGTGCATTAATTTGTCTTCTAGTTTATCAATCTGTGCCATGTGACTGTTTTGCCTTTTACTGTTTGTAAACTTATGTTTCTCAGCCCGTATGGTATTGTCAGGTAAGGTATCTGTCAATCTCTATCAGTAAGCAATTATTAAGGTAAAAGCTATTACACGCATTTTTATGCTTGCCCGGATTACGGTAACTAGGGCATAATACAATGATTTTATTCCTTAAAATCCTCAACACCTGATTTAAAAGAAGTTAGTATAATGGCTCAATTAACCTATACGCTGAAACTTATTTCAGCAGAAAAAATTACCCCCTTTGTTAAGCACTTTGTTTTTTCACGAGAAGATGGCACGGTACCTCGCTATCAGCCCGGACAATTTATTACCCTGCATATTCCGGTGGCGGATGGTAAAAAAGTACACAGAAGCTATAGCGTTGCAAATGCGCCCAGCGAAGAAAACCGCTTAGAGTTGTCTGCAGCCTATGTTGAAGGTGGGATCGCCAGCACACTGTTATTTAACTTGCAGCCAGGTGAAACAGTGACGGCAATAGGTCCTCATGGCCTTTTTGTTTTAAAAGAAGAAAAACCAAAACGCTATATCTTAATTGCTACCGGCACAGGTGTCACCCCGTATCGTAGTATGCTATCAACCTTGGCCCAACGGCTGAGTAACAAAGAAGAGCCCCTATCAGTGCATTTGATATTGGGTGTGAGAACGCGTGAAGAAGCTTTGTTTAAAGATGAATTCCTAGCGTTTGCAGAAAAGTTTCCAAATTTTCATTTTCATGTTGCCTATAGTCGTGAAAAGGATGAATCGCTAGATGCCACTTTTGAGTCAACAGGCTATGTCCAAGATCAGTTGCAAAGCTTAGCGCTGAATCCCCAAGAAGATATTGTGTACTTATGTGGCAATCCTGGCATGATAGATACAACATTTACCCAATTAACAGAACAATATGGCTTCGATAGAAAGATGGTGCGCAGAGAAAAATACGCTTTCGCACATTAAGCTTGATTCGGCTATCTGAAAAAAGTATCATCATAAAGAGATACAGTAAAAAGGAATTTCTTTATGATGATGGATACACCAGACGATCTTAAAATTGAGTCATCGGATAGCATTAGCACGCTGACCTCTCTTTTCGAAAAAAAACCACAAAGCGTTTTTCTTAGTCAATTTTCTCGTAACAAAAATAAAAAAGAAGTTTCATCTGAATCTCTCATTAAAATATTTGCAACTCATCAGTCTGCGAATTACGCTGAGCCTTGGGTTGGATCTAGCGCAGAAGAATGTACCGGTTCTGGCTTTGTGATTCAACATAACTCAACAAATTATATCGTTACAAATGCACATGTTGCAGGCGATTCAAAATATATACAAGTAAGAATTGCTGGAAAAAATAAAAAATATACTGCAGTGCCTTTGCAAGTGTGTTATCAGTCAGACCTGGCTATCTTGGCTGTAAAAGATTTGGCTTTTCAACAGCAGAGTAAACCAGTTGCAATAGGGGATATGGTTGCTCTACAAGAAAGCGTTAAGGTGATGGGGTTCCCTATTGGTGGGGATGGTTTGTCTGTCACAGAAGGCATTGTTTCTCGTGTTGAATCGGGTACATATGAAATTGGTCGCGTTAAAATGCTGCAAATCCAAATTGATGCAGCTATTAATCCTGGTAACAGTGGTGGCCCTGTGTTTTCAGAAGGAAAAGTCATTGGCGTTGCTTTTCAAGGCAGGGATGATGGGGAAAGTTTAGGTTATATTATCCCTGCACCAATTTTGAATCATTTTTTACAAGAATGCTTTCAAGAAAAAAGTTATCAAGGATTTCCGGAGCTTCCCATTAAAATAACTGAGCTAGAAAATGAGTATCTAAGAAGTCATTATGGGATGGATACAGAACAAACGGGTGTATTGATATCGCAGATAGATGGATTGTCGGATGCTGCTTTAAAACTAAAGAAAGATGATATCCTGTTGGCAATATCGGGTTTTCCTATTTCTAATGAAGGTAAGGTTAATTTGCCAGGCATTGAAGAAGAAGTTGATTTTACACATCTTTTTCACATGCATTATATTGGTGACAGCATTGAACTTGAGGTTTTACGACAAGGGGAATTAGTATCCATTTCTGTTTTATTAGATTGTACGCCACATCAAACTAAAAAGCTGTCTCAAGATGAGCATGATAAATTACCAACATACTATTTTGCCTCGGGTGTTTTATTTCAACCATTAACCATGAATTATTT
>JBEAUL010000035.1:0-19107 GCA_041161475.1 Pseudomonadota bacterium | reverse complement strand
GAACAAGACCCCCAATAAAAGTACCCCAGGCCAATGCTTCGATGGGCTCCGCACAATAAGGCGCCAACCAGAGTGCCGACCCAATCAAACTTAGATTTAAAAAAACAGGGGTAAAAGCAGGCACCGCGAATTGCCCGTAGGCGTTTAATATACCCCCTGCCATCGCGGTAAGCGAAATAAACAACAGATAAGGAAAGGTGATACGCAACATTTCTACGGTTAGCGTGTATTTTTGCACATCGTCACTGAACCCTGGTGCAAAAATCATGACCCACATGGGTGCAGCCAAAACACCCAGCGCGGTAACGAAGAAGAGCACTGTAGACAAGGCCCCCGTCACCCTGTCGATAAATAAGCGTGTGGTTGCCATATCTGTTTGGTGACGATATTCAGACAAAATGGGCACAAAGGCTTGGGAAAAAGCGCCTTCGGCAAACAATCTACGCATAAAATTCGGGATTTTAGAGGCCACAACAAAGGCATCTACCCCTATTCCTGGCCCAAAGAGATAGGCAGTTACCATATCGCGCACAAAACCCAGCACTCGAGAAACAAGGGTCATCAAACTAACTAATGTAGTGGATTTCAACAATTGCACGTTCATGATTTATGGTACCACGCAGACCCACTGCTGTTAAGAGGCACCCCAGCCCAGCTATTCCAATCCCAACTTTTTTAAGCGATACCGCAAAGCGCGCAACGACATACCCAACAACTTCGCCGTGAGCGTTTTATTTCCCTTGGTTTTTTGCAAAGCACGCTCAATCGCTTCTCGAGAAATATTATCTAAGTAAGATTCTAAACTTTCTTGTTCCCAATCAAATACCGGGATATGCCCACCTGTTATCCCCGCATTCTCTGCGGATAAATGCACCGAGCCTTCCGGTAATTGCAAGGCTTCTGTGGTAATCACGCCATGATCGCACAAGGTAACGGCCCGCTCTAGAATATTCTCCAATTCACGCACGTTCCCCGGAAAAGCATGGCGTTGTAATGCCAACAAGGCCCCTTTTTCTAGCACTGGCTTTTTAATATGCATTTTTTGAGCAAAAGTATCCAAGATATAATTGGCCAATAAGGGAATGTCAGACTGCCGCTCTTTTAAACTGGGCACAACGATTTCTATGACGTTAATACGATAAAACAGATCTTCCCTAAACAATTTTTCGGCAACCAAGGCCTTTAAATTTTTATGGGTAGCGCTGAGTATGCGTACATCAACAACCACTTCTGTTGCACTCCCAACGGGACGCACCGCCTTTTCTTGGATGGCGCGTAACAGCTTAACCTGCATGTCTAGCGGTAATTCTGCAACCTCATCTAAAAAAAGGGTACCATCTTGGGCCGCCTGAAAAAAACCCACCTTGTCTTGAATGGCCCCTGTAAAGCTGCCCTTTTTATGGCCAAAAAACTCACTTTCCATCAGCTCACGAGAAATGGCCCCACAATTTACAGGGATAAACGGCTTGTCTGCTCTGGGACCCGATTCATGGATTAAACGGGCCACCAGCTCTTTGCCAGCCCCAGAAGGCCCACTGATATAAATAGGCGCCTGACTTCTGGCCAATCGGACAATTTTATTTTTTAAAGACTGAATGACTTCCGATTCACCAATTAACTTGTCTTCGCCATATTTTTTAGCATCCAAATCTTTTATTTTTACCGCTGTTTTAACTAAATTTCTCAGTAATTGAATATCAATGGGTTTCATGACAAAATCAAACGCGCCATTCTTTAAGGCTTGAATCGCCGTATCCACACTCGCATGGGCGGTAATGACTGCAACGGGTGTATTAGGGCTTTTTTGTTGAATATAGGTGATTAAATCCAAACCACTGCCATCGGGCAAACGCAAATCAGTTAAGCATAAATCAAAAGACTGCGACTCTATACACTTTTTAGCACTTGCCACATCAGAGGCCTTACAGGCATACATATTCAATCGTGCCAGAGTAATCCCTAAAAGCTCTCTTAAATCGGGCTCATCATCTACAACCAAAACACAAGGCTTTTTCATGCGTCACCTGTATGTGAAAATGTGATACGAAAACAACTCCTATGTTGTTTATCCATTTGATAACGGATCTGGGCTTTATTCAATTCACACAACGATTTCACGATAAACAGGCCCAAGCCATTACCTCGTTGATCTGTTGTAAAAAATGGCTCAAAAATGGCCAACTCCAGTTCTTCAGAAACCCCAGGCCCAAAATCAATGATGTCCAAATAAGGTGTTTGACCATCCTCCGTGAAGCCGCTTTCTAATACCAGCTTGGCCTCACCACAGGCTTGTAGGCTGTACCGGGCACCATTTTCTATTAAGTTAACCAGCACTTGTCTTAATTGATCGGCATCAAACCAGACAGATAAACTGGCTGGCACCTTGATTTTTGCCTGCAATGGCACAGCATTTGGCAACTTAAAGTCTTCTAACAAATCCTTTAACCAATCTTTTAACTGAATATGACTCGGCTCTGACGGTTTGGCCCGAGACAACAGTAAAATATTTTGCGTAACCGCATTGGTTCTTTTCGTATTGTCCTCAATAATATTCAATAAGCGTTTCTCTTCTTCACCTAAGTGCTTCGACTCTGAAAGCAATTGGGTAGCGTGAAAAATAGCCATTAAAGGGTTCCGAATCTCATGGGCAATTGTCGCTGTTAATCGTCCCATGGCAGCCAACTTCATTTCTTGAGATTCTTTTAGGTGATCGGATAAATCTTCTATAAAAATCAGCGTACTCTCTCCATACACATCACTGAGTGAATGCAAACTAATGACCACCACTGGCCCTTTTTCCGTCAAAGAAAAAGGTGAAAATGCTTCTTTTTCATGATTTTTCCAACGCGCCACTTTTTGATACAAAGTAGGCAACAAGGTTGCTAACGCTGCTTGCTCTATGGCAGTGCGCTGTGTTTTAAGTAACTGTATCGCAGCAGCATTGGCTAAGGTAACACGCTCTTCTTCATCTATCACCAGTGTACCTATCTTCACACGCTCTACAACATGGCTACTTAAGCGCTGCAGACGCCTAACCGCAACTTGGTTATCAAAAACCAATTGGGCATTCATCGCCAATTTCTTTGAGAAAAATTTAATAATCCCTGCGGTAACAAAAAAAACCATGCCGAGCGCACCCGCTTGCGGGTAGTTTGTTTGGGAAAATCCACCCAAAATCTGCTGAAAAATTTGGTCTAAAAGCACGCTAATGGTTGCCAAGGCTGCACATAAAAATGCCAGACGACTAGACAGTAAAACACTGGCAGCACAAATCACAATCACCAATAAAGTGGATAATCCTGTAGCGAGCCCCTTATTTGCCTGCATTAACAAGGTAAAAACCAGAATATCAACCAAAATTTGCAAAAGTGCTTGGATCCAATACCTTGGTTGCCGTATTTTTGTAAACAAATGACAAACCAAACTGAATCCCAGGTAACTGTATAAAGTAACTCCCAGATAAGCGGGCATTTTGCTGGGCAAAATATCAAAATATTTACTGAATTCAGGAATACTCGTCAACAAAAACAGTAAATTTAAAATGGCAGCAATAGCCGTTCGATAGAGGTTATAGACCTCAAGCGGTATCCAAGTTTGTGAATCGTCTAAAAAGCTGAGTGCTTCGTCAGAAGCAGTGTGATAGCGAGAAAAATTCCGAAACAGTGGCATAACGCTTCCTTGCGTAAATGAAACCATATTATTGGAAGAGAGCACCTCATCTTGACAAATTAATCTTAAGCAAGTCAACTAATACTCAATCCAGGTATAAATTGCTTTTAACACTTGGTTTAATATACAATCGTTTTTGTTTTTGTTTGTGTATTTTGAATTCAACTGATAAGACAAGTTTATCCAAGCATAGCGCCTTCGATGTGCTTGTCGAACCCGTGCGTGTTGATTTTGAGTTGTTGCTGTCTTCAATAAAAACACAGACACACTCAACAGCACAGCTGGTTAATACAATTACCGACCATCTTTTCTCTCAAGGGGGAAAATGTCTGCGCCCCCTAATGCTCTTACTGTGCGCACGTGCCTGCGGTTATCAGGGAAAAGACCATATTACCCTGGGAACGGTGATTGAATATATTCACACAGCCACCTTATTACACGATGATGTGGTCGACAATAGCGCACTGCGCAGGGGTAAACCAACAGCCCATACCCGTTTTGGCAACGAAGCCGCCATTTTAGTGGGCGATTTTTTATACTCTCGCGCTTTTCAGCTTATGACCCACACCAAACAATTACGTGTCATGGATTGTTTTGCCAATACAACCAATTGTTTGGCTGAAGGAGAAGCCCAACAATTGCTCAATCGCCACAATCCTGAGCTAAGCCAAGCGAATTATTTAAAGATTATTCAGTCGAAAACAGCAAAATTATTCGAAACCGCAGCCCAATTGGGGGCTATCTTGGCAGAAATGCCTGAGGCTGTAGAAGCAGGTTTAGCCAATTATGGCCTACAAGTGGGTCTCGCCTTTCAAATTGTAGACGACATTTTAGACTACCAAAGCGATGATAAAACCTTGGGTAAAAATCCTTTACAAGACCTAAAAGAAGGAAAAGTGACCCTGCCATTGCTGTATTTGTACGAGCAAGGCTCTGTCGAAACAAAAGCGCTTATTCGCTCCAGCATTCTGTCCAGCACACCAACGCAAGAACAGATTAACGCCATTAAAGTCGCTATACGCCACAGCGATGCGATTCAACAAGCTTACACAGTCGCTGAACATGCGGTGAATCGAGCCATTGCAGCGCTGTCTGTTTTGCCCAATAGCACGTTTAAAGAAGGTGCCATTGCCTTGGCACGCTATGCCTTAAGTCGCTTACAGTAGATAGATCAATCCCAAACCGTACCAATAAAAGCTATGGTTGCCTCTTAAATACATGCTGGGTTCTGGTCTAAAATTCACATGCCCTGCTTTCACATACCGAAAATGTAAATCAAAAAAGAGACTTCTGGTGACACCTAAGCGTATGCCACCCCCACCACCAAAAGCAAGACTAAAATTATGCGTGGTTGGCGTTAATCCTCTGCCCGCCTGGGGATTGGTTAGGGTAGTTTGAACCGTATTGTAAACGCCTCCGGCACTAAACATGGCATACGGATAAATATGATCGGCAAAACTCCGATAATCTAAATAAAAATTCATCAACAATACTTTGTTAGAAATCACCGCATTCAATGACATTGCCGGGGCAGGAGATTTAAACACAGGATTGGCACTGTAAGTAAACTTTTTTGTCCAGACATACTCAACATCAAAACGGAAAGGGTTCCAATCATATCCAACCGCAAACAGCGAATTCCGCTGATTATTTCTGACACTGGGTTGATTGACTTGTGCCTGTGCTTGAGAATAAGAATTGTCAGATAAATTGAGTATGCCGCTCACACTTTTACGGCCCAAGGCCACATCGTAACGCACATATGGGCGATCGTAATCTTTGGCAGGAGACATTTTTTCTATGCGTTTGACTTCATCGGGTGTTAAAGATTCGCTCCCATTGAGTGCCCTATAAAATGGGGTTGTTTGCCCATTGCCATACCATGCCTTTGTATTTGTCTCCTGTTTAACCAACGCGGCAAGCGCCAATTGTGGCCATATAACACACACCGAAGCACACACAATGATGTTTTTTTTAATGCGCATCCCTACCCCCCTTTCTTCTCTCTTAAATAGACTGCGTTAACTTCGTCTCTTAGCGCCTTACCAGGCTTAAAATGGGGGATGTACTTTTCTTTCGTACGGAATTCGACGCCTGTTTTGGGGTTTCGGGCAACTCTTGCACGACGATGACGCAGAGAAAAAGATCCAAACCCACGAATTTCGATGCGATGGCCTTGTCTTAAGCTGTCTGCAATATACTGCAATAGCTCTTGCAAAGCATCATCGACCAAGGATTGATCTAAAAAACGAGACTGCCCAGCAATCCAGCTCACCAACTCTGATCGCGTCACACACACTCCCTGCTCAGCTGTTAAGACAGCTTTGTTACCAATTATAGACAGTATGACACAAAACGCATACTATAATGGTCTACTTTGCGCCTATTATATCATAAAGCTTGCCAGGGCTTCCCTTATTTGGTTAACCTTAAATCAATTGGTATGTTTTTTGCTTGGTCTTTAAATTATTAAGATCAACAGATAAACAATTCGTGTTTATGGACAAGGGAGAATTTATGCTCAAGGATTGGGAGCACATGGTTGCAGAAGAAGAGCAGCTTATTTTAGAGACCATTGAAATAGAGCCTACTGAAGAAGAGGATGACATAGACAGCGACTTAGGGTTAAAAGACGCCATTCCCGCGATCGATCCATTGGTCAACTTAGTGTGGGAATCGGGTGACGCTGATATAAAAAAATCGAGTCGTCAAAGCGATGCCGATCCGACTCAGCTCTATTTGGTTGAAATTGGTGCATCCCCCTTACTCACCGCGGCAGAAGAAGTACATTATGCGCGTTTATCCCGAAAAGGGGACGCTTCTGCGCGTAACCATATGGTCCGTTGCAACCTGCGTTTGGTGGTTAAAATTGCGCGCCGCTATTTGAACCGCGGTTTAGCCTTACTCGATTTAATTGAAGAAGGAAACTTGGGCTTAATTCGAGCAGTGGAAAAATTCGATCCAGAAAGAGGATTTAGATTTTCTACTTATGCCACCTGGTGGATCCGACAAAACATAGAACGGGCCATCATGAATCAAACGCGTACCATCCGTTTACCCATTCATATTATCAAGGAATTGAATGTTTATCTTAGAAAAGCCAGGGAAATCACACAAACCCTCGATCACGAACCTACCTTTGAAGACATTGCTTTTGCTTTAAACAAATCGCCAGAGGATGTAAACCGTCTCTTAAGATTAAACGAACGCACACTTTCGGTTGACACGCCAATGGGTGACGACACAGATAAACCACTCTTAGAGGCCTTGGCTGATCAGAATAACCACGGGCCAGCAGAGATTATTGAAGACAGAAACTTAAAGAAACAGTTAGAGGAATGTCTCAATTTATTAAACGAAAAACAACGCGCCATTTTATCCAGAAGATTTGGGTTATGTGGTTTTGAAGAGGCCACCTTAGAGGAAGTGGGTATTGAAGTCGGACTGACCCGCGAACGTGTTCGCCAAATTCAAGTGGAGGCACTTAAAATGTTGCGGGTCATTATGCAAGAAAAAGGGATTATGTCAGAAACTTTGTTTGAATCTTAACTATCAAAAAATCTAAGTTAGATGACATTTTTTGAGAATCATGACTATGCTTATAAAGCATCTTCATGGTACAGGCTAAGGAACACAGCGATGATTAATATCTCTTTACAAAAACTGGAAACCAAAATCAATGAGGTTATCGAAACTGTTGAATTGTTGCACTTGCAGGTAGATGAGTCCGAACAAGCGAATGCTCGTCTACAACAAGCCAATACTGAACTCAAACAACAGCAAAACGAATGGGAACAAACCGTCATTGGCTTACTCAGCAAACTAGAAAAACTGCAAATACAACAGGCCACCGCTAAACAAGAGACTGCTGCCGCTTACTAAGGCTGTCTTCACGCTTTTCATGGAAGAAAAATTAGCCCCCCAAGGATGGGGGGATTTTTTTATCTATTGTGCCAACAAGACTTCTAATCGATACCCAACATGCTGTGCCCTGTCAGCCAGTTCTCCTGTCCAGTCGATCAGTTTATACCAAAAAATAACGTCTAAAGGATTATAAGCTGACTCCAGCTCAAAAACGGCATTTCTGAGCTTAAACTCTAGCTTATCTGTCTCACGCTCCACGTCATCTAATTCTTGAATCATCTTAGTTACACGTAAGACCTCTGGCCCACGAAATCCTGTATCCACCAATTCATCCAGCTCATGGATGGCTTTTCTTGCTTTCATTACGGCCTTAATCGAACGCGCCAAAAACTGTTGGTAATCTTCGACCACTACCTGAGGTAAGACCATGCGACGGCCCATCACTAAACCAGACAGATGTTTGGCTTTGCTGGCAATTTTATCTTGCATCGTGAGCAATTCAAGCAAATCAATCCGATTCACTGGCATAAACATATTGCTCGGCAAATGTAGACGAATTTCCCGCTTTAAATCGTCTGCAACATTTTCTAAGGCAAGAATACGATGATGCACGCCTTCGGCCGTCTTCCACTCTTGTAGCACGGCATAGGCCATAAACTCTTGTAGCAGTTCCACGCAAGAAACCACCTTATTCATGTGTTCTTGAATGGGCTTAATCGGGGAACTGGCAAAAATATTAAAAAAATTCGCGCCTTTCATGTTATAAACCTCACCTTGTGTGCTAGCATAATCAGTATGCGATGTTATACCCCAATCGATCAAGTTATTATTCGGTTTTCCGATTGTCTTAACGCTTTTTTACCCGGCGCGTCAACACCGCCCCCCCGTCGCCCTAATCCCGGCGATATACAGGAAAATAGCGCATTAAATCCAGAGGAAACACAATCCGCCATTCGTATGATGCGGGTTAACCATGCTGGCGAAGTCTGTGCCCAAGCCCTATACCAAGGCCAAGCCCTGTTGGCACGCAAGCCTACCCTAAAGACACATTTAAGACAAGCAGCTTATGAAGAAGCAGACCACCTTAATTGGTGTGAACAACGGATTAAAAGCCTGGGTGGAAAAACCAGTCGACTGAATATCTTTTGGTATGCTGGCTCTTTTTTAATTGGCCTCACTGCTGGCTTATGTGGCGATAAAATCAGCTTAGGATTTTTAGCCGAAACTGAAAACCAGGTTACAGAACACTTACAAGGACATTTAAATAAATTACCCGCAAGCGACCTAAAAAGTCGCGCCATTGTAAAACAAATGCAAATAGACGAGCAACACCATGCCCACGATGCTTTTGCCCACGGGGGAGCCCCATTGCCTTTTGGTATCCCCACCATGATGCGACTGTCTGCCAAAATCATGACCCGTCTGGCGTCTTACCTATAAGCACATGTCCAACAACAAGACACCTCGGCCACAAAAACCCAATGTACTAGAAACCCTGCTCAGCGTGCTGGGTGCCTTTTTTGGGGTGCAAAGCCAAAAAGCCCGTGAACGGGACTTTGAACATGGACATCCTTGGTGGGTCTATGTAGGAATAGGCGTTCTTATAGCGCTATTATTTATCGGTTCCCTTGTCTGGCTAGTGCAAATAATTTTACGATAGGGCTATTCTTACGACCACATTAAATGCATGGGAACAGCCCAAAAACCTTCTCCAAAAGGCACCACATTTTCACCGGTATATAACACAATACCAATAAATTGTTGATTTTTTGCTATATTTTCAGCAAACCACCTTAAATGCTTAAACTGTTCATGCGTCACTGCTGAACCCGCCTTAACCTCAATACCTAAGATATCACCTTCTTCATTCTCTAGTAAAAAATCAATTTCCCTTTTTTCTCTGTCTCTATAATGGTAGAGACTATAGCTATCCTCTTGTGCCTCTATCAGCGCAGCCAACTGTGTAAAAACAAAGGTTTCTAGCAGTTTGCCACTCATATCACCGTTCAAAAGTTTAGATCCCGCAATATTTATGTTAAAAATAAAAAAGCCTCCTTTTTAGGGGAGGCTTTTTGGTATAGTGTGCGCTTTTAAAGCGACACAAGAAACAAGGATGTATTGATTACATCATGTCGCCCATGCCACCCATTCCGCCCATGCCACCCATACCACCGTGAGCGCCAGCGCCGGCCATGCTGTCCTTATCGGACTTAGGCAGTTCGGAGATGGTGCATTCTGTGGTAATGATTAAGCCAGCAATGGAAGCGGCATGTTGTAAAGCACTACGGGTAACTTTGGTTGGATCCAAAATACCCATCTTTACCATATCGCCGTATTCGCCAGTTGCTGCATTGTAACCGTAATTTCCGGATTGGGACTTCACGTTTTGCAATACAACCGATCCTTCACCACCCGCATTGGCCACAATTTGACGCAAAGGTGCTTCCAATGCACGTAGGATAATGCTGATACCATGATTTTGGTCTTCATTATCGCCCTTGACCGCTTTCACTGCATCAATAACACGAACCAAAGCCACGCCACCACCAGGCAACACACCTTCTTCAACGGCTGCACGTGTTGCATGCAAAGCATCTTCAACACGGGCTTTCTTTTCTTTCATTTCGATTTCGGAACCAGCGCCTACTTTAATTACCGCAACACCGCCAGATAATTTGGCAATACGCTCTTGTAATTTTTCACGATCGTAATCGGAAGAAGTTTCTTCGATTTGCGCGCGCAATTGTTGTACACGGGTTTCAATTTCTTTCGGGCTACCACTGCCATCGATAATGGTGGTGTTCTCTTTGGTAACCAAGATGCGTTTTGCCGTACCTAAGTCTTCTACAGTAGTAGATTCTAAGGTCACACCGACTTCTTCAGAAATCACTTTTGCATTGGTCAAGATAGCAATATCTTGCAACATGGCTTTACGGCGATCGCCAAAACCAGGGGCTTTTACTGCACAGACTTTGACAATACCGCGAATATTGTTAACAACCAAGGTAGCCAAAGCTTCGCCTTCTACGTCTTCTGCAATGATAAACAAAGCACGACCAGATTTTGCAGCAGCTTCGAGCACTGGCAACAATTCACGGATATTAGAAATCTTCTTGTCTACCAATAACACAAAAGGATTTTCTAATTCACAGCTCATGTTTTGCTGATTGTTTACGAAGTAAGGAGAAACATAACCGCGATCGAACTGCATCCCTTCAACAACGTTCAATTCGTTGTCCAAACCATTGCCGTCTTCAACGGTAATAACACCTTCTTTACCCACTTTGGCCATGGCTTCAGCGATAATGTTACCAACAGCGGTATCGGCATTCGCAGAAATGGTACCAACTTGCGCAATGGCTGTGTTGTCTTTGCAAGGCACAGACATTTTTTTGATGGCTTCGACCGCAACCGTAACGGCTTTGTCCATACCACGCTTTAAATCCATTGGATTCATACCTGCTGCAACAGATTTATTGCCTTCGATAACCATGGATTTCGCGAGTACTGTTGCTGTAGTGGTACCGTCTCCCGCAGCGTCTGCTGTTTGAGAAGCCACTTCTTTCAACATTTGCGCGCCCATATTGGCTACTTTATCTTCTAACACGACTTCTTTAGCAACTGTAACACCATCTTTGGTGATTAAAGGGGCGCCAAAAGAGCGTTCAATCACCACATGGCGACCACGAGGCCCTAAGGTGACTTCTACGGCGCTGGCAATACCGATAACGCCTCTTAACAATTGATCTCTTGCACTGGCAGAATAACTTAATTGTTTTGCAGTCATAATAACTTCCTCTTTGACAAAAAATGCCTAAAATTAACCTTCCAAAATACCCATGATATCTTCTTCACGCATGACCAATAAATCTTTACCAGCCACTTTGACTTCGGTACCAGAGTATTTTCCAAATAAGACTTTATCGCCCACTTTGACATCTAATTTGTTTAAGGTGCCATCTTCAGCACGCTTACCAGGGCCTACTGCCAATACTTTGGCTTGTACAGGCTTTTCTCCTGCAGTATCTGGAATCACAATGCTTCCAATTTTTTCTTCTTGGATACGTTCAACAATTACACGATCGTGTAAAGGACGAATATTTAAGCTGCTCATATTTCCTCCTACTTAGTAATAAAATGATCAAATAGTTTTTGACCTCTATGGTTACTGAAGCGTTTAGTTACCTACTGGCTTCCGCATGCAACCTAATATAGGTACGCTTAACGCTAAAACAAGAGGGGGGCTTTTAATTTTTTTAAAAGTTTGTGTTTTGTTAAACAGACAAACCCAGTGATAAATATCAAAAAATACCCTTTTTTTCTGCCAAAAACAACCCATAACAACATTTAACAGGGGGGCTATGAGCTCATTTTCTGAATACCATTACTTGCTTTATATCTAGTGTAACTGCAATATAAATTCTTGTTTCCACGGCCCATAAAGCTTTACGGCCAAGCGACAAACGGGGTAGAATGCTCCCATGGCGATTGTAGAACACATTAACTAAACCAACAATTTTAGGGGTCACTGCCAGTGAATATCCAGGATATTAAAAAATTAATCGATATATTCGAGAAATCTAATATTTCAGAATTAGAAGTCCGCCAAGAAAATGGTGAGTCCGTCCGCATTGGTCGCACCTCTGCACCAGTCACTGCGACATATGCCCCGCCAGTACAAATCTCTGCACCCGTTACAGCCACTGCACCAGCCCCCCAAGCGCCTGTAACCCCGGCACCCGAACCGAGCGGACACAAATTAAAATCCCCAATGGTTGGCACCTTTTATCGTGCCCCAAGCCCCAACGAAAAACCCTTTGTCACCATCGGGCAAACGGTAAAAGCCGGCGATGTATTGTGTTTAATCGAAGCCATGAAAATGTTAAACCAAATCGAAGCCGATAAATCGGGCACCATTCAAGATATTTTGGTGGAAAATGGGCAACCGGTTGAATTTGATCAACCATTGTTTGTCATTGCGTAATTTGTTGATTTTTAATATAACCTAAGGGCGTTGATAACCCATGACCAATACCCCTCTTAGTAAAATAGTCATTGCCAATCGTGGCGAGATTGCCTTGCGTATTCTGCGTGCCTGTAAAGAAATGGGCATTAAAACCGTTGCTGTGTACTCCACGGCAGATCGCGATTTAAAGCATGTCCGTCTTGCAGACGAGTCCGTTTGTATTGGGCCTCCTGCCGGCGCCAAAAGTTATCTCAATATTCCGGCCATTATCAGCGCGGCAGAAGTCACTGATGCGGTTGCCATTCACCCAGGTTATGGCTTTTTGGCTGAAAATGCCGACTTTGCCGAACATGTAGAACAAAGTGGCTTTACCTTTATCGGACCTAACCCCGAGAATATTCGGCAAATGGGCGATAAAGTCTCCGCCATTCGCTTAATGAAAGCCGCCGGTGTGCCCTGCGTACCGGGTTCCGATGGCCCCCTGGGAAATGACGATGCCGAAAATTTAAAATTGGCGCAGTCTATCGGTTATCCCGTGATTATTAAAGCCGCAGGTGGTGGCGGTGGACGTGGCATGCGCGTGGTACACAGTGAAGCCGCCCTGTTACACGCCATCTCCATGACAAAAATTGAAGCAGGCGCCGCGTTTTTAAACGACACCGTCTATATGGAAAAATTCTTAGAAAATCCGCGCCATATCGAAATACAAGTATTGGCAGACGGACAAGGGCATGCTTTGTATTTGGGTGAAAGAGATTGTTCTATGCAACGTCGACACCAAAAAGTTATCGAAGAAGCCACCGCCCCTGGTATTACAGAATCTGAGCGTAAAAAAATCGGAGAACGTTGCGTTAAGGCCTGTCTCAATATTGGCTATCGTGGTGCAGGGACCTTTGAATTTTTATATGAAAATGGCCGATTTTACTTTATCGAAATGAATACCCGCATTCAGGTAGAGCATCCTGTTACGGAAATGATTACGGGCATCGACTTAATTCGGGCACAACTAGAAATTGCAGCGGGCATGCCCCTTAAAATCAAGCAGAAAGACATTAAAATACAAGGGCATTCTATCGAGTGTCGCATAAACGCCGAAGATCCAAAAACCTTTACCCCCAGCCCAGGGCTTATTACGCAATTCCATGCCCCTGGTGGTCCTGGCATTCGTTTTGACTCCCATATTTATGCTGGATATCAAGTGCCTCCTTATTATGACTCTTTGATAGGCAAGCTGATAAGCTATGGGCCGACAAGAGAAAGTGCGATTGCCAGAATGCGTCAAGCACTTGATGAAATCGCCATTCAAGGCATTAAAACCAATATTCCACTTCATCAAGCCTTAATGCAAGACAGGGCTTTTTGTATGGGTGGTACCAATATTCATTACTTAGAGAAAAAATTGGCCGCTGGAAAAAGTATCTAATACCACATAAATACAACAATATAATTTATACATAACCTATTTATATGAAAATTGGCCCTTATCAACTTGACAATAATCTGGTGTTAGCGCCTATGGCCGGTGTAACAGACAGACCGTTTCGTCAATTGTGCAAACAATTGGGTGCAGGTATGGCCGTCTCTGAAATGGTCTCTTCTAACTCTTTATTGCGAGGCAGCGCCAAAACCCTGCGTAGGGCCAATCACGAAGGCGAAACCTTTCCTCGTTCGGTACAAATTGCCGGAGCAGATCCGTTGATGATGGCAGAGGCTGCCAAGTTTAACGCCGATCAGGGCGCAGAAATTATTGATATTAATATGGGTTGCCCTGCAAAAAAGGTCTGCAATACCCTTGCAGGTTCCGCACTGCTGCGTGATGAAAAACTGGTTGCGCGTATTCTAGAAGCGGTTGTCAATGCGGTCTCTGTTCCTGTTACCTTAAAAATTAGAACCGGCTGGGATACCAATACCAGAAACGGCATTCACATTGCTAAAATTGCAGAACAAAGTGGGATCCAAGCCTTAGCCGTACATGGGAGAACACGCTGCTGTTTTTACAAGGGAGATGCAGAGTACGATACAATCGCAGCAATTAAGCAAGCCATCCGTATTCCGTTGATTGCAAACGGCGATATCGAAACACCTGAAAAAGCAAAATTTGTGTTAGAGCACACCAAAGCCGATGGCATTATGATTGGCAGAGCAGCGCAAGGCAGACCCTGGATTTTTAGAGAAATAGATCATTATCTAAAAACAGGCACCCATTTACCGGAACCTTCTTTACAGACAATTAAAGGCATTTTATTGGGTCACTTAGACAATCTTTTTGATTTTTATGGCGAAGTGACCGGCACCATGATCGCCAGAAAACACGTCTCTTGGTACAGTAAAGGGCAACGAGGCGCTGCTAATTTCAGAGAACATTTCAATAAAATTACCAACGCCCAGGCACAACGAGAAGCCATCGAGGCTTTCTTTATTTAGCCTTATCTTACCACTTCATTGGAGCACTTCTTCTTCCTGTGTAAGAATAATGCGGACTTGCCTCCTTGATTCACGGCTGTAGCTGTTGCTTCTATCACAGGTTTCGTTGCCTCTGCAAATGATTGAACACCTTGAGAAAACAGCATGTCTGGTTTTTTCTCGATTGCCACGGGGGCTTGCTCAACACTTTCTGAAGACTTACCGATTTCGGCAGATTCCTGACATTCTTTTAGCTCATTTTCTGAAGACTCGATGCGTGTGATCGGTTTTAGATCAAAGTGTTTTGCCAGCCTTTCTTCTAATCCTTGTAATACGGGATTAATATGATGCAATTCTGATAGCGTCATGTAATACAAAATGACTTTTTCTTGATCAGAAGATAGATTACGTAGAAGCCTAATGGTTGTTTGCTTTAATCGTTCCAGTTTTTCGATCACCAACTGTTCTGACCCTTCGGGTAATACTTTGGCATTCCAGCCTTCCTTCATCGCATAAACAGTCGTTCTGGAATGGTGTCTTGCATACACTTCCAAGGCATTACGACTGTCAGGAAAATCATAAAATCCCCCGATTAATACGGAATACGCATCAAAGAGATTTTTAAGCACCAACTGCGTATGAGACAAAGTCACACAAGCTGGATCGTTTACAGGTAAATTTAACTGCTTAATTGCAGCATGTAATCGTGCCAACATCCAAACCAACAAGGCATCAAAATAGCCTGGTTCTATTTTTCGACCTTCTCTTTTTCGTTCAATTTTACCTTGAACACTCTGAATTTCTGAACACAATCCCTCACAATCAGTCAATACAACCGTGTCTTTACTCAAATATTTTTCAGTGATTGTCTTTTTTAAATGGTTTGCAAAATCCAACTTAATGCCTTTTATAGCTTGCTCTTGTGTTGCCCACTTTACAAGAGAACGCGCATCTTCCGCATACTCGTCTAATGCTTTTATAAATGTTTCAAATAACAATTTCATCTTATTACTCCTTTATCCCTATCGATTTATTTTTTCGAATGTTTTAATGACAAATTCACTGTACTGTTTTTCTGTCGATAATTGCCATTCCTGCCAATTAACCCTCGGAAAAAACACATCTCCCTCAAAAGACTCGTTCAAAACCGTGAGATACAAGCGATGCGCATGCGGTAAGAAAAGTGCATAAATATCAGATCCACCGATAATCATCACTTCTTGATCGTCCCCTTTTGCATCACGAGCAACCTTCAAGGCTTCTTCAACCGAATGTACGACGGTACAGCCTGGCGCATGATAATTCAAATCTCGTGTAATGACAACATTAATGCGTTTTGGAAGAGGTTTTTTATTAAGCGATAGAAAGGTCTTTCGTCCCATAATGACCACTTTGTCTTGCGTGGTTTGACGAAAAAATTTTAGATCTTCTGGGTAATGCCAAGGCAAAGTGCTGCCTTTACCAATAACACCATTGCGTGCGACTGCAGCAATCAAAGAAATACGCATAAAACCAATACCCCGTTGCCTATGTAAGACGATGCGGAAAAACAATCCGCATCACACTATACGGCAATCGGCGCTACAATTCTAGGATGGCACTGATAATTTAGTAATTCAAAATCTTCATAGACAAAATCAAATAGGTCAGTCACCAATGGATTGAGTTGCATCTTGGGCAGTGCATGTGGTTTTCGAGACAGCTGTTCTTCAGCCTGTTCAAGGTGATTCAAATAGAGGTGCGCATCTCCAATGGTATGCACAAAGGTCCCTGGTGCTAAACCGCTCACCTGTGCCACCATCATGGTCAGCAATGCATAGGACGCAATATTAAAGGGAACACCCAAAAAAATATCGGCACTGCGTTGATACAACTGACAGGACAATTTGCCTTCGGCCACATAAAACTGAAAGAAACAATGGCAAGGGGGCAAAGCCATGAGATTCAATTCGGCAACATTCCAGGCGCTCACAATCAATCGACGAGAATCTGGATTAGAGCGAATTTCTGATAATACGGCTTGCAACTGATCGATAACCCCCCCTCGATTATCTGGCCAAGCACGCCATTGCTTGCCATACACAGGGCCTAAATTACCATCGGCATCGGCCCATTCATTCCAGATGCTCACGCCAGCTTCTTGCAATGTTTTCACATTGGTGTCGCCTTTAATAAACCACAACAATTCATGAATGATAGATTTAAGGTGGACTTTTTTAGTAGTAACTAAAGGAAAGCCTTCGGATAAATCAAAGCGCATTTGATGACCAAAGAGACTCAAGGTTCCGGTACCGGTCCTATCTCCTTTTCGTATACCTTCTGCTTTTACGCGACGAATTAAATCGAGATACTGGCGCATGGCACAAGACTCCTACGATAAGCGAAATACACCAACCCTCCGCCAATCAACAGCATCGGTATAGACAAACACTGGCCCATTGTTAGCGCATTAAAGGCGACAAATCCCTGATCCCAATCCGGCTCCCTAAAAAACTCTACGATAATGCGGAAAGTAGCATATCCAATTAAAAACCAACCCGAAATACTCCCAACCGGTCTTGGTTTTCTGGCATAAAAAACCAAACCAAGACACAAAACCAATCCTTCTAAGAAACATTCATAGAGCTGCGAGGGATGACGAACCACTGCCCCGCCTTGGGGAAAAATCATTCCCCAAGGCACCGTTGTGGCACGCCCCCATAATTCCCCGTTTAAAAAGTTACCGATTCGACCCATGCCTAAACCAATGGGAACGGCTGGTGCAATAAAATCTGTTATTTCGAGAAAACGATAGTGGGTTCGACGCGCAAATAAAGCAACCGCCAACAAGACACCAATAAGCCCGCCATGAAAAGCGCGTCCTGGCTCCCAAAAAGCCAGTGCTTGCCAAGGGGACTCCAGTAAGACAGCGGGTTGGTATAATACCCAGTACCCAATACTACCACCAAAAATCACGCCTAGCGCAACGTAGACCAGTAAATCGGCAATGGTCATTTTATCCCAGGGAATAAGAGGAATACGACGGCGATGCACACTCAATGCATATGCACCTAAAAATCCGACAAAATAACAAATACCGTACCAGTGTACTTCAAGAAAACCGACTGAGTAAGCAACGGGATTCAGTTGAGGGAAATTTAACATGATGCCTGGATAAAACAATAAATAGGGTCACTAATAGACTTGATGCTAAAGCACTTGGCGCGCACTTGTCAACTGAGTGTGGCGGATTGATCTTGTAGTAATTTTGTCATTTCACCAACTTCTACTGGCTTGCTGAATAAATATCCCTGAACGTAATCGCAACCCAAATGCGTTAAAAAAATCCTTTGCTCTTCTGTTTCAACGCCTTCGGCAATCACTTTCAAGCCCAGTTGTTTTGCCATACTCACAATCGTCGCGATGATCGTACGATTATAAGCAGGGTCGACCTCAAGATTACGCACAAAAGATTGATCTATCTTTAGGGACTGAAAAGGCAGACTTTTTAATTGTGCCAAAGACGAATAGCCTGTGCCGAAATCATCAATCGAAATAGAGACACCCATAGAGCGTAACACATGGAGCATCAATACCGATTTTTCAGGATTCTCCATAATGACACTTTCTGTGATCTCTAAATCCAATGCCGAGGGCGCTAATCCCGTTTCCCATAAGGTCTCGGCAATCACATGACTGATGTCACCTTGCCTAAACTGATAAGCAGATAAATTAACGGCGACCACAAATTCCTTAAAGCCCATCTCATGCCAAACTTTTGCCTGCTTACAGGCATTTTTTATAATCCAATTCCCAATCGCAATCACAAGACCTGTTTTTTCTGCGATAGAGATAAATTCACTGGGGGAAATCATTCCCAATTCCGGATGATACCAACGGATCAGCGCCTCTGCCCCAACAATCTTTCCTGTTTCTAAAGAAATTTTTGGTTGATAAAATAAACTGAGTTCATTTTTTTCTAAGGCTTTTCTTAGGTATCCTTCTAGCAGGTGTTGCTTAGCCGATTGCTTGTCCATGCCCGCATTGTAAAAGCTGTAGCTATTTTTACCGAGTCGTTTGGCATCATACATGGCAATATTGGCATTTTTAAGTAAGGTCCCCGGATCTGTCGCATCCTGCGGATACAAGCTAATGCCTATAGAGGCACTTAAGGTGACATTTTCTCCATTCAAGACCAATTCTTTACTTAATTCCTTTAAAATAAT
>JBEAUL010000029.1:0-16430 GCA_041161475.1 Pseudomonadota bacterium | reverse complement strand
CCCTAACGCATTGAAAAATAAGGAAAAAAGCATTATTAAGTTTTTCGGGTGACTAAAGTACTTTTTCTTTATTTTTCAATGTCTTAACTTTTTAAAAAAACAACTTTTTTATGTTAGTTAGAAAAAAGTCTAAAATTAAGTTAATTGAAATACTAAATAGGCTTTTTTGAGGCTTTTTGGGAAGTTAATGAAATAAAAAAAATAAAAATCTGGATCCAATCTCTGAACCCGTATAAACTGACTTTCACGAAATATATTGCTTCTTTTCTTGGTTAAATAACTTGGGTAGATAACTTGTCTAGGTCTTTATGGAAACGCTGTTTGGGTCGCTTGCGGGAAGAAATTCCTCAACGTCAGTTTAGTCAGTGGGTAACGCCTTTGCAGGTAGAGCAAACGGGTACAGAAGTGACTTTGTATGCACCCAATCAATATGTTTTTGAAGGTGCAGGTCGATTTTTTTCATTAATTCAGCGGGCTTTGTTGACGCTTGAAGGTGAGTGTGCATCCAAAGTCTCGCTATTGGTGGGGGCCAGTAAGTTTTTAGAGGCCAGTACCGAATGGTTCCATGGTACAAAACAAATTATCGATGCCAATTTATCGTGGGCAAGCACGCATGTTGATTCAAATTCAGCCTCTAGTTGCAGTTTAAATCCCTACTTTAGATTAGATAATTTTATTCCAGGAAAATCGAATCAATTTGCAAAATCGGCTGCCAATTTAGCGGCTGAAAATCCCGGAAAAGCCTATAATCCCTTGTTTTTTTATGGAAAGGTTGGTTTGGGAAAAACACACTTAATGCAAGCTGTTGGAAATTTTTTACTTGAAAAAGACAATCGTTCGAAAGTCGTTTATCTGCACGCAGAGCGTTTTGTTGCAGAAATGGTCAAAGCATTACAAACGAATGTCATTGAAGAATTTAAAAAATATTATCGTTCTATCGATGTATTACTAATCGATGATGTACAGTTTTTTTCGAGAAAAGAGCGGTCTCAAGAAACCCTTTTTCATATATTTAACGTCTTGTTGCAGGGGGGACAGCAAATTGTATTGGCTTCAGATCGATTTCCAAAGGAAATTACAGGTATTGATGAGCGGTTGCTATCACGTTTTAATGCGGGTTTAACTGTTTCGATTGAGCCACCGGATTTAGAAACTCGGGTAGCTATTTTGTTAAGCAAGGCGAAAGACCTGGGTCTGTATTTGTCTGAAGAAATGGCACACTTTGTTGCAAAGCGTTTGTATGGAAATGTAAGAGAATTAGAGGCGGCACTTAAAGCGTTATCTGCAAAAATTGATCTTACTGCAGGAGAAGTGTCTTGGGCAAAAGCCCGTGCAGTGCTAAAAGATTTGTTTGGTATACAAGAAAAAACAATCTCTCCAAACGCAGTATTAGAAGGCGTTTCAGCTTATTTTTCCCTAAAAAAATCTCAATTACTTTCGGTAAAAAGGGATCGAACGATTGTGCGTCCTCGTCAAATCGCTATGACTTTGTGTAAAGAATTAACAACCTTAAGTTTGGTTGAAATTGGTGATTTTTTCGGAGGAAAAGATCATACAACGGTATTGCACGCTTGCCGTCAAATACAAAAATTGCGAGCAACGCAGCAAAGTGTCTCTACGGCTTTTAATGAAATTATGCGTCAACTAATACAGGTGAAATAAATGTTATGAAATTTGAAATTCAACGAGAAAATCTATTACGTGCATTGCGTATTGTTTCGGGTGGTGTGGATAAAAAAAATGCCACAAATTCTCCCATGCTGTCAGGGGTGCTATTGTCGATTCAGTCAGGAGTCTTGGCGCTGGCAACAACCGACCAGGAAATAGAAATCACAACAACGGCCATTTTAGAGAAAGAAGTAGAACCAGGCAGTTTAGTGATTTGTTTTAGAAAATTAAATGATATCTGTCGAGCGCTACCAGATGGAGGGATCGTCTCATTTAAGCAACAGGGGGATAAAATTAGCGTACAATCAGGCAGGAGCCACTATTCTCTGGGCATTTTGTCTGCAGAAAGTTTTCCAAGCTTTTATCGGGATACCCCCATTGCATCATTTACTGCATCAAAGAAAATTTTTCGTCAATTCATTGAAAATGCTTGTTTTGCCATAGCAGATCAGGATGTACGATTGTATTTAAATGGCCTACTTATCGAGGTTAAGGATAAAACTGTAAGCGCTGTTGCATCAGATGGGCATCGCTTAGCCTTGTCTGTTTTGCCGGGGATAGAAGAGATTGTCGACGATTTTAGGGTATTGTTGCCAAAAAAAGCAGTTTTAGAGTGCCTTCGTGTTTTGGATAATGCGGAGGGGTCCGTTTTATTTGAAGTTGGGGCCCGTTATTTTCGTCTGTTAACGGGTAACCATCAGGTAACAGCACACTTACTAGAGGCAAAATTTCCGGAGTATCGGCGCCTAATTCCAGAGGCCCGTTTGGGAGAAATGTGTGCAGATAAACAGCGCTTAAAAGAGGCATTTAATCGTGTTGCTGCTTTATTTAGCGATCGATTTCGTGCCGTTCGTCTGAAGTTGTTAAATCATAAATTGACTTTAACAGCGGCAAACGCTGAATCCGATCAGGTTGAAGAAGATCTCGATGTTGAATATAACGGTGATGCTTTTGAAATTGTGTTTAATATAAAATACCTTTTGGACTGCTTACAAGCCATTCAGCATAATCGTGTTCGCTTCTTATTTTCTGGGTTAAATAGCAGTGCAAAACTACAGGGAGATGGTTGTAATGACAGCTTGTACGTTATTATGCCGATGAAATTTTAGTAAAAATAGAGACAGTGTGGCATGCTATTGTGTGGATAAAGCAACTTTTATTGTCTAACTTTAGGAATTTTGAATATTTTTCAGCAGAATTTTCTCCTGAAGCAACCTTAATTTGCGGAGAAAATGGATCGGGAAAAACAAGCCTGATGGAAGCGATCGCTTTATTTGGCTTTGGCCGTTCTTTTCGAGGCACAAAAATTAAAGGGTTAACGAAAATAGGTGAAAAACAGCCATTTCAATCTGTATTAACCGTTTGTGAAAGAACTTCTTGGCGAATCCCTGCTACACCGGAAGAGCCTGACAATACTGATTCGCTTGCATATTTTGAGCAAACAGAGTTTCGCGTAGCAGATCAGGGATATCCACATCGTTTGCGTTTTGAGACGGATGATGGTGTTGTTTGCGCCAGTAGTGTGGTGGCAAAAGTGCCTTTACAGTTGTTGTATGCGAGTAGCTTTAATATTTTGGAAGCGGGATCGACTTATCGACGTCAATTGCTCGACTGGGGCTGTTTTTTTATTAAACAACATTTTTCGGGCGCGTGGCGACACTACGCGGGTATCCTTAAGCAACGAAACGCTTTATTGCGAACGATGGGTGGTAACCTAGGCGCGAGCACACTTTGGGAGGCTTGGGATAAAGCCTTTTTAGAAGCCGCTGAAGCAGTGGAAGCCATAAGACGGGTGTATTGGTCCCTGTTTGAGCCTATTTTTATGCAAACAATTATCGAATTTTTGCCTACATTTGCTTGGCGTATAACCTATTTCCCGGGTTACTCAGTTGATTCCGGGTTGGCGCATGCACTTGCTGAGCGGTTTAAGCGAGATGTTCTGATGGGATATACCAGTGTTGGGCCTCATCGAGCAGATATAGAGATTTATGTGGGAGATACCCCAGCAAGGCATGTACTGTCAAGGGGTCAAACGAAGTTATTGATTTGTGCGTTACTGGTGGCTAGAGCCCGTCTACTGTTCAAGGAGACTGGGCGCTCTTGTGTCTTGCTTGTGGACGATGTGGACGCTGAGTTAGATGAAGGAGCTTTAAACAGATTATTTGAGGGCTTCTCTGGGCTTGCTGTGCAATGGATAGCCACTACAACGCAACCAGAAGGCCCGCTGGCCAAAAAGGTGTCTGAAAATCGTATCCTGTTGCCCCGTGTGGTGGCTGGCGGAGAAGGGTGTGGCATGCGCTTAGGGGCTGGTCTGTGTTATGATAGTGCCTAGTAGATGTAGGGGTTGGGCTTGCTAGCCCTAAGGTTTGATGTTCCACGTGGAACATGCCTAGACCTCAATCTTTGTTCCATGTGGAACAGTTCATTATTTCTAGACAAACAGGGGTGTTGTGATGACCAATGAGTCCACCATAGATAAAACCTACGACTCGACCAGTATCAAGGTACTAAAAGGGTTGGATGCTGTTAGGAAACGGCCAGGGATGTATATTGGGGATACAGACGATGGCACAGGCTTGCATCACATGGTGTTTGAAGTGGTTGATAATGCAATTGACGAGGCTCTGGCGGGTTACTGCACCAATGTAGAAGTAATTATCCATCCTGGCGAATCTATCACAGTCAGAGACGATGGAAGGGGTATTCCTGTAGACCTTCATGAGGAAGAAGGACGTTCCGCAGCAGAGGTGATTATGACCGTCCTACATGCTGGGGGTAAGTTTGATGCCAACTCTTACAAGGTCTCAGGTGGTTTACATGGTGTTGGGGTTTCAGTTGTTAATGCCTTGTCAGAAAAGTTACGTCTGACCATTAAACGTGAAGGGCATGTTTATCAGCAGGATTATGTGCATGGTGAGCCTCAAGCCCCCCTCAAGCAAATAGACAATACAGATAAAACAGGCACAGAAATTTGGTTTAGACCCAGCGATGAAACGTTTACCAATGTGCATTTTAGTTACGATCTATTGGCAAAGCGTCTAAGGGAATTATCTTTTTTAAATGCCGGTGTAAAAATTACCCTATCAGACGAACGAGATGCGCGAACAGAGGTGTTTGAACACAAAGGAGGTGTTTCTGCCTTTATTGCCTATTTAAACCGTAATAAAACGCTTATTCACAATCAAGTTTTCTATTGTAAAACAGAAAAACAAGGTATGTCAGTTGAAGTCAGTTTACAGTGGAATGACAGTTATCAAGAAAATATTTTCTGCTATACCAACAATATTCCCCAAAGAGATGGTGGAACCCATTTAGCTGGTTTTCGTGCTGCACTCACGCGCACCTTGAATACTTACTTAGAAACAGAGGGTTATTTAAAAAAAGCGAAAGTATCAACCTCTGGGGATGACGCAAGAGAAGGATTGACGGCGGTATTGTCTGTAAAAGTGCCGGATCCAAAATTTTCTTCTCAAACGAAAGAAAAACTCGTTTCCTCTGAGGTAAAGGGGGTTGTAGAATCTGTTGTGAATGAAAAATTTCAAGCATTTTTACTAGAAAACCCCACTGTTGCAAAAGCAATTTGTAACAAAATGATTGAAGCAGCCCGTGCCCGAGAAGCGGCAAGACGTGCCAGAGAGATGACGCGCCGAAAGGGGGCTTTGGATATTGGGGGCTTACCTGGAAAATTGGCCGATTGCCAAGAAAAAGATCCTGCATTGTGTGAGTTATATCTGGTTGAGGGTGATTCCGCAGGTGGATCTGCAAAACAAGCCAGAGATCGGCGCACGCAAGCCATTTTGCCCTTAAAAGGGAAAATTTTAAATGTTGAGAAAGCGCGATTTGATAAAATGTTGGCCTCTCAAGAAGTGGTTACGCTTATCTCAGCTTTGGGTTGTGGTATTGGCCATGAAGATTTTAAGATAGAAAAATTACGGTACCATAGCATCATCATTATGACTGACGCAGATGTCGACGGTTCACACATTAGAACTTTATTACTCACGTTTTTTTACCGACAAATGCTAGAAATTATCGAGAGAGGGCATGTTTTTATTGCTCAGCCTCCCTTATATCGTGTTAAGCGTGGTAAGCAAGTGCAGTATGTAAAAGACGATCGGGCTTTAGAAGAATATTTGCTACAAATTGCTTTAGAGGATAAGGCTGCACTTTTTGTGAACAAAGAAGCCCCTCCAATACAAGGAGCCATACTTGAGGGTCTGGTGCACCGTTATCGAAGCTTGCTGGAGTTCCTCCAGCGTTTTGGACACAGATATCCTGTCGCTTTGCTCGAAGCTTTCGCCCATATGGCTGATTTTACAGCGCATTGGGCCGATGAAGTAAGCGTACAACAGTGGATTGTTGCTTATGGAGAAAAAGTAAAGCAACTTGAATCGGATGGCGTTGTTTATTCATTTCATTATGTAGCAACACAAGAAGGTGCTTACGCACTTGAGGTGACTGGATTGTCGCATGGAATACAAAGACACTATGTGTTTTCGAGTGATTTTTGGCGAAGTTCAGATTATAAGCGTTTACTTGAATTGGGACATGAATTTTCTGATTTACTTGAATCTGGTGCTTATATCAAACGAGGTGAGAAAAAGCTTGCAGTGAATACATTTCGTCAAGTGTTGCTGTGGTTACTGGAAGAATCTAAGCGTGGCCAACAAATACAGCGCTATAAAGGTTTGGGTGAAATGAATCCCGATCAGTTGTGGGAAACCACAATGGACCCGGCTGTAAGACGCATGATGCGCGTACGTATTGAGGATGCGATTTCTGCTGATGCGATGTTTACAACTTTGATGGGTGATAATGTTGAAAGTAGACGTGATTTTATAGAGCAAAATGCATTATTGGTTAGCAACTTAGATATATAGTGTTCCTATTTTCAATCTGGGTGAGATTGCTTTGTCATTAGTTGCACTATCAGCATCATGGTAATAGAATGTTGATGTAATGGATGACAGATTATCGGAGAAGGAATCTCATGACTATAGTACATCGCGTCTCACCCTTAGTAAATTCCCATAAGGTTCTTTTTCAGGATAAATTAGAATCCAGCAGTAATTTTTTAAAAAGTATTTCCAGTGGTTCTTTAACGAAAAACCTTGGATTGCATGGCGGCTCATGTGTACGCGTTGCCTATGTGCCAAATAATATAGGGAGCCCTCGTCTTGCTGCTTATGTGGCGATCAATGATACCAATAGAGTAGAGTATACTTTGGAGTATTATCTTTTTTTTGAAGAAGGGTTTGAATGGGTAAAGGGAGGTAAATTACCTGGTTTACGTGGTGGGCCTTTGAGTGTAACAACAACTGGTTGTGTTAAACCTCAGCCCACGAACGCCTGGAGTTATCGCTTGATGTGGAAGCGTGACGGTAACGTATGTCTGTATATTTATGATCAAACCAGGATAACAACCAATGCAGACTGTGGCATTGTAACCCAAACCACAGCGCCTGTGTTTCAGATAGGTAAATGGCATCGTATTCAAATTTATATGAAGCTTAATTCTGGTGCAAACAAACCTGATGGTACTGCAGAGCTATGGCTTGATAATAAGCTTATTTTGAAAAGAACAGAGATACCTTTTAGGGGTGATGAAAATGCCACAATCGACCATGTGTGTTTTAGCTCTTTTTATGGCGGTAATGATGCCACGTGGGCGCCAAGTAAAACAACCTATATTCGTTTTGATAACTTCACCTTGTACAAAGGAAAAGCAATCAATATAGCTGCTGGTTAGTTCAGATTGAGTTGTTTACGCAACGCATTGTTTTGTAATACATTTTTTACTGGTTGAGGGGTTTTTCCCGGTAATTGTATTGTGTCAATATTAAGACAGGTACCATTCCCTACGGCAACCAACAAACCTTCACTAGAAAGGGATAAAACGGTACCTGGTACGGTGGTATGCGTTTGGGTTGAAACTGTGGCAGAAAGAATGCGAATCGGTTCAGATCCAGAAAAATAGCTGAAAGCAATTGGCCAAGGATTAAAGGCGCGTATTTTTCTTTCTAACACAACAGCAGTGTTTTCCCATGCTAGTTTGGCTTCTATTTTCTGAATTTTATGGGCGTATGTAACGCCTATTTCTGGTTGTACAGTAGGTTTGATGGGATTGCCGTTTTCCAACGCGTTTAGTGTTTCCCATAGCGCACTTTGTGCAAGCGGAATCAGTTTATCGTGTAAACTTTGGCTTGTTTCTGTTGAATCAATCGCACAATGTTTTTTAACAAGCATATCGCCGGTATCAAGACCTTCATCCATTTGCATAATAGTAATGCCTGTTTCTGTATCTCCCGCTTCAATAGCTCGTTGAATAGGTGCAGCACCGCGCCAACGCGGTAACAATGAAGCATGTATATTAATGCAACCATACCGTGGAATGCTCAAAACAGCTTTAGGAAGTATAAGACCATAAGCAACAACGATCAGCAAGTCTGGTGCTAATGTACCCAGGGCTTCTTGTGCTGTTGGTGTTCTTAAGGTGCTTGGTTGATAAATAGGGCAGTTATGGGCTAAAGCCAAGGTTTTTACCGGAGATGGCGTTAATCGACGGCCTCTCCCTGCCGGTTTATCTGTTTGTGTGTAAACGGCAGCGATATGACACGATTTTTCAATCAAAAAAGACAAGATGGCGCTGGCAAAAACGGGGGTTCCTGCAAAGCAAATTTTAAGGCTCATGAATAAATTTTACCCTGTTTTTTAAGTCTTTTTAAGACAAATGATTTTTTTAAGGAAGATAAGTGATCGAAAAAGGTCACACCGTTTAGATGATCGATTTCATGTTGTATACAGATGCTGAGTAGACCCTCTGCCGATAAGGATTGCGTTTGACCTTCACGGTTTAGATATTCAACAGTAACCGTTTCTTTTCGAGGAACTTTCACGTAAATACCAGGAAAAGATAAGCAACCCTCTTCTGATACGATATCACGATTTGAAGCCACTATTTTAGGGTTAATTAGGAATAAAGGGGTATCGCGATTTTCTGATACATCAATCACAACCAGTTGCCAAGCTATGCCTACCTGGGTAGCGGCTAATCCCACGCCATTTTCTGCGTACATGGTTTCAAGCATGTCATCCAGATGCGCAAGGATCTGGTCATTGATAATAATAACCGGTGGTACGGGTTGTTTAAGAAATGGATGGGGATATTCTAATACAGGTAGTTTCATGACTCTAACGTTGCCCACTATGACTGATACAGACTTGTCGCTTGTAAAAATAGGTTATTTAGCGAGATTATACCTAAAAATCCATCAAATCACTACCATGTAGACTTTAATTTGCGTGCAATTACCCCGTAAAGACAGTGGCCATGTCTTGGATATTCAACTTTAGTGCTACAATAAAAACACTGTATGGAAGCTTTTACCGCCTGTGAGGGAACGTCAACATGCCAGTTTGGATGCGGTTTTTATTGAAAATCCTATGGATTATGGGGGCCTGTATATTCAATAGACCAGTGTGGGCAGATGAATCATTTGTACCTGAGGGAATGCCACAAACGCCTCATGACCAACAAGCCAAAAAAAACGTTGCCACTCAAAAAACAAATTCTAAGCAAACAAAAGAATACAATCTCACTCCTAAAATGCGTATTGATCCAGGTGGAGATACGCAGTCTAAAGGAATGGACATCACTAATTTTAAAGCTTTTTTAAGATTTGGCATTTTAATGCCAGAGCCCTGCTTTTTAAAGTTGCCACGCGTTAGCTATGCGCAAGATGCCCATATTTTAAGTGCTGACAGAGATTTAATTTATAGTACAAATGTAGAGGGAAACACGGGTGATACCGTTGCCATTTACCGTACTGGAAAAAATTATTCAGATCCAAAAACAAAGGAGTTTTTAGGGTATTTTGCTTTTAAGTCAGCTGAAGCCCAAATTTTGGAAAAACAAAATGCTGAGAAAAAAAATAATGTTGTTCTTCAAGTAAAGCATAATTTAGAATCGATTGATAAAAGTATGCGTATTACAAAAGAGGAATCACCAAACATTTTATCAATGCATTATTTAAAACCTGTGTTATTAGATAGACAAGTTGATGGTTACATTATTGATGTCTGGGATCCAGGTATTTCTTTAATTGGACCGAATGCTGCGGTAGTATTAAGCGTGGGGAAACGCGATGGAGTTTCTGTTGGAAGCTTACTTGAAATATATCGAAGAAAAGATCCATTAGACAGCGAAGTGAATAAAAGAGGAAATAACAAAGATAGACCAGAAATTCGTGTTGGACGTGTTTTGGTTTATCAAGTATACGATAAGCTAAGTGTGGGGTTAATCAGTGAAGTTTATGAAAAGGTATTATTATCAGATAAAGTGAGAGGCGAAGTACTTGGTTCAGGGGAAGATCCGTGTGCAGCGCAAACCTTAGACATGCATTTTTTTGATAATACCTGTAATGGCGTTGATGATTGTACCGAGGTAGATAAAAATAATTTGAGCAAAAAAAATGTTGAATAGAATAGATAAATTCGATATTCAAAAAGGCTTTTCTATCGTAGAGTTAATGATAGTAGCGTGTATTATTGGTGTTTTAGCTTCAATTAGTTTATCTGCTTACAATGAACATATGATTCGCAGTCGTGTTGCCAAAATGATTCCTGTTTTTGAGTCTGCGCAAAAATTAGAAATATGCGCCAAAAAATTGTCAAACATGCTCCTCAAGCGATAATGGAGACGGAACATGTTCTTAAGGGGATATCGTTGTTACGATTGCTTTTCCTGCTGATCTGAATTTTCATAAGGGACAGCGTAATCACATTCTTTTTGAGGACACACTTTTTCAATGCCTCTTCTTTTCGTTGTTTTTATGGTTAAAATTGGCCATGCACAAGTAGGGCATGTTTCCTCGACAGGTGGATTTTTTATTGCATACTTGCATTCAGGATACTGATTGCATGAATAGAAGAAAGTACCGAAACGGGATTTACGTTTAATCATAGTACCTTTGTGACACTCTGGACACGTAACATGTGTGTCTTCTTGTTTTTGAAGAGATTCCATGTGGTCACAATCAGGATAGCCTGAACATCCAATAAATTTTCCATATTTTCCTCGCTTGATAAGCAATGACGAGGCACATTTAGGGCAAATCCTGTCTTCAATCACTTGAGGTTGTAGTGATTCTTCTCGGTTTTCTTCTAAGCTACGGGTGTAATCACAATCGGGATAACCGGTACATCCTACAAAGCGTCCTCGTCTTCCCAAACGAATTGAAAGCGGTTTTTCGCATTTGGGACAATTTTCAGACATAGCCTCTTGGGTAACGTCTTTACGTTGTACGTTTTCTTGAATTTCCTCAACTTGTTTAATAAAAGGTCCCCAAAATTCACGCATTAAGGGTATATAAGCGTTTTGACCTGCAGCAATGTCATCCAGAGCATCTTCTAATTTTGCTGTAAAGTCGTAGTCTACGTATTGAGTAAAATATTCTGTTAAAAATTTATTCACAATTTTACCCACATCGGTTGGGCAAAATCGCTTATTTTCAAGTGTTACATATTCACGCTGTTGTAAAGTCGAAATAATCGTAGCATAAGTCGAGGGTCTACCAATACCGTGCTCTTCAAGTGTTTTAACCAAGGAGGCTTCTGTGAAACTCGGTGGAGGTTCCGTGAAATGTTGATGATTTTCTATGTTTTCTAGTGTAATCCATTCTCCTTCATTGAGTGGAGGCAGTAATTTTTCATCCTCATCTTCCTTTGCTTTACCATCATCCACACTTTCTTGGTATACCTGCATGAATCCAGGGGATGTTAGCGTAGAACCATTTGCTCTAAATCGATTAGTAACTTCACCACAACCAAAATCAATGGCAACCAAATCCAATGTTGCGTGAATCATTTGAGAGGCAACCGCTCTTTTCCAAATCAGGTCATACAATTTGAATTGATCGGTTGTCAGGGCACTTTTAATCTGTTGAGGTAGCACGCTTGGCATTGTAGGCCGGATGGCTTCATGTGCTTCTTGCGCGTTTTTAGCACGTGTTTTAAATAAACGAGGCACGTCTGGTAAAGACGCTTTACCGTATTTATCTTCGATTAAGGTACGCAGTTCAGTTAAGGCATCTTCTGATAAATTAACAGAATCTGTTCTCATATAGGTGATAAGCCCGGTCGCGCCTTCACCAAAATCGATTCCTTCGTAGAGTTGTTGGGCAACGCGCATGGTACGTTGTGCAGTAAACCCCAGTTTACGTACTGCTTCTTGTTGTAGCGTCGACGTTGTAAAGGGCGCAGCAGGTTGGCGTTTCCGCTGACTTTTGTTTATTTTGATTATTCGTAATTTGCCATTGGCTTGTTTAAGTAAATCCGCCTTAATCTCTTCGGCACTTGTTTTGTCTGTAATAGAAAATTGTTCAATTTTCTTACCCTGATATTCGGCAAGCTTGGCCTTAAAGAGTTGATTTTTTTTCGATTGCTTTGGGTTTAACGATGCTTCGATTGTCCAATATTCCTGAGGTACAAATTCAGAAATCTCTTTATCCCGCTCGACTATCATGCGTAATGCAGGACTTTGAACACGACCTGCAGAAAGGCCACGCCTAATTTTTTTCCATAACAAGGGAGAGAGATTAAAGCCGACCAAATAATCCAGTCCACGGCGGGCTTGTTGTGCGTTAATCAGCTCTAAAGAGAGTTCTCGAGGGTGATCGACTGCTGCCAGAACCGCTTTTTTGGTGATTTCATGAAACGCAATACGATGTACGGGCTTACTTTTTAAGAGGTTACGTTCTTTGAGAAGCTCATATAAGTGCCAAGAAATAGCCTCTCCTTCCCTATCAGGGTCAGTTGCAAGGTATAGAGCGTCAGCTTTTTGCATTTGTTGACAAATTTCTTCAACATGTTTGCTATTTTTTTCAATAAGTTGATACTTCATGGCAAAATCATGCGTTGGGTCAACAGCCCCTTTTTTGGGAATCAGATCTCGTACGTGTCCATACGAAGCCAGTACTTTAAACTCTTTCCCTAAATATTTTTCTAAAGTCTTTGCTTTCGCAGGGGACTCGACTATTACTAGATGCTTGCTCATGTGTTTGCTCTATCACGCTACGGTATTAATATCAGATGCGTATTAATACCTTACCTTGTGTCTTGTTAAGAAAATCGGCGCAGATATCTTAAGATATACTGACTCAGCAGCCCATTTTCACCTATTGCATCGGCTCCCATTGACTTGGGTCACCCACTCAAGTAAGTTTGATTTCTATCTTGAGTTTGTGCGGACATAACCACCCGGTACACCTGCAATATAACCCTGTAACTCTAGTTCTAGCAAGTCAGCGGACAAACGACCTACCTCCAAACCGGTGCCTTCTAGTAATTGATCTACAGAAGTACACTCATAACCTATATACGATAGTAGGGGATAAATTTCCAAAGTTTTATGATCTAAGTAGTGTGTAGAGTCTGAAATATCTTGGTAGATTGCCTTTTTTGATTCCGTATGGGTTAATCTCGGCAGTTCGATCAGGATATCATCAAGATTATTGACCAATTTTGCACCTTGTTGGATAAGCGAATGGCAACCTCGGCTTAAGGGGCTATGCACCGACCCTGGAATTGCAAATACTTCTCGGTTTTGCTGTAAAGCGTATTCAGCCGTTTTAAGCGATCCGCTACCAAGGGTGGCTTCTACGACCAATACGCCCTGACTAAGGCCACTGATAATACGGTTCCGCTTAGGAAAATGCCAAGCCAATGGACTGGTACCCAAGGGAAACTCGGATAGTAATAGACCACCTGCTTCAACAATATCTTGCGCTAATCTCAAGTGTGACTTTGGATAGATGGTATCAAGACCCGATCCGAGTATGCCTATTGTCTTTCCCGAACTGTGTAAAGCGCCTTGGTGGGCAGCGCCATCAATCCCAATGGCCAGTCCACTTGTAATCGTGACTCCTTGTGTACTCAAAGCCTCTGCAAAATCTTTTGCGAGCTCTAGGCCATATCGCGTGGGATTTCGACTTCCAACGATGGCCAATTGAGTTGTGTGTAGCAATGATAAATCACCCTCTGCAAATAAAAAAAGTGGTGCATTAGGCAGTTCTTTCAAGAGTTGAGGGTAATTATGATCAAATAAGTTGATTAATTGCCTTTTAGGGGATTTGCTTAACCAGTTTAAATCGCGCTTAACAAGTGTCCAGTTGGGTTGTGTATTGGTTAACGTACAGTACTGTTGATGATTAAAAGGATAATCATTAACAGCGTTGGCCTTATTTAACCAATGCTTCAGAGTAGCCGTACGCAATTCAGGCGTCCGCATTAATGCCAGTAAAGTATACGACTTGTCCATGTTGCCTCTCTTGTGCTTAGATAGTTTTACGTTTTCGTTTTTGGACTTTTACTTTTTTATCTTCGGCTTTCTGAACGGCTTGGGTCATTTTCGCCACAATTTTTTCGATATCATGATGCAGTTCTTCGGCGAATGCTTTGTCTATTTTGGGTTGTGTATTGGGCCTGAAGCTAGCACGACGCTTTTCCAAGGTTTGTTGGCGTACGTAAGGCTCTAAAAAGCTGAGCGGGTTTGTGATGGATTTTTCTTCTTCCTGTTTTTCATCATCAGAGTCTGATTCAATAACAATACTTTCCAAGGAATGATAGTCTTTTAATTGATGAATAGCTGCATGCGCAGGTTGAGCCACATGGTCATCCATGACGTCAAATAGTGGGTGTAAGGGCGGTAAAGAAGGAACGATATTTTCTCGACTTCCTACTGTACGCAAGTATTCCGCATTGTTATGTATACTGCTTTTGGTCGCAATATCGGGATAGTGTGACTCTATCGTTTGAGCTAGGTGGCACATCTCTATTGCCGGTTTGGCATAATGTTCTATATACAGTGTTTGTACTTTGGGATATAAAGACAAGTGAGCCTTAAAAGCCTGGTCGTCTCCGTGAACATACAAAGCAAGCATTAATTTTAATTCCGCTTTCGAAAGCGGATCTTTAGGTGAAATAATTTTCATTTTTGCCGGATTTTTTTTATACTCTTTGACACTTGCAGACAGTTCTTTGTCGAGGTTTCTTTTTTCTTTAATCAGCGTTAGCATATACTGAATGTCTTCTTTTACTTTTTTTTCAATTAGCTGTGGGCTAATGTTTTTGTATTGCTCGGAATAGTTTTCGGTAATTGTTTTTATTTTTTCTGCATCAAAATTATAGTTAGAGTTGGTTTCTCCGTGCAGATAGTGGTTGATAAGACGGAATATCTCTTTACTGGCTCGCATGCTAACCGTCCCTGCGATAACCCCGCAGAGCAAAGCGCTACAGGTGCTGAGTAGGGCAGTATTTGTGACTCCAAGGATAGAGCTAAACAGGTCGTTGAGATAGGTTCCCAGCGTATCTGAAGCAATCACGGTTGGCAGTAATCCGCCAAGCGTCATAGTGGCTGCTGTTGTGGATAAGCGAAATATATTGCGATAAACTTTCCTTCCCAGTGTTAAATCAGTAATATCATCCTTAATTTCTTCGCCCAGGTATTGTATTGGTTTAGGCATTGCCCAAGCGAGCAAGCTATCAATTGTTTGGCTCATTTTTGTTCCTTTATTGGTTGGTTTATTGCGGAGTAGGAGTATATCATGGCTTTACATCAATGGATTCCGTCTATAAAAGAAGCTTTTTTAAGCTTGCAGGCGTACTTATGTCAAGAATTAGCCCTGGAAGAAGATCAGGCCACGTTTAAAGCAGACAAATGGTCGCGCCCAAATCCAGAGGAAGGAGGGGGAATCACAAATATTTGCTCAGGTGGCTTAACCATAGAAAAAGCAGGCGTAAATTTTTCTCATATTGCTGGGCAAGGGCTCCCAGAAACGGCAACACGCCGTCATCCTCATCTGATAGGGGCTCGTTTTGAAGTGCTGGGCATTTCCTCGGTTGTACACCCTAAAAACCCTTATGCACCCACAACACACGCTAATGTACGCTTTTTTTGTGCACAGCCAGCAGTAAAAGGCGCTATACCCGTATGGTGGTTTGGTGGTGGATTTGATTTAACCCCCTATTATCCATTTGAAGAGGACTGTCTTGCTTGGCATAAAGCGGCTTATGCGGTTTGTAAACCCTTTGGGGAGTCAATTTATCCCAGCTTTAAGGCGTGGTGTGATGATTACTTTTATTTGCCACACCGACAAGAGCCTCGAGGAATTGGGGGGCTTTTTTTTGATGATTTGAATGAAGCAAGTCATTGGCCTTTCGATAAAGCATTTGATTTTGTATGTCAGGTAGGAAAAACGTTTATAGAGGCTTATCGGCCCATTTTAGCTAAGAGAAAGTGTATGCCTTATGGAGAGCGTGAGGCATTATTTCAAGAAATTCGACGGGGTAGGTATGTTGAGTTTAATTTGCTTCAAGACAGGGGCACCTTGTTTGGGTTGCAGTCTAAGGGGCGTACAGAGTCGATATTAATGTCTTTGCCACCTAGGGTGCGCTGGGCATATGACTGGCAACCCGAAGCCAACAGTAAAGAGGCTGAATTGACGGAAAAATTCCTAGTAAAGAGGGACTGGATATAACTGGTTGAAAGAACAGTGTTGACTTCCCTGTCAGGGGTGGTAAGATAGGCGGACTTTCAAGACGGAAAGTAAGCAGAAAGAGAGCTAAAACGCTTCGGCGAGAAGTATCTCTGAAAGCAAGGTGTTTTTTAAAAACAGAAACTAAAGCAAACATATAATTGAAAACAATTTGTGTGAGCACTTGTAATTCTAATGAACAAGCCTGGATGACTCTAAATTAAACTCTAA
>JBEAUL010000079.1:0-7619 GCA_041161475.1 Pseudomonadota bacterium | reverse complement strand
AAACAATACAAAACTCACCAAAGCCATCGGCAACAAAAACAAATAACGATCGCTTAAATACCCTACTCTATCTGTAAAAGCCCCCTCATCGTGTCGCCCCGTTAAGTAACTAAAAGGATATTCTAGATAAACATCGTATCGAGGAAATTGTTTAAAAAATACCCAATACATCACAAAAAAAACTAGGGTAAACACTGTCAAGCGTAACAATAAACGACACAGCGTTTTGAACACTTGCTTAATATCATGATACTTAATCCATTCATAAAATCCAGCAATAGCCAAAACAAAAATAAGAGATTCTATACTCCATAAGGCATTTAAATACAATAATCCAATCGCTGTTTTACTACTTAACTTATCATCAGGTATTGTATCGTTCTTAGCAGAGATTAAATAATATAAGAAGAGCATACTAGGCAAGTAACGAAAGCCCAATGCAGAGGGTAACATGGTTAACGACAGCGGATTACAAAAAGCGATCCCCACAACAGAGGATATCCCGACGCAAGCAAATTGCCAGGGACTTCGAATAAGCCGACGTAATATCAGCAAATAGACAATATAAGCCCCAATATTCACCACACTCACTAAGCTTGCTGCGACTGCATAGGTATTTGGAAAAATTCAAAATACCAGGGTAAACAACAAATATGAGAGACCATACTGACAAAAGACATCGATTAAAGGTATTTTTCCATGTAATACGGCAATGGCAGGACCAATATACGCATCATAGTGTATCAAATCAAAAGAACTGGGTATATTAAAAAGCAACAAAGGGCTTAAATAGACAAGATTTATCCACCAGGGAGATTCTTTATCGTCGGCAGGGGCTTGTCGATATAAGATAACAGCACTCACAACGGCAAACAATAGAATGAATGCCATAGGCTTGTTAAGCCATTGCGCGATATCAACCACAATGCCATTTTGCAAATTAAACCAAATATCAACAACAAATGTATTTAAAAACCCTAATGACGCGATACCCGCAACCAAGACACTGGCAACAAACGCCATGTTTGGCTCTATCCGATAATGTGATGCAGGCGCTTTGAATAGGGCCGATCTCAAAATAAACAATAAGAGATAACAGGTGCTCAGATAAAAAATGGCATTAGACAAGCTAAAAATATTTTCTGACAGCAATATATAGCTAAAAAAGAGGGCATTAAGGCACACTGCAACCCAACCACTGGCTGTGATATCCCCCTGTTTATCAAAAAATCCACTGTAACGCTCAATGAGATATAAACCTAAGGGCAGTAACGTAAATCCATACACATAGGCTAGAAACAATCCTTTTTGGAAAAAATTGCCAAATATAAGGAATGGAATAATCCCCAAAAACAAGACAGCCACAAAGCTACAGCTGGTTACGATACGCCATTCTGAATAGCCGTCTCTCTGTTTGATTGCTTCCATTTACCCCTCCTTTGGGCGAATTGGACGATAGTACGGTTCCCACATCACTTTTTCAATCAATGTCTGATATGTTTCTATGGGTAAAAATTGTGCTAACCCTTCTTCACGGGCCGCTTCAGCAACCTGGAAAGCCACGTGTTTTGCAACCTCTCTGGCATTTTTTAAAGATGGCAACAATCGATGCTCTTCGTCTCCCTTGGCATGAAGCAAGGTATATTGAGTCAAGGCTTGTACGGCCGCCCATAGCATGTTGTCGCTGATCCATTTTGCTCGAGACACCACAACCCCAAGCCCCAACCCTGGAAAACATAAGGCATTATTGCTTTGCGCGACTTGCATTTTTTTACCTTGATAGACAACCTCTTGAAATGGGCTACCCGTTGCGATTAATGCCTGTCCATTTGTCCAAGCCAACAGATCGTTTGGATGCGCTTCTGATTGTTCATTTGGGTTTGATAATGGCAAGATAATCGGATATTTGGTGCTGTTGGCCATGATTTTGATGATTTCTTCGGTAAATGCGCCACGCACACTAGAACAACCAATCAACAAGCTGGGTTTTACGTTGCGCACAACTGCCAACAAGTTTTCACAGGCACTCATGTCATCTCTGACATAGGGGCGCTGAAAGTCTACCAGTGTCATTTGACTGTTTAACAAGCCCTCTTTATCAACTAACCACAAGCGTTTCTTTGCTTCCTGTCGTGTTAATCCCTCACGCTCCATTGCAAACACCAGTTGATCTGCAATGCCAACCCCTGCTGTACCTGCCCCAAAAATGACTATTCTTTGTTCGGTTAATCCAATGCCCGATCGCCTCACACCGGTTAAAATGGCCGATAAAGTCACTACCGCAGTGCCTTGCATATCGTCATTAAAACTGCACAGTGTATATCGATATTTCTCTAGCAATCGTCGCGCGTTGTCTCTGCCAAAATCTTCCCATTGTAACAACACGCCCGGCAGTTGCTTCTTAACTGTTTGCACAAACCGATCGATAAAGGCATCGTATTCAGGTCCTTTTATGCGCCCATGTCTCCAGCCTAAGTACAAAGGATCACGTAATAGTCTGGGGTTATTTGTACCCACATCCAGCATAATAGGTAAGGTCTTATAGGGATTGATGCCGGCACAAGCGGTATAGAGCATCAGCTTAGCAATCGGAATATCCATGCCTCCTACACCCTGATCGCCCAAGCCTAATACACGCTCGCCATCGGTTACAACAATCACCTCTATATCGGGATTGGTTCTGTTATTTAAGATGATGTCTATTTTGTCTGCATCTGGATAGGCGATATACAATCCCCTGGCCTGACGGAACTCATGACTAAACTGCTTCACAGCTTGTCCGACTGCGGGTGTATACACCATTGGGAGCATTTCTTCGAGATGATCGGACAATAACTTGTAGAATAATGTTTCACTTTTATCGTGCAAACTGTTTAAGTAGATATTGCGTTGTATATTTGTCTTATATTTTTGGTATTGCCGATAAGCCCGTCTTACCTGTTCTTCTAAGGTTTCTATTTTCATGGGCAATTTCCCTAAGAGCCCTAAACTACAACGCTCCTCGTAACTAAATGCAGTTCCCTTGTTTAACAAAAACGTGGTTAATAATGCTTTTCCACGCAATCCGGTCTCTATCCATTCCTCACCCGTGTTTGGATCTAGTTTTATCTCATAGTGAAGCATGGGCCACGATCTCCTTGTGCGCAGGACTTTTTAATACTAGATCATTTTTGTTAACTGTATTAAAAAACAGTTTCTTAGAAGGTTAACTTTGTTTAGAATGTTGCTCTAATTCGATTTATTTACTGGGCCCTACTTAAAGCATCTGCTCGCCCTGATAAGGTCATATAAAGCAATAATAATGAGGAATGTGTAATGACACGCAAAAATGATAAAAAAACACGCCTGGTGCAAGCAGCCGATCAGCTGTTTAGACAGCAAGGCATTAATGTCACCACCTTGGCAAATATTGCCACATTGGCCAATGTTCCTTTAGGAAATGTGTACTACTACTTTAAATCAAAAGAATCCATTGTCAATGCCGTTATCGATGTGCACGCACAACGCTTAAAACAACTCTTTAACCACTGGGATCATACGTTGAACAGTGGTAAAGAACGCTTAACTGCACTCATACAGCACCAAGCGACCTTAGGAGAAGAGGCTTTACAATTTGGCGATCCACTGGGCTCTTTATGCCAAGAACTCAGCAAACAGGGTGGAAATCTTGCAGAGAGCGCTGCACACTTGCTCAGAGATTTGTACCAATGGTGCCAACGTCAGTTTATGCAATTGGGCAAGTCCGAGTCGGATGCGCAACAGTTGGCTTTACAATTATTAGCAGGCTTACAGGGTATTAGTGTATTAACACTGAGCTTTAAAGACGTTTCGTTTACTGAACAACACACGCAACTCATGTTGGAATGGCTCAAAGCCGCCTAACGCACTGTCTCGTTTTTTAACGATATTTTTATACTTTTTTCTCTGCTTGCAGTTGCTGATAGACTGCCAACTGTAAGCAGAGCAAAAAGACCCCCACCAAATCATGCAGTGCTGTCGATATAAACGCTGGCGTGACAAAATGCACAAAAGACATCCCCGGTTTAACAGCAAAAAATGTCGCGACCGAGCCCATCACCATATTGGGTAAAACGGCAATCATCAACAGTAAGCCTCCCATTTGGTAAGCATAATGGCGATAGGGTTTTATGCGTGAAAAGCTGGTGAGTAACGCTTGTATAGGACCTTGGTTTCTATCCACCACCAAAGGAAAACTGATCAGCAAACAATGCGCAATCAATATGATGCTCAGGCTCAAACCCAACACCATTAATGTGACCGAAAGCCACAGGGGTGGTTCTGCAGTTAAGGGCATGCCGATGCTTTGCAACACAAACCCCAGCACAAAGGCAATCGCAACAACAGACAGGATGCCTGCAATCACAGTTGTCATCATAAGGGTCAAGAGCGTTAAGGCTTTTTTGAATAACCAATACACATAATTAAGGTAAACGCCGAGATGGCTGGCCTCAAAAGGGTAGCCACATAATCGACGGGTAATATCGGTAAAACCCATGAACAAGATCACAGAGGATGAGAGATACCAGGCCAATATCTTAAAAAAAATCCCCAATACCTGTGGTTCATTTGGTGAGGAAAATTTTCCGAGTAGCGTTAAGATGTTGTACTGTGCATAAATTTGTAACAAAACAATCGGCGCCAAGACATACAGCTTGTCTTTAAACTGCCATACCCAGAGCGCAAGTGCTTTTTTAAGCGCTGTACCCACTTGTAAGCTTTGCTTTATTTTTTTATTCATTCGCTACATCTGGTCTAGATTCCCTTGACATTTTACCAAGAATCTGACACCTCTCCTCTTTCAGTCGTGATTGAAGAAACATTTTTTATCAGTTACGCAAACAACACGAAAAACAACTGATCACGTGTCCTGTTGCAGATTAAAACAAACCGCATTATCTTGTATACAGTTCAACCCATCGATACTAAATATTGGGTTAGATACCCATATAAATGGGTAACAAATTCAGCATACTTAATTTTATCATAAATTGCCAGAAGGAGTTTTTTACATGTCCAGCGTTATAGAGACCGCCCCTGTCTCTCATTTATCACAGGCCCCTGGTCAACTCACGGTTATTCGTCGAGATCGAAATACAACCGTTTTCGACCGCACACGCATTGCCTTGGCCATAACCAAAGCCTTTTGGGATGTAGAAGGTCAAAGCACACAAACACAAACTTCTTCAAGCACCAAACAGACTGTTGAAAAATTAACTGAAAACGTGGTGCAAGAATTGATTCGTCGCTTTAGCACACGAGGCATGGTCGAGGTAGAAGAAATTCAAGATCAAGTCGAAAAAGCCTTGATGCGTTTGGCCTCTACCAGCGATGAACCCTTACACCACAAAGTGGCACGTGCCTACTTTGACTATCGAGAAAAACACCGTTTAATGCGTGAAAGCAGACAGCATGCCGTGGCTGCCACAAGTGGCAATCAAGGCTTACAAGTCACGCTACCCAATGGTCATACTGTTCCCTTGGATATGGATAAGCTCCGCAATATCTTAAAACAAGCTTGCTTGAACTTAGACAATGTCGATCCAGAAGCCATTTTAAGCGATGTCGTGCGTAATTTGTTTAACGGTGTCAAATTGGCCGACGTACACCTTGCTTTAATCATGAGTACCCGCGCCCGTATTGAGCTGGAACCTGCTTATACTTACGTGGCCGCCCGATTATTACTTGTACAGCTACAAAGAGAAGCATTAAGCTTTTTAACCTTACCGATTCCCAGCACTTTTGATGAAATGTCGGATTACTATCCTGGCGTGCTACAAGCCACGATTCAGGAAGGCATTAAGCTGGACAGACTAGACCCACGTTTAGGTGAGTTTGATTTGGCCAGATTGGGTGCGGCTTTGGTACCCAATCGCGATTTACAATTTACCTATCTGGGTATACAAACGCTCTACGATCGTTACTTTTTACATGAAAATGAACAGCGCTTTGAATTGCCTCAGGTATTCTTTATGCGCGTGGCGATGGGCTTGAGCTTACTTGAAGAGGACAAAGAAGCCCATGCGATTGAGTTTTACCATATGCTCTCTTCCTTTAAGTTTATGAGCTCTACCCCAACTTTGTTTAACGCAGGTACCACCAAACCACAACTCTCTAGTTGCTACCTGACCACGATTCCCGATGATTTGGCCGGTATTTACAACGCCATTCGTGACAATGCCTTATTGTCTAAATTTGCTGGTGGCCTAGGGAATAACTGGACCGCTGTACGCGCAATGGGAGCGTATATTAAAGGGACCAACGGTAAATCTCAGGGCACAGTGCCTTTTATGAAGGTGACTAACGACACAGCCGTGGCGGTAAACCAGGGGGGTAAAAGAAAAGGGGCTGTCTGTGGATACCTAGAAACCTGGCATCTCGACATCGAAGAATTTCTGGAATTGCGTAAAAATACCGGAGATGAACGTCGTCGTACACATGACATGAATACAGCAAATTGGATACCTGACTTATTTATGAAGCGGGTCATGCGGAATGAAAATTGGACTTTATTCTCTCCCAATGATGTGTCCGATCTAAACGATTTATACGGTGATGCCTTTGAAAATGCCTATACCGCTTACGAGGCGCAAGCCAAGGCGGGCATTATCAAGCTACACAAAACATTACCCGCGATCAGCTTATGGCGCAAAATGTTGGGCATGCTTTATGAAACAGGGCATCCTTGGTTTACATTTAAAGATCCGTGTAATTTGCGCTCTCCACAATCCCATGTGGGCGTTGTGCACAGTTCTAACTTGTGTACTGAAATTACACTGAACACCTCGATTGATGAAATTGCGGTCTGTAATCTTGGCAGCATCAATTTAGTTGCGCATATCACTGCAAAGAGCCTAAATATCCCATTGTTGTATCAAACGGTTAAAACCGCGATTAGAATGCTGGACAATGTCATTGATATTAACTTCTATCCAGTGATACAAGCCCGTCGTTCTAATTTACGCCATCGCCCCATTGGTTTGGGTATCATGGGTTTTCAGGATGCCCTCTATACACTTGATATCCCTTATCAGTCCGAGGCTGCCGTTGAATTTGCCGACAGAAGCATGGAGCACATCAGTTATGCTGCCATTCAAGCCTCTACCGACTTGGCAGAAGAGCGAGGAGTGTATAGTAGCTTTGAAGGTTCGCTATGGAGCCAAGGTATTTTGCCGATTGATTCTATTGAACGATTACAGGCCAATCGCGGTATTTACCTCGATCAAGATAGAAGCCAAACCTTGGACTGGGAAACCTTGCGTCAGCGTGTTCGTACGGTAGGTATGCGCAATTCTAACGTACTGGCCATCGCTCCCACAGCAACCATTTCAAACATCTGTGGCGTTTCTCAATCGATTGAACCCACTTTCCAGAATTTGTTTGTTAAATCCAATTTATCTGGCGAGTTCACTGTGATCAATCCGCACCTGGTGAATGATCTAAAAGCACTGAACATATGGGATGCCTCCATGATCAAAGACTTAAAGTATTTTGGGGGTAGCGTGCAACAAATTGATCGCATTCCTGATGCCATCAAGGCCAAATACTTGACTGCTTTTGAAATCGACCCCTTATGGCTGATCGATGCCGCTTCTCGTCGA
>JBEAUL010000068.1:0-7592 GCA_041161475.1 Pseudomonadota bacterium | reverse complement strand
GTTCAAATCCTGCCCCCGCTACCAAAATTAATGTACAATAAACCCCGTTCTGGGGTTTTTATTTGAAATGGGCCGTTGAGCCCATTTTTTGTTTGTGGACACAGGTATTAAATAAGTTAGTTTCATGAAGTCTGTAGAATGGTTGACCAGTAAAATTAAACCAATAGCGCAAGGATTGGGTTGCCAGTTATGGGGTATTCAGTGCCTTAATCAAGGGCACCGTACCTTGTTACGTGTATATATAGACAAAGTCGGAGGCGCGACGATTGATGACTGTCAGCGGATTAGTAGACAGCTCAGTGCAGGATTCGAAGTCGAGCCTCCTTCGGCGACACCCTATATACTCGAGGTATCTACACCAGGCATGGATAGATTGTTATTTACGCCAGAGCAGTATTTAGCGTACATTGGGCATAAGGTGCAAGTGAAATTACGCATGGCCATCGCTGGCGTACGTCAGTACAAAGGTGAATTGGTGGCTGTAGAGGTAGCTACGGGTAAAATTTCGATATCAGTGAATGAAGGCGCTATAGAAACGACGGCACCAACAATTGTGGAATTGTTGTTAACCGATATTCAGCAAGCGCGGCTTGTTCCAGAGTGGCATTAATTCCGACGACAGTAGGTGGGCAGTGAAATGAGTAAAATGGTAAAAAAACAAATACCGATCAAATTGATCATGAGTGCGATTGATGCCGTGTCTAATGAAAAAGGGGTACCCGAGCAGGAAGTCTTTCAGGCGGTAGAAGCTGCTCTTGTGTCGGCGACTAAAAAGAAACATGGTGCAAATCAAGAGTTTAGAGTCTCTATCGATCCGCGTACAGGGGATTACACTACTTTTAGACGTTGGTTGGTGGTAGATTCAGCGCCCATAGCAGAAGAGCAAGGAAACGATGCAGAATCCCTTGCGCTACTAGAATCGACCATGTTGCTTGCTGATGCCCAAGAAAAGCAACCCGATGTCACGCTGGGGGATTGGATTGAGTCAGAAATTGAATCCGTTGATTTTGGACGTATCGAAGCCCAAAACGCGCGTCATGTGATTATTCAACGTATTCGTGATGCGGAACGCAATCGTATTGCAGAAGAGTTTATGAATCGTCGCGATCGTTTGCTGACCGGCGTTGTTAAAAAAACAACCCGTGAATCGGTGTTTGTCGATTTAGGGGGAAATGCGGAAGCGATATTAAGACGTGAAGATATGTTGCCACGCGAAGCCGTGCGTCCAGGTGATAGAATACGTGCCTACTTGCTGGAAGTGAATAAAGAAAATCGTGGTCCACAATTGGTATTGAGTCGTACTGCCAATGAAATGTTGATTGAGCTCTTTAAATTAGAGGTACCAGAGGTAGGCGAAGGCATTATCGAAATTAAAGATTGTGCCAGAGAGCCGGGAGCCCGTTCTAAAATTGCGGTCAAAACAAACGACAAGCGGATTGATCCTGTAGGGGCGTGTGTTGGGATGCGTGGCGCACGTGTACAGGCAATTTCTAACGAATTGGGTGGCGAGCGTATCGATATTATCTTATGGGATGATAATCCTGCCCAGTACGTCATGAATGCGATGGCACCGGCAGAAATTGTTTCTATCGTTGTGGACGAAGACGCACACCAAATGGAGGTTGCGGTTTCTGAAGCCCATTTGTCCCAAGCAATTGGACGTAATGGACAAAATGTCAAATTGGCCAGTGCATTAACACATTGGACCTTAAATGTGATCAGTGATACCGAAGCCAAGCAACAATCCGAAGCAGAGCAACAGCGCTTAAGTCAAGTATTTATTGACCAGCTACAGGTAGAGCCAGAAGTGGCAGAAGTGTTAATCGAAGAAGGCTTTACCAGTATCGAAGAAATAGCCTATGTGCCTGTGCAAGAATTGTTACAGATCGATGGGTTTGATGAAGAAATTGTGACAGAACTGAGGACCCGTGCGAAAGATCATCTATTGACGCAAGCCATTGCATCAGAAGAAAAATTAGACGCAAATGAACCTGCTGAAGATTTACTGGCTGTAGAAGGCATGGACAGACACCTTGCTTTTATATTGGCCAGTCGCGGTGTGACCACGAGAGATCAGTTGGCAGAATTATCTGTTGATGAGCTGGAAGACATTCCTGATTTGGCTGCTGAACGCGCCGCTGAGTTAATCATGGCAGCACGGGCACATTGGTTTGTCTAAGAGTTAAGTAGGATAGCGTCAACCGTATTGGCGATAAGCGTAGAGAGAGAAAGAATATAGTACATGGTGCTTCAAGGGGGTATGTCATGACAGGGGTAACAGTAGAACAGCTGGCAGAATCGATAGGGGTGCCTCCCGAAAAGTTGTTACAGCAATTGGCAAATGCCGGTGTGGTGGTAACAGGGCCCAATAGTTTAATTACAGATGCACAAAAAGTCGAATTATTGACCTATTTAAAGCGCGATCATGGTGACGATGCGGGTGCTGCGCCTAAAAAAATTACCTTGCGTCGCAAAAAAGTCAGTGAGATAAAAGTGCAAGGCCCTGCGGGTAAAAAAACCACCGTTAGTGTGGTGAGTAAGCGTCGCCATGTCTATGTAAAAAAAGAGGCCGTTGCGTCGATACCGGTTGAAGAACCGATTACGCAGGCGCCTATTTTGCAAGAAGACAGTTTAGGCTCGGCTGTTTCGGAGCCTACGCTTGCTGTGTCTACCGATGAGTTTGTTGAATCTTTGCCTGTAACAGAAGCAGTGCCATCTGTTGAAACGCTTGCAGTGGTTGAACCAGAGATACCCACTGCGTTAACAGAAGAAGTGACGACGGTAGCGACAGACGCAACGAATACAGAGAAAAAACGGGATAGCAACACGAAGTCTGTTGCAAAAGAACGTGAACGCCCTCAAAAACCTGGTCATCGTGCGGCAGATGATGACGACCGCTCCAAGGGTAAATCTCGCCATAAATCGCAAGCAGGGCGCACAACGCCTAATGCGAGTGATACATCAAAAGAATGGAAAAATATGAAAGGTGCTGTAAGTGCGGTATTAAACCGTAATGAAGAGGGTGATGACGATAGTTTGGCTGCGCGTAAGCGTCGCTTAAAGGGACGTGGTAAAAAAGATGGCTTAGACATGAAGCGCCATGCCTTTGAAAAACCGGTAGCTCCTGTTAAAAAAGAAGTGTTAATACCTGAAGCCATTAGTGTCAGTGATTTAGCGCAAAAAATGTCTGTTAAAGCGTCTGAGATTATCAAAAATTTATTTAAGCTGGGTATTATGGCAACGATCAATCAAGTGATCGATCAAGACACAGCCTTAATTGTGGCGCAAGAAATGGGACATGTGGCTAAAGCGGCGCGAGACTTGTCCGTTGAAGACAGTATTGCCATCGAACATGAAGGCGAAGCAGAACAGCGGCCTCCCGTTGTTACTGTGATGGGACATGTTGATCACGGCAAAACATCGTTGTTGGATGCGATTCGTCGTACTCGGGTAACTGCAGGAGAAGCCGGAGGCATTACACAACATATTGGTGCTTATCGTGTTGATACCAGCCGTGGTTCAGTGACCTTTTTAGATACCCCGGGTCACGCAGCGTTTACTGCGATGCGTGCGAGAGGGGCTCAATGTACGGATATCGTGATTTTAGTGGTGGCTGGAGATGACGGCGTGATGCCACAGACGATAGAGGCCATTGAACACGCAAAGGCTGCGGGTGTGCCCATTGTGGTTGCCGTGAATAAAATGGATAAACCCGATGCGAATATTGATAATATCTATACTCAGTTGTCAAATCATCATCTGGTGCCAGAGTCTTGGGGTGGAGATACCATTTTTGTACCTGTTTCTGCAAAGACTGGGGAAGGGATTGATACGCTCTTAGAAAATGTGGCGCTACAGGCAGAAATGTTGGAACTGAAAGCCGTGCCACAAGGCATGGCCAAAGGGCGCATTATTGAGGCCCGCTTGGATAAAGGGCGAGGTCCTGTTGCCACTGTACTCGTACAGGCAGGTTGCTTAAAACAAGGTGATGTTGTCTTAGCCGGTTCGGACTATGGTCGCTTACGGGCAATGTATAACGATCAAGGTCAGGCAATTAAAGAGGCAGGCCCTTCAACACCTGTAGAAATTTTAGGCTTATCCAGTGTGCCACAGGCAGGAGAAGCGTTTGTGGTTGTCTCTGATGAGCGCAAGGCGCGTACGGTTGCTTTATTCCGTCAGACAAAAGAACGTGAACTTAAATTGGCTAAGCAAGGTGCCAGTGGCGGTTTAGAAGGTTTATTTGACAGAATTCAGCAGGGCGATGTTAAAAATCTGAATATCGTCTTAAAAGCAGATGTACAAGGCTCCGTTGAAGCGTTGTCAGAAGCTCTAGAAGGCTTATCTACGGATAAAGTTAAGGTTAAAGTGATTAGCCGTGGCGTGGGTGGTATCACCGAATCGGATGCAACATTGGCCATCGCTTCACAAGGCATGCTTATCGGTTTTAATGTCCGTGCGGATGCTGTTTCAAGACGTCTTGCAGAGAAAGAAGGGATTGAATTACAGTATCACAGCATTATTTACGATGTGGTTGATCAAGTAAAACGTGCTTTAAATGGTTTGATGGCCCCTGTTTTCCAAGAAAAAATTACTGGTTTGGCTCAGGTACGCGAAGTATTCCGTTCTGCTAAATTGGGTGCGATTGCAGGTTGCATGGTATTAGAAGGCAATGTCAAACGCGGTGCGAAAATTCGGGTACTACGAGACAATGTGGTGATTTATCAGGGTGAATTGGAATCCTTGCGTCGCTTTAAAGAAGATGCGCAAGAGGTAAGACATGGTATGGAATGTGGTATTGGCGTTAAAAATTACAATGATGTGAAAGTAGGCGATCAAATTGAAACCTATGAAATTATTGAGGTAAAACGAGATGCCACCTAAACCTAAGATCTCAAAAAATTTTTCGCGTACCGATCGCGTCGCCGGTACGGTACACCGAGAAATCGCTCGATTATTGCGCGAAGAGTATAAAGACCCGCGTGTAGGCATGGTCACTGTGTTGGATGTTGTTGTGACAAAAGATTTGTCTCATGCGCAGGTGTATATCAGTGTGCTAGATGAAAGCCAAGCAAGCGTTTCAGTCGCATTATTAAATAAAACAGCTGGATTTTTTAGATCGCAATTGGCGCGTATATTAAAATCCAGAATTACTCCCCAAGTTCAGTTTGTCTATGATGACGCACATCTACGGGGTAATCGCATCAATGACATTTTAAAGGGAGCGATCGATGCAACAGATCCAGAATAATCAACCAAAGCGTGCTGCCTCTGCATTTTCACGTCAAATGCAGCCCAGAATACCAAAAAAAAATGTACATGGGATATTATTGCTTGATAAACCGACCGGTATCAGTTCTAATGCGGCTTTGCAACAGGTAAAGCGTTTATATCGTGCCGCAAAAGCAGGGCATGGTGGTACGCTAGATCCGATAGCCAGTGGTTTGTTGATAGTGTGTTTAGGCGAAGCCACAAAATTTTCTCGTTTTTTACTGGAAGCCAACAAGCATTATGTTGTCACAGCACAGCTGGGTGTTAAAACAGAAAGTGGTGATAGCGAAGGTGCCGTGGTTTCAACAGGCCAAGTGCCTGCTCTAGATACGGAAAAAATTGAATCGGTATTGTCGCAATTTAGAGGGCCTATCCAGCAAATTCCGTCTATGTTTTCCGCTTTAAAGCACCAAGGAAAGCCCTTGTATCAATTGGCGCGTCAGGGGATATCCGTTGAAAGGGCAGCTCGTACGGTAACCATTGAACAATTGAATATGACCGGTATTACAGATGATACCCTGACCTTAGAAGTAAAGGCCAGTAAAGGAACTTATATTCGTACCCTGGTAGATGATATCGGTGATGCACTGGGATGTGGTGCGCATGTAACGGCCCTTCGTCGTTTGGGTGTCGGCCCGTATACAGCAGACCGTATGATTTCCTTAGAGGCCCTAGAAGCTTTGACAGAGGGAGAGGCCAGAGAAAAATGCTTACAACCCTTGTATAGCACAGTGGCTGACTGGCCGGCAGTTGTCTTGTCTGAAGCGGCCGCTTTTTACCTGATTCAGGGGCAACCGGTGATGGTGCCCTATTCTCCAACTCAAGGCTGGGTACGCTTAGTCACTCGAGACAATCGTTTTCTGGGGGTTGGTGAGGTGATGGATGACGGTCGTGTTGCTCCTCGTCGCTTAATGACGGAATATATGCTGAAGCAGGCTGGATAAACAGCGCGGACTTGTGGCATAATGATTTTTGCTTTGAATAAACAAATAAAGCGTGTAATTCATTGGTTTTAACAATATAATAAAGGAGTTCAACGAATGGCACTATCCACCGAAGTAAAGGTCAATTTAGTCGAAACATTTCGCCGTAAAGAAGGCGATACAGGTTCGCCTGAAGTACAAGTGGCTTTGCTTTCGGCACGTATTACTGAATTAACCGAGCATTTAAAGGTGAACAAAAAAGATCACCATTCTCGTCGTGGTTTAATTCGCATGGTAAGTCGTCGCCGTAAGTTGTTAGACTACTTAAAATCCAAACAGTTGTCTGTTTATCAACAACTGATCCAATCGTTAGGTATTAGACGCTAAGTCCATCCTTGTCTGCTGTTAAGACATGCCTAACCCATTTAGCCCTGTGTATTCAGGGCTAAATTTTAAATTCAAATTGTGTATTTTATAAAAAAATCAGTTAAGGAAAGCGTATAGTGACTGTCATTAAAAAAATTCCCTATGGCCAAGCAACATTAACTCTAGAAACTGGACGTATCGCCAAACAAGCGACTGCTTCTGTATTGGTCGGCTTAGGAGACACCAGTGTTTTGGTAACCGTTGTAGGTATAAAAACAGCAGATCCAGCAAAAGATTTCTTTCCTTTACGCGTAGATTATCAAGAGCGCTCTTATGCGGTTGGTAAAATCCCCGGTGGTTTTTTTAAACGAGAAGGTCGTCCCAGTGAACGTGAAATTTTAATTTCTCGTTTGATTGATAGACCTGTGCGTCCTTTATTCCCTGATAACTTCAGAAACGAAGTCCAAATTACTGCCACTGTATTGGCTTTAGATCCAAGTATTGATGCGGATATTCCTGCGATGATTGGTGCTTCAGCAGCCTTGGCTTTATCCGGCATGCCCTTAACCCAAATGATGGGTGCTGCCAGAGTGGGGTATCGTGCGGGTGAATTTGTATTAAATCCTACCCAAAAAGCATTAAGCGAGTCCGCTTTAGATTTAGTGGTTGCAGGAACAGAACATTCGGTACTCATGGTAGAGTCAGAAGCCAAAGAATTGTCTGAAGAGGTAATGTTAAAGGCGGTAATGTTTGGTCACGAACAGTATCAAGCCGTGATCAATGTTATTAAAGAATTGGTGGCAGAAGCCGGTCAAGACGCCTGGGATTGGCAAGCCCCTGCTGAAGACGAGGCCTTGGTAGCACAAGTGAAAGCACTCTGTGAATTGGATATTCAAGATGCGTATCGCATACAAGAAAAATTGGCGCGTCAAGACAGATTAAAAAATATTCATGCAACCGTGCAACTGGCTTTACCCGAAGCCAACCCAGAAACAATCAAACGCATTATTAAAGACATAGAGTACGATATTGTTC
>JBEAUL010000051.1:0-7761 GCA_041161475.1 Pseudomonadota bacterium | reverse complement strand
GTATACGCACGCCTATGTTTTACCCAATTCCTGGAAATCTGCCCTGATCCCTTGGTTTGCTAAGATTCCAAAAAGAATTGGCTGGCGTGGAGAAGCACGTTGGGGCTTGCTAAACGATTGTAGAAAACTGTTGACCGATCGATTCCCTTATATGGTACAACGCTTTGTTGGTTTGGCAGAAGAAAAATCAGGGTGCAGTAACGGTATCCCGCTAGAAAATATTCCTTGTCCAAGCATGGAAGTGAATTCAGTGTCGGCGCAACAAACGCTACAGAAATTTTTACCACAGGCAACTGTCGAGCCAAAACCATTGTTGGCATTGTGTCCAGGTGCAGAGTTTGGCCCCTCTAAACAGTGGCCTGCCGCCTACTATGCGACCATTGCGAAACAATACATCCGCTCCGGTTGGCGTGTTTGTATCTTAGGCTCAGCGAATGATGTGCCCATTGCCACAGAAATTGCAGAAAACGTGAATCATGCTACAGAAGGGCAACAGCATTGTTTGCTGTTGGCTGGTCGCACACAATTACAAGAAGCCATTGAGCTACTGTCTTTTTCTACTGCCGTTGTGAGCAACGATTCAGGATTAATGCATATTGCGGCAGCATTGGGAAAACCATTGGTTGCGGTTTATGGGTCTACCGATCCGAGTTTTACCCCTCCATTGAGTAAAACAGCTAAAATTGTTGAATCCTCTGCCGATTGTCATCCTTGTTTCAAACGGGTTTGCCCCTTAAAACACCATCAATGCATGCAAAGCATTTATCCCAATCAAGTGGCGGATGCCTTGCAATATATACTGGCGGAAGTCAATATATGAAGGTTTTAGTGGTAAAAACGTCTTCATTAGGGGATGTTATTCATACGCTGCCTGCCTTAAGCGATGCCTCAAAACATAACCCAAACATACAATTTGATTGGGTTGTTGAAGAAGCCTTTCAAGAAATTCCGCGTTGGCATGCGCATGTCAGGCGTGTTATTCCAATGGCTTTACGCCGTTGGCGAAAAAAGCCTTACCAATCCCTGTTCCAAGACAGAGAATGGCAGCCTTTTTTAAAAGCATTACGTGCTGAAAAATACGATCTGATTATTGATGCACAAGGCTTATTAAAAAGCGCAACGATTGCGCGTATGGCGCATGGACCACTTGCAGGTTTAGACCATCATTCTGCTAGGGAGTCTTTAGCCAGTTTCTTTTATCATCGGACATATCGAGTCCATAAATCATTGCATGCAATTGATCGGGTGAGAACGTTGTTTGCAGAGGCGCTGGGATATCACGATATATTGCGTGATTTTCCTTTGTCGTTTGGATTAGATACCCGATTGTTTGAGGTAACCGCTGACCATAAACCCTTGGATGAACCCTATATCCTATTTTTACATGGCACGACTTGGGAAACCAAATTATGGCCATTGTCTCATTGGGTCGCATTGGGTCGATGGATGAATCATCGCGGTTATAAAGTCTATATTCCCTGGGGGAATCAGGAAGAAGAGCAACGCGCACATTTAATCGCAGAAAAACTCACTAAGGTCCAGATACTACCTCGCTTGTCTTTAAGTGTTGCTGCCGAATACTTACGTCAAGCAACGCTGGTGGTTGCCTTAGATTCAGGCTTAACACATTTGGCCGCTGCCTTAAATGTGCCTACTATTGCTTTATTTGGTGCAACAGATACGCAAAAGACAGGACCAAAAGGAAAAACAACTGTACTGATTAAATCAGGATTAAGTTGTTCTCCTTGTTTAAAAAAGCAATGTCGCTTTATTCAGCCGCAAGAAGTTGATGCGTTATGTATGCAATCATTAAGTCCGACACAGGTATGGCAACATGCCTTGCCTTATTTGCCCCCACTCCATAGGCCTACTATTTCTCCTATTACCACTGCCGAGACCTTGTAATCATGAAAACAATAATGAAAACGCTTGCCGTAAGCCTTGGTTTTTTTATTCCAGTATCCACTTTTATGACCAATATTGTGTTGGCCATGCTGTTAATTTTATCTGCGCGTTGGTCTTATGTGAAGCAATTTCCTGCGCTGTTGAGGCAGTTTAGTCCTTTAAAAGGCATCCTGTTGTTTTTAGGAGTTATTGGTTTAGGGTGTCTGTATTCTATCGGAACACACGCTGAAATCATGTATTCTTTAAAAAAATCGGGTAAATTGCTCGCGCCTTTTATTTTGTTGCCATTGTTTTTTGAAAAAGAATGGCGTATTAAAGCCTATTGGGCATTTATAAGTGCGGTTGCTTTAACCGTAATACTTGCGTGGTTTCATCACCAAGAATGGTATTTTTTTCCAAAAGCATTGTTTCATGTGCATCCAGACAGATCGGAAGTGTTTAAAGACAGTTTGTATACCGCTTTTATCGTTGCAATGGGTACCTTTGTGGCGGCCCAATTAACAAAAGAATATCAGGGACGTATAAAGTGGCTAATAGGGTTAAGTGTGTTTGTTGCATTCAGTACCTATACCGTTTTTTGGGTTAACAGTGGTCGAACTGGACAGCTTATTTTGGTGAGTTTGTGGTGCTTGTTTTGTTATAATGCTTGGCGATTCAAAGGATTGTGTGTAGGGGCTACTCTTTTGGCCATTATTTTGACTGTCGCTTGGAATACCCCTACTTCACGATTTTCTTTTTTGTGGAAAGAAGTCTTTACAGCTATTCAGCCTAAAATAGACATGCTTATTTCTACACCCAAAAATATAACAACGCATTCTTCCTATCCATTAATCGCATCGAGTGAAAATGGATTAAAAAATTCAATGACAGATGAAACAAAGACAACACCCCGCATCATGGGATCGACTGAGATTCGCTTAAGTATTTGGAAAGAAAGCCTCAAGATGTTGATTCAACGCCCTTGGTTTGGGTGGGGAACGGGTAGTTTTCAGCAGCTGGTTGCAGAAGCCAATAAAGCACAAGAGGGGTTAGTAGACCCAGCTGTAGCAAGAAATCCTCATAATCAGTATTTAAATATTGCGATACAACAAGGGTTGCTTGGTTTAGGTGCTTGTTTATTCTTGTTTATGGCATTATTAAAAATAAGTTGGATTTTACCCCGTGTTGAATCTGGAATATTACAGGGCATTTTAATTGCCATGGCGATAGGATGTTTAGGCAATAGCTGGTTAAGTGATTTTACCAGCGGTTATTTATTTATTTGGCTAGTAAGCATTACTGTTGCGTCAGGCTATCAAAAAACAACACAAGGTCATGTGCATGTCTCTAGCGTTTAATTTTTCCGCAGCCCGTATTTTAGTGGTTGGCGATGTTATTTTAGATCAATATTTTCATGGTTCAGCTTCCCGCATTTCTCCAGAGGCGCCTGTGCCAGTGGTACTGATAGAGACAGTGAATGCCAAATTAGGAGGGGCTGCGAATGTTGCCTTGAATATAAAAGCCTTGGGTGGCAAAGTGACCTTGCTTGGCATTGTGGGTGAAGACACAGTCGCGCATCAATTAAAGACGCTACTGACAGAAGCGAATATTCCCTATGAATTACTCAGTGCTAAAGGAAAGAAAACGATTCATAAATTGCGTGTATTAAGCCAGCATCATCAAATGATGCGCTTAGATCAGGAAGAGTCCTTAGAGATATTGGATACGACAGACAGATCGCAATTTTTATCTGCTTTTGAGTCAGCATTGGCCGATCACGATCTGGTGATTCTATCTGATTACGCAAAAGGCACTTTAGTGGGTTTAAGCAATACATTGATTAAAATGGCACAAGCACAGAATCGCACAGTCATTATCGATCCAAAGTCAATGGACTTAAATGTTTATCGGGGTGCCGATATTCTAACCCCAAATCTAAAAGAATTTGAGGCTTGGGTTGGTCCTTGTCAAGATTTACAGACACTTGAACAAAAAGCAAGCACCTTATTATCACAATACGATATAGGAGCCATTGTCTTAACGCGTAGTGAAGCGGGTATTTCTATCATTCAAGCAGATGAGCCAATAACACATATTCCGGCACGCGCAAAAGAGGTCTGTGATGTGACTGGTGCAGGAGACACGGTTATTGCTGTATTATCCGTTGCATTAGGGAGTCAGCAGTCTTTAAAACAAGCTGTTATGCTTGCAAATAGGGCAGCAGGCATTGTGGTCGGAAAATTAGGAACGGCCACCGTTACCGCAACAGAGCTGTATCACAGCATTGGCGAAGACTTTGAGATACAAACAGGGGTTGTTGATGAAACGACCCTGTTAACACAGGTTACTGCAGCAAAATTACGGGGTGAAATCATTGTGTTTACCAATGGCTGTTTTGATTTATTGCATGTAGGGCATGTAACCTATTTAAACGAGGCCAAAGCGCTGGGTGCACGTCTGATTGTTGCCGTAAATACGGATCATTCAGTTAAAAAATTAAAAGGAGAAACCCGTCCTATTAATGCGTTAGAAGACAGAATGTGTTTACTCGCAAATTTAAAATCAGTAGATTGGGTCGTTCCTTTTGGGGAAGATACGCCTGCTGGTTTAATTAAAAAAATCAATCCAGATATTATGGTGAAAGGCGGAGATTACAGCGATATACAGGCATTGCCTGGGGCAAAATATGTGTTAAGCCAAGGTGGAAGAGTAGAAATTTTATCGTTAAAACCAGGTCGTTCAACCACAAGCATTGTGCACAAAATACAAGAAAGTTTGCTCTCAGTGCATGCTTAATCATTAAAAAAACAGGAAGAAGATACACCATGTTATCTACGTCCTGTTTTTTGTTATACGATGGTTTCTCTATTTATTTTTTGGACTCTATTTTTGTTCCATTCAAGAGGCATCCCATTTTTAATAGGGAGGCAAACGCCTTAGATCCCTTTCATAAATGAAGGGGTTTTTCAGCAATTTTTAATAATTTTTAAAAAATACGCATTTCTTGATATTTATACAGAAAGCCGAATGCCTCCGTCTAAACGAATGATCTCGCCGTTGAGCAGGGGATTATTCACAATACTTAAGACCAGTGTTGCAAATTCTGTTGGTTTTCCCAATCGTTTGGGAAAAAGGGTGCTTTGATTGAGTGCAGTTTGGGCGGATGATGAAAGTGTCTTTAGCATAGGCGTTTCCATTAAACCCGGTGCAATGGCCATTACTCGAATGCCTAGTGTACTGAACTCTCGTGCCAGAGGCAGTGTCATGCCAGCGACGCCTGCTTTAGAGGCGCTATAAGCTGCTTGTCCAATTTGTCCTTCAAAGGCGGCGATAGAGCTTGTATTGATAATTACCCCACGTTCCCCATTTTTATCTGTGGGTAGACTTTGCATATTGGCAACGCTGAGCCGAATGACATTAAAAGTACCGATTAAGTTAATCCGAATGACTTGTTCGTATTCTGACAAGGGCATAGGTCCTTGTTTGCCAACCGTGCGACTGGCGCGTAAAATGCCTGCGCAATTGACAATAACACTGGGTATACCCAGATCGGTATTTATCTTAGCCAATGCTTCAGCAACGGCTGTTTCGCTGGTCACATCAGCCACATAGGCCATTGCTTTGGCTGCTGGATAGGTACGGATTAGCTGTTGGAGCGCTAACGCTAACGTCTGTGGTTGACTATCTAGTAATGCGACTGAAAACTGTGCTTGAATCAAGGCTTCGGCTGTTGCAAAGCCGAGTCCGGAAGCCGCGCCCGTGACTAATGCGGTGTGGGCCATCACAAAATCCTACAGCTTGTTCTACCCATAAGCTCCATTCGTAATAGTTGGCTTTCAAACCCGGATTCAGACTGGCTGTTTGTATCACTGTCAGAGTCTGGTTCAAGGGGGGCATTATCGAGTAAAGATAGGGTATTTTTAGGCAAGGTATTTGCGTGAGTGATACCAACGTCTTCTACTCGCGTATCCACATTGCTTGTCGTAACGGTGGGACGTATTAAGGAACGAAAATATTCAAAGTATGTCGTATTTCTGTACACTGCAACAGAGTCTCCTATCAATGTAATACACCAATGCAAATAAGCAGTTAACAGGATACCCTATTGACTGTCATAATACCATCACGTGTACATAGCCAGTTACTTAAACAAGATATTGTTTTTTTAAAAATAGACCCTATGTTATGATTGATATGACGACTGACATCGTATGATTTTTATCTTTTATTTTGTAAAAAAGGAGGTGCGCTTACTACCGAGAGAGCACTCTGGGTATTTGCGCGAATATTGTGATGAAACAATACATACTAAAGACGGTTCGCTGGTGTTTAATTGGTTTATGCCTGGTTATTGTGGGCCCTTATGTCTTGGGGAAAATAAACTTCTATGCACCACTAGAAGCAGAAATAAACAAAGAAGCCCCTAAGCCAGCAGTATTGCCTGCCGAATCTTCTCCTAGCCCATTCTTTTCCTATGCAGATGCAGTAGAAAAAGCAGCACCTGCGGTGGTCAGTATTAAAACAACCAAAGAAGTAAGTGTCTCTGTGCATCCTTTTGCTCAAGACCCGTTTTTTCGTCAATTTTTTGGCGATCCAAGCTTGATGGAGCCAGATTCCCAACAACAACTCGGACTTGGTTCGGGGGTCATTGTGAGCGAAAAAGGCCATATTTTAACCAATAACCATGTTATTAGAGGTGCCGATACCGTAACCGTGACGTTACAAGATGGCCGTACGGGTGAAGCAAAGTTAATTGGTTCAGATCCGGACACGGATTTGGCTGTGTTGAAAGTAGAGTTAAATAAATTACCAGTGATTCCACTGGGCTCTTCGAAGCACTTACGTCCAGGAGATATTGTTTTAGCCATTGGTAACCCTTTCGGTTTTGATCAAAGTGTGACACAGGGAATCATCAGTGCAACAGAACGCACTGGGGTTGAAATGGGTAATCTATCGAGCTTGATTCAAACAGATGCCGCGATTAATCCCGGTAATTCGGGGGGTGCTTTAATTGATATGGGAGGGCGCTTAATCGGGATTAATACCGCTATTTACTCACGCTCTGGTGGGCATCAAGGCATCGGCTTTGCTGTTCCCATTGATCAGGCCAACGCAATCATGGAACAACTGATCAGTGGTAAAAAAATTACACGCGGTTGGCTGGGGGTCATGTTACAGAATATCAATTCTGAGATTCGTGAACAATTAGGCTATAAAGATCAAGAAGGTGTTTATGTTCGCGCCATTACTCAAGGTAGCCCTGCACAAAAAGCCGGTTTAATGCCAGGGGATATTATTCGAAAAATTGATAATAAGACAGTTAAAGAAGTAACAAAAGCAACGGGTTTAGTCGCAGGCTTAAAAGCCGGTGAAAATTATTCCATAGAAATACAGCGTAAAAATGATATATTGACTTTTACAGTCAAATTGGGGGAACGAAAAGCATTGCAAGAGCCTGCCATAGAAAAGAGATAATCAACGATTATTTTCGTTACAGTCTTCATATTGTAAGTTCCATAATCGGTCTACACTAAAATAGTAGACCGATTATTTTAACAATAGGGAGGCAAAAAAATGTTACTTAGTCAATTATCTAAAGAAACACAAGCATTTTTTTATGATGCTTTTGATTTAAATCAAGATTTGAACCTTGCTATTTGTCATGATGAAGCATTAAAAAATACTTATCCCCTACATTTTGCTGTAATAAAGAAAAATATTTTCGTGATACAGGAGTTATTAGACTGTGGCGCTGATGTTAATCAATTGGATTATGCGTATGCCAATAAAGAAATATTTGGTTCATTAACACCCCTGATGTACGCTGCGAGTGGCGTTAGCTTAGAATCAAAAAAAAAGATGATAAATGCCTTGATA
>JBEAUL010000009.1:0-2964 GCA_041161475.1 Pseudomonadota bacterium | reverse complement strand
GTACCAAAGACACGCGCTGTTTCAACTTCCACCCGTTTGGCAAAACTGCGACGTAAGATATTTTCTTTCCCCGATTTTATCAATTGCGTTGAGAGTGGCGCACCTTCCATTTGAGGAATATCTCGACGAAATACCTCATCTTGGGTAGAAATATTCCCCTTGATATGGATACGACGTACATAAACACGTTCCTTGGGATTAATCTCATAAACGATAGACATCACATGCTGATTTTCATCAACCTCGGGGAGCACTTGGACTTCCGCAAAACTATATCCTTCGGTTCCAAGTACCTCTTCTATGCTGGTTCTGACTTCCATTGCTGTTTTGCGAGAAAAAATATCCCCAGTTTTTAAAGGAGACAGTGCTTCTGTGAACTTATCTTCAGACAAGGGTAGGTTACCCCGCAACGCTATCTGTCCGATCTGATATACTGGGCCTTCAACGATTTTTATGGTGAGATAAATGTGTTTTTTGTCTGGCGTTACAGAAACCTGCGCTGATTCAATCCGCATATCCATATACCCTCTGTCCATATAGTAAGAGCGTATAATTTCTAAGTCAGCATTCCATTTTTCACGTGAGTATTTATCATCATTCGTAAACCAAGAAGACCAATTGGTTTTTGCATGGTGCATTTGCTTAACCAATGTGGCCTCAGGAATGGCATTGGCGCCTAGAATACGGATTTCTTGTACTTTTGCAACATCTCCCTCAAAAATATCAAAGGTCACGTCCACCAACCCAGGTTTTGCTTCTGTAACATGATAATCAACACGCACACCATAACGACTTTGACTCACGTACATATTTTCAATGGCTTGCTGTGCTTCTTTTAAACGCACAGGGTTTAAAATACCCCCATCCACAATGCGCATCTCTTTTAATATTTTTTTGATGCCATCGCTTTGTTTTACGCCTTTGACATGGACTTTTTGAATTGCGGGCCGTTCGGCCAATTGTATCACCAGATTATTTTTATCGACACTGAAACGCACATCAGAGAACAGACCGGTACGATATAGCCTTTGTAAGGCTTGTTCTGCTTCCCCCTCTGTAAACGGCTCTCCGGTAGATACCGATAACTCTTTTAATACAGCCCCTTCAGAGACCCGTTTTAGTCCTTTGACTTGAATGTCTTGAATGATAAAGCGTTCGAAAGCGTGGACACCGTGACTCAAAGAAAGACATAGTAAACCGTATAACCATTTTCTCCGCATCATTACCATACATCTACTCAAAAAAATCTGTCTACAAAATAGCCACATCTTAACACAATTGCTAAAGAAATAGAAAAACAGATTGAGTGGCAATGAAATTAGTTGTAAAACTTAAAACATAATTAAAACGTCACAGCCTTGTACAATCAACACGATTATGGCCATCTCTTCTATACAGGATACAGTAAGCAACCCTTGCGCGCTTTATCCTCTACGCATTCATCGAATTTATTTTTCAACTGCATGCGTTCTTCATCCGAGATTGGACGATTTCCAGACATTTCAAAGATATCTTTACACAAAGCCCTTTCATACGGTATACCTGTTTTTTGGCTCGCTGATCCTATTTTCGAAAAAAGACACAATCTTGCCGCTCTCTGACCCAGACCTTCATTGAGGCTAAGACGCGCATCCAGCAATTTAGAGTAAATGAAATCAGAATATCCCCGATATCCCAAGGAAATTAAATTGGGCGTATTCGCAAACATCAGTTCCACATCACTAGACACATCACTATATCTAATATCAAGATCATACAAATAGCTTAATTTTTTGGGCTTCGCCAAAAAATAAGCCCCTTTATCAGTAATACCTAAACCACTCAAACCAAGTTCTCTTAAGACATCGTTTTCTACAGAAAAAGCGTATGCCAGATAATCTCCATCAAAAATAAGACCCTCCGAGTTTTTGCAAACATTTTCAGGGTCAAAATATTGGGATATATTCAGTTTTTCTATGTGTGCGTTAAGCGCAAAATGCAAAAATGCCCAATATTGAATCCCTTTATTAAAGGATAAATCTAATGCTCGTATTGATGAGGTGCGGGCTAAGGCAATTGCACCTTCATTACCAACAATATTGAAAGAAAGATTGAGTTCTTTTAAGGTAGAATTTTTTGCAAACGCAACAGCCCCGCGGTCAGAAATACGGTTATTTTGTTCAAGGCATAATTCTTCGATATATGGATTTTTGGCAAGCGCTTCAGCACCATTATCTCCAATTAAATTAAAGAAAATATCCCCATCATCATCATCATCATAATTACGATCCACACTCTCATCAGCGGGGTCACAGTCCCAATTGCGTTTATCATTCCCCAATAAAAGTGTTTTGACCAAGGTGTTTGCTAAGGCCATGGCACCTGCGTCTGTGATGCCATTTTCACGCAGATTTAATACTTCAATAGTACTTTTTGCAAAACAAGCCGCTCCTTCGTTGAATAAATAATTCGCGCTTAGATCTAGATCCTTAAGCGTTTTACTCTGTGACAATGATTGGGCGCCAACATGGGTTATTGAGTTTCCACGCAGGCACAATTCTTCAAGTGGCATTTGGCTCAAGATCTCGGCAATGTCATCCGAAAGATCGTTAAAAGAAACATCTAATGATTTGAGTGACGCATTCCATTGAAAAGACAACAGATGCTCATCAGTCAATCCCATTCTATATAGTACTAGGCTTTTGAGAAAAGGGCTCCGTGCAAGCAAAGACATGCCCTCGGAGGGGTGCATGCCAATTTCCCAATTCATTGAAAGGTCCAGGTGTTTCACTTGTGGACATTTTTCTAAAGCGGTGCAAAGGTCAATCAAATCTTGATCATTGAATTTTCGGAAAGTCGGTATATACGGCGCTTCATCATCGAAGAACGTGTCTTGATCAAGGTCTTCTTGTTGGACATCACTCATCTCGGAACGCAAGTCCGACAAAAGATGTGCTTGTAACGGAGGATTTTCTAATTCCAAAT
>JBEAUL010000100.1:0-22213 GCA_041161475.1 Pseudomonadota bacterium | reverse complement strand
ATATTAATCAGTGTATTAATTAATGCAGACACAATCATTGTATTGGTTACAACCGCAAAAAAACCATACTTGACAGATGTAGATAAGGTAAGGGAACCTAATATTCCTTGTTTTCCTTCTATTAAACCAAATAAATTGCTAGAAAATCTGACCCAGGACGCGTTTTCTGATTTTTCTGATAGCTTAATCTCTTGATTGAAATTAGGGGATTGTTGGCTTGTAATCTCTATTTCTTGTACAAAAGGATTATTGCTCACAAGCCTCATCACTGATTTTATCCCATTGAGGTCTTTTTTTTCTAAGGCCAAAGACAAGGGAAATGAGATCATGTTTGAAACATTGATTAACTCATTTTTGGCTCTTGCTTCGATAGAAACGCGTTCATCTTTATATATCACGGCCAATTGAATAAAGAAAAAAAACAAAGAAGAAAATATATACCAAAACAGTACTGAACGTAATAATCGAAAACCAATTGAATTTTTTAATATCTGCGTTGCACCACTAAACATATAAAATCGCCATCATCCATGCATCTGTGTTTCATATCCCTGTTTTAATTGTTGTCTATTTGGATTTATTTATCCAGATTTAATGGCAAAAAATGGCGCATCCAACTGCCAAAAGAACGTTTCAAATCATCAGATATCCAGAGTTGCTCCCAGTTATCTGAAGACCTATCAGGAAACAGCAATAGCATGGCCTCTATAAATTTTTTCTTTAAATAGGGCAGTGCTTCCTCGCGTCGTCTTGGGTGTCCTAAAGGATAGAGTACTGTTACCGCTTCTGTTGCAGTACCATCTGAAAAAAAGACGCGTACTTGATTCGGAATGGCTCGATCGGATAAATCTAAATAACGCGCATAAAAGCTTGAGTCAAGCGTCACGACTGTTTTTTTTCGTAATGCATCAATCCTTGGATCGGAAGCAATCTGATCTGAATACGATGCATCGGTAATCTCCCCATATAATAATGCCACTGCAACAATATATTGCAAACAATGGTCTCTGTCGGCAGAATTATTCAGCGGACCATTTTTAACAATAATATCCATCGCAGGTTGCTGCGTAACAATTTCGATGCGTTCAATCTCTGATAAGCGCAAAGTGACTTGAGCATGTAATATCAATGCAGCTTCTGCTGCCGTTTGGGCATGAAATTCGGCTGGAAAAGCCACTTTAAACAGTACTTTTGGCAATACATAAGCATCTAAGGGCTGATGTAGGGTAATGGCTTGCCCTTTAAATAAAACAGATTGCAGTCCCCAATGCTGTTCTGTAATTGCCGTAGGACATGGCGATATACCTTTATCTGCCAAATAGCTTAAAAAAACACCTCTGGCACTGGCATCTCCTGCAGCCCATGATTTTCGCGATCCAACATTGGGCGCATGTCGATAAATACGTAAGCTATGGCCATCTATCCAAGCATGAGATAAAGCGATTAAGGCTTTGGCTCGCGATAACCCCAATAATTTTGACACGACCGCAGTGGTTGCAATTTTAACCAGTAAAACATGATCAATGCCGACAGCATTAAAGGCATTATCAATCGCTAAGATGCCTTGAATTTCATAGGCTTGTATCATGGCAATCAATACATCTTCTAATAATAAGGGTGTCTTTTTCTGCAATAGTCGACGTTGTGCAACAATATCGGCAACGGCTAAAATGCCACCCAAATTGTCGGATGGATGCCCCCATTCTTTTGATAACCAGGTATCGTTATAATCTAACCACCTAATCGCTGTGCCCATATCAAAAGCTGCTTTTACCGGATCTAATACGTGATTTGTTCCTAAAACATGCGCACCATTGGGTACAAGCGTACCAGGTACAATAGGCCCTAATAAATGCCGACATTCTGGGATCAAGATGCCTCGAGCCAAACAAGCCATTGCATCTAGTAAGGTCACATAGGCAGAGCGCATTAATGCCATGTCTTGGTGAAAATTATTTTTTTGATACACATAGTCAATAATACGCTGAATAAGCAAGTCGTATAATGGGGTATTGGCAGAGTGCTTTGTCATAACTGTTATCTTTCGTTCATGGGTACAAAAGCACGGTTTTTAGGGCCAACGTATTTTGCCAATGGCCGAATTAAACGATTGTGTTGTCGCTGTTCCATTATATGCGCAGACCAGCCTGTGATACGAGAAAAAACAAAGATTGGAGTAAAAAAGTCTGTTTTAATACCCAGGCAATGAAAAACAATTGCACTATAAAAATCTAAATTTGTTTTTAACTGTTTTTCTGTTTCCATCGTTTCTTCAATGGCTTCTGCAACATCAAATAAACGCGTTTTTCCAAGGCGTTGGGTGAGCTGATGCGCCACTGACTTAATAATAGGAGAACGCGGATCGCCATTTTTATATACCCGATGTCCAAACCCCATTATCTTTTCATGGTTGCTCAAGCGCTTTAAAATCCCTTTTTTGGCTGCTTCCGGTGTTTTAAAAGCGGATATTAATGTCATAGCAGCTTCATTTGCGCCTCCATGTAAGGGGCCTTTTAATGTGCCTATAGCGCTGACAATGCCCGAATAAAAGTCTGATTCAGTGGATACGGTAACTCTTGCCGCATAGGTAGAAGCGTTAAATTCATGTTCTGCATACAAAATAAGCGCAATATTTAAAGCCCATACCCAGGATTCATCAACAGTGGTTTGATGTAACACAGTGAGCACATATTCTGCAATCAGCTGTTGTTTAAAAGAAGCAATCAAGCGTTTACCGGTTAAATGAAAATGATGCCAATAGGCCAATGCGGTAATCGAAACGCCTATCGTACGTATGGCTAACTCTGGTTCTGCACCAACAGCATATTCTGGCTCTACTGTACCCAATAAAGAACATACTGTACGCAAGATATTCATGGGATGTACTGTTTTAGGCAACATTTCAAGCATGGCTTTAATAGATTGGGGTAAAATAACACTGTTGGCAAACAGTTGTTGAAAACGATAGAGTTGTGCTCTGTCGGGTAAATCACCATATAACAGTAAATAAGCCACTTCTTCAAAGTTTGCCGATTGACTTAGCTCTTGTATAGAATAACCGCGATACCTTAAGCCATGCCCCTCACCTACACTACAAATAGCTGTTTCACCAACCGCTTTTTCTTTGTCCATGCAATCAACCAGATCCCTGTAAAAAACTATCCGTACATTTCTTAACCTATCTTACCACGACTCTCAAAAAAAGTATTAAATTGCGATAAAACTTAAAAATTAGTATCATTAGCCCTCCAATACCTTAGAACTTCTTAAAGGATACTTTGTTAGCATGAAAACTGAACAAAAAACAGTAGAAGACGCAATCTTAGGATTGCAAAAAATCATAGACTGCATGTGACAGAATAACGCACTTATTGTAGCGGATGAGCATGCGCTGGGACATATCGAGACTCTGTTTGATTTCTGTAATGCTCTTTTAGATAAATCTCAATTATCAAAAAAACCAATGTTACAAACAGCCTGCCTATTACTCAATAACACCGCTTTTATTGAAAAAATGGCACAAATAAAAAACATCGCAAGACAAATAAATTTACACAAACTGAATAATGAAAATATTCATTTATGCTTTAAATACGCAGAATTTATCTCTAATCAACATTATGGGTTGATGATCAATGCAAAAGATCTTAACCGTGCGACTTTCGCATTAAAAACATTGAAAGACTGTAATGAAGCCATTGAAATGGTAGAGCAATTCTTAACTGAAAAAAAGGCTACAAACGATCAAAAACAGTTGATGACACTGCTTTCCATTTATGCAATTCCACTCTTTTATTTACGCATACGTCTTTTATCAAATGCCTATGGCACTCTTGACATCGAAAATAAACATGTCTTACTTAATGAAGATTTACAAAAAATTAGACTGATAGATCGTAGATGTATGGACATATTAAACCGTCCTCCCCATCTGTTTATTGCTGTCATAGAGGGCGCTCAATTAAAAAAAGTCTCTTATACTGCCTATGAAAGGCACAAAATAGAAAACTGCTTACTGGACATTGAGAAATACGCCGATTGTTTTGAAACAGTTAACACTGTGGATAATAAACCATATGACTGGTCAAGTGATCAAAATAATTTATTAAATATTGAAGAATGTCGTGGCAACTGCTTCCTAAAATTAGGACAACTGACAGAGGCATACGACGCTTTTAACAACATGTTTACTTATGCAATAAACGGCCATCCTGGAAAAGCAGGTCTGGCCAGGCTAAACCAAGCCAAAATTTTATTGAAAGAAAAGGCCAAAAAAGACAATACTCAACCCGAGTGGCTTCAATTAAAATGCATACGTCAGCTATTAACCGAAGCACAAGCACATGAAGCGCAATCACCCTTTCCTACAACAGCGAGAGCAGAAATTAGCACAATACTTGAGCATATCAATCAACTGAGCATCAAACAAGAAGAAGTGTTTGAAATGGAAGACCTGCCTTTACCATCTACCCCTCCCAATTCTCCATCCTCGCTTTTTTTCATCAATTATAGCCCTACTGGTAGCCAGACTTTTCTGCATGACTCAGATACAAAAGGAGAGTCTGAAGAAAACCAAATAGAAGCTAAGTATGCTCAATCACCTTCGCTATGGTAAGTTGGATTCATAATCCAGTAAATCGTATAAAGATTGTCTGGTTTGCATGTCTTTGATAATCAATTGTTGTGAACCTTGTTGTCGAATAACCGCATAGGTTTTTTCGGCAGCTTGGTTCATCATACGAAATGCACTTAATGGGTACAATAGCATGCTAACACCTGTTTGCTCCATTTCTTTTATGGTAAATAAGGGTGTTTTTCCAAATTCCGTTAAATTGGCCAATACAGGTACAGATATTTTATGCACAAATGTTGAATAAGTTTCAAGACGAGAGACGCCCTCTAAAAAAATACTGCTGGCGCCTGCTTCAACATATGCTTGAATTCTTTCTAAGGTCTTTGATTCACCTTCTACTGCAAGGGCATCGGTTCGAATCATCAGATGAAAACCCTTGCGCTGACAGCTGTCTACCGCAGCTTTAATTTTATCCACCATCATGGCTTTAGAGATAATATGCTTACCTGCCAGATGGCCACAGCGTTTGGGCCATACTTGATCTTCTAAGTGTAAACCGGCTGCACCGGCTCTTTCGAGTACGGTAATGGTGCGGGCAATGGCTGAGGCATGATCACCCCAGCCAGTATCCGCATCGACCAATAAAGGCAATGCTGTTACTGATACAATACGCCGTGTTTGCTCTGCCACTTCACTGAGAGAGGTAAGACCGATATCTGGTAAACCAAAATCAGCATTGGCAACCCCAGCACCAGACAAGTATATGGCTTTAAAACCTGCCCGAGCCGCTAACAAAGCGCACAGCGCATTAATGACCCCCACAATTTGCAGGGGTTTTTCAGTATGTAGCAAGTCCTTAAATGGATCGACAGACTTCATGCAGGCTGTGCCTCGGGTAAGGGTCCTGATGCAACATTGCGCTCTTGAGATTCTTGTTCACGTACTTTTTCTTGGTAACGTGTATTCAAGGAAAATACCGATGCAATCCAAGCAAAAACAATGATACCCACAAACAGCAACAAGATAGGCAGATTGCTTGCAATGGGTCCAAACATCAAGATAATTTGCAAGATAACACCGCCACCGGATTTACCCAATCTTGCCCCAACAACATCAATAGCTGCCTTGCCCTTAACCTTAGATTCAGCATCCAAGGGAATATAAGCCATTTCTTTGGTTGGATCGAAGAGCGAATATTTGGTCGCTTTGCTTAAGATATTTTGCACTGCACCAATAATGACTGCCAACCATAATGGACTGTAAGGCAAGAAATCACTTAAACTATTCTTATTCATCACAAATAAGAAAAATAAAGCGCCTGTCACTAAAATCATAATGGGTGCACTTAATGCTGCCGTGAGCCAACCCAAACGACGAATCACGTTGCTACCTATGGTAACCAAGAAAAAGGTGGCAAATCCGGTTGCCATAGAAAAATAACCCATAAAGGTATTATAGTCATTGGCATTGGGGAACTGTTTACCCAATTGAGATTTCCACACCACTTCAATTAAATTAATCGAAATACCATATCCCAATACCAGCAATGCAATACAACCCAGATACCGAGAACGGACCAAGACCATAAAACTTTCGGTTAAAGAGAGTTTCGGTTTACTGGACTTTGATTTTCCACCCGATTTTACTTCCGTGGGATTGTACAAGCGCGGATCTGTAAGTACATGTTGGTTCATCCAATAGTAAGATCCGACTATCACCAAACAGGATACCGAGATGGCGCCCATTAACCACTTAAGGGTTTCTCCCCACGCATCTACACCAGCCGGCACATGGGCTCGAATATCCGAAAAATGTATAATGGTTAATCCTGAGGCAACCAGCGCTAAATTACCCAGCTGACCGAAACCCGCATAAAAGCGCTTGGCTTCCTGAGAACGGGTAATTTGATTGGCAAATTGCCAGAATAACAAAGAGATCCCCATGCTTCCCCAGAGCTCTGAGAGCACATAAAATAAGGCACTGGGCCATACTTTGAAAACCATAATCAGTTTATGTAGCGTTACCTGTGTTTGTACAGGCATGACTTCATTCACAAAACGCTCAAGCACTGCAGCTGTTTTTGTCGGACAGACTGCCTCAAGATTTGGATAAATCAAAAATCCGAAAGATCCAAAAAAAATGAAGAAGGGCAGTATCATACTATAAAAAAGCGTTGTAGGCTTCATGGTATTACTGAGCTTTGCGTACACCAAAACAAAAAGAATAGACAAAGGTAAGGTTCCCCAAAATTTTAAAAAGGGAATGGCTTCTGCACCAGCAACGGTGACAATTAAGGTATCTTTTGTATCGCGCATAATGGTATAGTTGAATAAAAAGCAAAACATCATCAATACCATGGGTAGAAATTTTTTTAATTCATGATTATGAATTGGCCAAAAAATTTGACGAAAGCGACTAAAGGTTTCGTCTTGTGTATTCCTTACAGACGATTGATTACTAGACATGTGCCAAGTCCTCCATTACTATCTAGGCATCCAATATAGAATCTCTATTCTAGGTGTATTACCCCACGATTGACAAGAGACCATTGACAAAGATTTTCTTCAGTTTATGAACTTATTTGCTATCTTACATAAAAGCGTTGTCCCTCATAAGCTACCGCTTTCCTTAGAGTTGCGTGCACTCAGGCAATCGTTCGATATTCAATATCAAACAACAAAAGAAAACCTAAAACCGCAGTTAATTGAACATGCCAATCAACAATTGACTTTTTTAGGGAAGCCAAGCACCGCGCTTGTCTTATCTACCCTAACTGACTGGCTCATCAAAACAGCACGCCACCACTTATCGGCCTGGATTTATCATTTAAGTGTTGAAAATAACTTGGCTTTTACCGGATTATCCATTAGACAGCAAAGAACCTTATGGGGCAGTTGTACTGCAAAAAAGCGGATCAACTTAAATTATAAATTATTATTTTTGCCGAGAGATCTGACGGAACATATTATACTGCATGAACTTTGCCATACGGTTCATTTTAATCATTCACGCCATTTTTGGGATTTATTGAAACAGCTAGACCCACAGTGTCAACAACACAGACATCAACTGAAAACAGCGCATCTGTTTTTACCTCCCTGGGTTAAAATGGGTTAACGATTGCTGTATCGCCGGCCAAACGAGGCTTAGCAGACTGTTTGATGCTGGCTTTTCGTCTTTTAGATGTCCTATCCAATATAATTGTTTTTTTGCACGCGTTGTTGCTACATAGAGTAACCGTAATGCCTCTAAAGCCAGACGCTGTGCTTGGCTGGCCTGTAAAAATTGATAAATAGGACTCTCTGTGGTTTTTCCTTTGACAATCGGCGCAAACAAATGATGTAGCTGTCCATAGGAATCCACATGTTCCCCCCATAGTAATAATTGCTTTTTATCTTTTAAGGGAGGTTTTCCCAAGCCCGGCAAAATGACGGTATCAAACTCTAGACCCTTTGCTTTATGTAACGTCATCACCATGACGGGGGGAAAATCTTCGTTAAGAGGCACTTTTGGTACGCAAAAAGTACCGCTGATGTTGGATTCAAATAAGGCCGGATACAGCAACCACTCCTCTGCTGAGGGGGTATCCAATACATCATAATACTGATTTACCACTGAATCGTATTCAGGAAAGCGGGCTTGATAGTATGCTTCTCCTCCTAAAGAAACCCAGATATTTTCAACACTGTCTCGTAATGCATGCTGATCCCGAAATACCAAGGCATCCGGCCATACACGATAAAAATCCTGTAACACAGCTTGCGTTTCTTGGCTGATATCCGGCATACTACAGGTCGCCGCTGTGATGCCAGCCCATATTGTGCCCGCTTTACCGAATTGTTTGTCCACATATTGTACAATTTTTTCTAGATCCCCCAGGGATATACGACACCAGGGCATACGTAATAAGGCCAGCCAAGCCACCCTATCCGATAAATAATATAATGCTCTGGTTACGGTCATTAAATCGCGAACGATGGGACTATTGCCCAAGGTTTCAATATCTACGCCAGTATACGTAATATTTGCTTCTGCGAGGGCAGGCAATAATACGCCTAAATGTGCGCGTGTACGCGCTAAAATAGCAATACTCCCTTTTGGATTGTTGGTCCTTGCCAAGTGTATCCATGCGATTATCTGTTTGGCTTCCTGAACATCGTCTCGTATATCCTGTAAAACACCTGCAATACCTATGGTGCGATCGAAAGTTGCGTTTGCATAGGCAATAGAGGACCAAAATGGCACTGCACCCATACTAACGTCTTCTTTTTTGGGAAAAGTCTGTGCATACAAGTGATTGTTCCAGTCAACCACGGCTTGAGCAGAGCGAAAATTAATGCCTAACTGTAAAGACTGCAGTGCAATATGGCCAATACCCTGACGTGCAGCTTGCAAAAATAACCCCACTTCAGCCTGCCTAAAACGATAGATAGATTGCATCGGATCGCCAACTAAAAATATTGTTCTACCATCACCCTGCTCCCAACCGGCAGTTAATTTTTCTAACAAACAATACTGTGCACGGGAAGTATCTTGAAATTCATCCACTAAAATATGACGCAATCGTGCATCTAAATGCAGGAGGAGTGGACTGGGTTCATCAACCTCTCCTAGTCCTCGATTGGCTGCCATATTGATCTCAACAAAATCGACTTGACCCGCTTCTTGAAAACACAGGATTAATTCAGCAACCAGCATGGGTAGTAACTGAAATAAGGCTTGTATCAAGCCCCACTCTGTCTGTGAATAATGAGCAGACGGTAATACGCGCAGCTCCGCCAAGGCAAGTAGAATCATCTCCGCCTCGGGCATGCTTTGTATATGGGCGATAAGCTCAAGCATTTCTTGTTTATAGCTTGCAAATTGTTTTTTTTCTGCTGCATTTTTTGCTTGACTGGGTGCTAAAAACCCTTGTTGGGCAGTTACCTGCTTACGAAAGCCGCCTTCTTTGGTCAGCAATAATTCTGCAATCCCTTCCCACAGTTTCAAATCAAGGATATCTCCCTTGGGCAATTTACTTGCCAACGCAATACAGTGACGAATAGGAGATGTTATACCTTGTTGCTGTAATGTACTCGCAGCATGTACTGCCATAGGAGCCAATTGCCTTAAACAAGATTCAGGAAAAATAGATGTTAAACGGACAAGTTGTGTGGTAATCACGGCCTGTAGCCCGGCTTCTAGACGCTGACGCAAGGCATATAAACCATCGGTCGATTGGTGATCTCCTGACACCAAATAGGGTAACCATTGATCGCGACGTGGCAACAAACTGATCAACAACTTTTTCAATCGCTCTATATCGTTGTCTAGATAAATCAACACATGTTGCAATGCTTGGCTACAGGCACCCGTTGATTCTAATAGACGCATGGCTGCTTGTTCATAGAGTAAATCTGGCTCATCTGAAACGGCTGGCAATACGCCAAAACCAGATAGCAAGGGCATTTGTCGAACAATCCGAGCACATAAGGCATCAATTGTTTGAATTTGCAAACGTGCGGGATTTTCCAATAAATGCCATCCCAATGTGGCATCCCGTTTTAAAACCGCTTGTGCCAAGTGCCAATTTTTTTGAACAAAGGCGCTCGCCTTTTCTGGATAAGGCAAGGTTCCTGCTTGTAAAACCGACAATATCCGCTCTTTCATCTCGTTTGCTGCTTTTCGGGTAAACGTAATGCTTAAGCATTCTTCTGGCACTTTTTCTACACAACTTAATAAAGCCAGAAAACGCTGCACCAGTAAACCGGTTTTACCGGACCCTGCAGGTGCCTGTACGATAAACGACTGGGTTGTATCTAAGGCCATTGCGCGTGCCTGTGTATCCATGACCATTGCTGTATTTTCTATCATGCGCTTTGCTACTCAAATACTCTACATAGGGCGGTTAAATGACAGCTGTTGCAGGGGTTTTCTGTTTGATGAGGCAACACGCGCGCGTCTCCACTTAAAAATCGGGATACGGTGTCTTCGAGTGCATTTTTCCAGTGCGCCAGCTGATCTGTCCATTCTGTTATTTCTTTAATCCCCTGACAAGCACGCAAAGACCCCAGTCCTCTGAATACCGCCGTTTCTGGATGCACAATCGCAAAAGCAATGGCATCCGGCAATACCGATTGCGTTGTCGCATATAAAGGCAATTGTGGTTCTAACAACACATCACCTAACCACGCTTGTGTTGAGACACCTCGACCCGTTTTATAATCGATAATCAGCTGTTTTTCTGTATCGGTTTTGCTTGCTGTAGCTGATTTTTCTGTGCTTAAGATATCAATACGATCGATGCAAATCTTGAGGGTTAATCCCTGAATCACTATCACTTGATGCTTTTCTACGGACAACACGGCAAAAGGAGGTCGCTGTTTTTCAAGGGACACCCAATCCAAGAGCAACCCCATTAATCGTTTATATTCTAGCGCCATGGTTGTCTCACTTAAGCGATGGGGCTGTAGGGTCTGCCATCGTTCCAGCGTTTCTTGAATCATATTTCCCAACAAATCACGTAATGCTGGCTCAGACAACGCGCACAATTGTTCATGGGTTTTTATTTTTCCCCACAATTGCGCCAACAATTCATGCACCATTACTCCCCTTTGCGCAGGGCTTAATCCTAAATAGGGTTCAGGCCAGGCGCTGGCCTTAAGTCGTATTTCTGCAAACGCTTTAAAAGGACAGGTATTTTGTAACTTCAATACGCGTGTCCCACCAGCAAGGACGGTATCTAGGGCTGTAAAAGGGGGCGCGTATTCTAATTTATCGCTGGGAATATGTGCTGATGCGTTCTCTTGATAACCTAAGGCCATTGGCGATTTTACTGAACCCAACAACTCGCTTAGCCATTCTGAAGACATGTAAGGAAAATGGCTGAGCAACCGACTGGGTAACACAGGATGTCCATCACGGTATAAAGGATGGCTAAAGAATACGGTGGATGCTGATTTCAGTAAATCCTGCACAACACGCTGTGCCACGAGATATTCTCGTTCTGCTGCACTGTGTGGCAATTCAAACTGCTTTTGTAAGCGATAAGGGATAAATGGATTGGGTGAGGCGTCTTTTGGCCAAGTACTGCTGTCTAAACCCATGACCCAAACCCGCTTAAACGGTAAGCCAATCGCTTCCCATAATCCTAAAATTTGAATGGGTTCCGATCGAGAGGCCACTGCATAGGCAATGGTGCTGGTGAGGCCTTGTATTCTAAAAATGGCGGTACTAATACTGTGCTTGCCCAGTAAGTTATCTAGGGATTCATATTGCTCGAGCATTGCCTCCCATTGACGAAGTAAGGCTTCTTCTTCAGCGCTTAACGTCTGCATCATTGGCCATCCTGCTATTTGTAACCATTCTCGCAACACAGGAACCCATTCCTTGGCGGTTTTTTTTGACTTTAAAGCAGTATTTTTTAAGTGAAATAATTGTTGCAAACGCGTTTGCATAACTTTTAAACGCTTACTTTGGTATAACCATTGTTTCCAAGAAACCGTTTGCATACCGTAATCGCGCAACGCCAACTCCAGTTGTGCTCTTGTGTGCTGTTCGGTCTGTGCATCAACATAAGACAAAGCACGTAAATAACGACTGACAGTAGCCCATTCTAAACTGGGTTTGGCTAAAGAAAGCGCTTGTAGGGCCGCTTGAATAAAAGCATACTCGGATAAAACCCGGGGTGCAGCAATATTCACCACATCAAGGGGCAATTGTTTTTTTACAGCACGCAATACCCTTGCGCGCTCTGTCGCCAATTGTGGTACCACTATCGCAGTTGAAAATGGGCTGCTATCTGCTTGAAGTGATGCTTTGGCCCAGGCCAATGCAGCCATTAGCTCTGTCTGTGTATCTTGACAAGCGACATTCTGAGCGGTTTGGCTTGGCTCAGAAATTAAGGTTGAATGACTGATCTGCACACCCGCCCCAGACAGAGCTGATATCAAGCGTTTCTGTTGTGGCGTATGTTCACTGAACCCCAGCCACACGCATCGTTTTGGTAATAATAAATGACCCGTCGATAATAGCAAGATTAACGCATCAACCAAACTGGGTATATCTATCCAGCCATGCGTCAAACAAAACGCTTCTACTTGTTTTGCCCACCCCACAAACCAGGTACTCGCATCCCCCTCGTTAAACTGGGGTAAATCCAGTGAAATATCCCATGTTTTCACCAAATGCCAGGCTTTAATTGCCAAGCGCACCGTGGGTAACACACGCAATAAAGGCTTTTCAGCTAAGGCTTTTGAAATGACGCGTTCCCACACAATTTCTTCTGCAACACCCGATAATATCTTAGGCGTCGACACTGGGTTGTGTGTGATTGCTTGTTGCCATAAGCGCTCTATCCACAGTGACAAGGGAAAAATCGATACATGTGGCAAATAACAGGCTTTTTGTAACCACACGGTCATGCGTTGATTCGGCGTTAGTACCACTGTTCCAGGCGGAATGTCTTTTAAGCGTTCAGACAAGTGCATTTAATCAGGCAAATTTTGTTCAGCCGGGCTCGGTAAATGTAACATTTCAGACACTTCTGACATCAATGTTAGAGGTGGCTGATTGGGTGGATAACCGTGATTCGACTGGGTAAGATTACGAACCAGTTTACCCATCGTTAAGCCTTGTACCATGATAGAGAAAAGCACTACAGCATAGGTAACAGCCACAATAAAGTCGCGAGACTCTGCGTGCGGGATAGACAAGGCCAGGGCAATAGAAATACCACCCCGTAATCCACCCCAAGTCATCATTAAAACGACATTCGGACTGAATTTACGAAACATGGATAAGCAAGCGACAGGAACAGCAACGCTGATCCAACGAGCGGCAATAGCAATGACAATGACTCCAATTGCTGCCAAGCTATGATCGACTCGGAAGGTTAAACGTAAAAACTCAAGTCCAATCAATACAAATAAAATAGCATTCAAAACCGCATCTAGTAATTCCCAAAAGCCTTCTAAACGCTTTAAGGTGACTTTTGTCATACAACCTTTGTGCACCGAAGTACCCACTACTAAACCAGCAATGGCCATACAAATCGCACCAGAGACATGCAGCACAGAATGGGCAAAAGTATAGCCCCCTGTTACAATCGCAAGCGTCAAAATCACCGATACTTCGTAGTCATCAATCGTTTTTAACAAACGGGTGGTAATCCAACCCAGTATCAGCCCAGCACACAATCCACCCAAGGCTTGCTGGAAAAAAAACAACACGATTTTACTCCAGGACCAGTCTTGTTGCGTTCCGGTACTCAAACCCAGTAATACAACGAATAAAACAATACCCATCCCATCGTTAAACAAAGATTCTCCAGCAATTTTTATCTCGAGTGCCTTGGGTGCATTGGCTGTTTTTAAGACACCAAGCACAGCAATCGGATCGGTAGGCGAGATGAGCGCACCAAATACCAGACAAAATTCTAAAGGCACTGCAATATTGAGAAATCGGGTCAGAAAATACGTTGAAAATCCAATTAAAAATGTGGATAAAATAACGGTTACTGTGGCTAAAATACCAATGATCACCTTATGCTTGGCAAGCTCCATTGTATTGACATGCAAGGCACCGGCAAACAATAAAAAACTCAACATGCCATGCAAAAAGGTTTCATTAAAACCAATACCGTCTAACAGGCGTTGCGCAAAGGCATCTAGGTTCCAGCCAAATTGGCCACTGATTGCGATTAACAGAGAAAGCAAGAGCGTAATGAGGGTTAAACCGATGGACTTGGGCAGCTTAATAAATCGATGATTGACGTAACTGGACACAGCCGTCAAAGAAAGTAAGATCCCGATGACTTCTTGCGCTCCCATGTTACGACCCCCTTGATTACATACCCCAACCCACAACTGTATCAAAATTTCGAAAAATTTTCACCCGCGTAAGGTTTTTATTTAGTGGTTTATATCGATATTGTGTATATTTCTGTAATTACACGCATAAAAAATGAAGGATAACCATGCATAAGCAACCCCCACTTACCTTTCGTCAGCTGCATCTGCCTTATCCCAAGCATGGCATTATTGGACACCGTGGTCTTGCCAGCCAAGCCCCTGAAAATACGAAAGCCAGTTTTATCGCGGCGGCAACGGCTGGTTTGTCTTGGGTTGAATTTGATATTCAACCCTGTGCCAGTGGCGAATGGGTTGTTTTTCATGATGAAACCTTAAGCCGTATGGGGCACGGCTCGAAACGCATTCGGGAATGCCAATTGCACGATTTACAGTCACTCGATATTGGATCGTGGTTTAACCCAATGTTTACAAATGAACGAATACTATCGCTAAACGAAGTACTCCCTTTACTGTCTCAGTTACGGTTACACCCAAATATCGAGGTTAAATTGTTTGACAATGAAGACAGCTTGCTTATGGCAAACTTAGCCATAGAACTCGGCTCCCTTATTCAAGCGCATTGGCCAGATCAAAGCACAGCTCCCGCACTGGTATCGAGTTTTAGCTATCCTTTTTTAACAGCCATGCGCGCACAGTATCCCGATTGTCCGATTGGGTATCTTGTTGAGGGGTTTAACGAACAAAAGATAGAAATAGCGACAGCCGCGTCTTTTAACACGCTACATGCAGATAAAAAAAGCCTTGTTACTTACCTAGACAAGCACGACATAAAAAGTCAGCTGCCTATCTTTTGTTATACCGTCAATGACGCACCTACCGCAAAACGCTTATTTGATAAAGGAATATCCGCAATATTTAGTGACAAAGCCAAGCTTTTTGGGTAAAATTTGACAGAAAAAGACAGCTGGATACCCGAGTATGCTATGCAAGCGCATCCGCTATGCTAAGCTAATGATATTAGCGCATATCGCCCAGACAACAAACGGTCTAATAAGGTTCTAACGCACATGATTGTACTAGAAAATGTTTCAAAGACATTTGCGCCTACCTCACCTAATGGACGTGCCATACCCGCACTGCGCAATATTTCTTTGCGTGTTTTAGAGGGCGAAATCTTTGGCATTATCGGAAAATCTGGCGCTGGAAAAAGTACACTGGTACGCTGTATGAACGCCTTAGAGCGCCCCAGCAGCGGTAAAGTACTGATAGACCGAGAAAATGTCACCCTATTGCCGGCCAAATTATTACGGGTTGCTCGTCGCCAAATCGGCATGATATTCCAACATTTTCATTTAATGGCATCGAGAACCGTTTACGATAATATTGCCCTGCCACTCGAATTTATGGGCTACCCCAAACACGAAATAGAAGCGCGTGTTATACCGTTGCTCGAATTGGTTGGACTAACCGATAAAATGTTAGCCTATCCTAATCAACTGAGCGGTGGACAAAAACAACGGGTGGCCATTGCCAGGGCTTTGGCCAATCAGCCCAAAGTCTTGTTATGCGATGAGGCGACCAGTGCGCTAGACCCTAAGACAACACATGCTATCTTAGACTTGCTCAAGCACATCAACCAAACCCTAGGCCTTACCGTTATTTTGATTACCCATGAAATGGATGTTATCAAAAGTATCTGCGATCGTGTGGCGGTATTACATCAAGGAACCATCGTTGAAGAATCCAGCGTTTTAGAACTGTTTTCCCGTCCACAGTCCGATGTTGCAAAAGAATTAATCAAAGTAAATACCCGTTCGGAAATGCCTAACGCATTGCGTCGTAAAATGGTGCCCATGCCCAGCGAACAATGTCACTACGTGCTCAGACTGTCTTTTAGAGGCCAGGCCGCCCAAGAACCATTGATGGCCCGGGTGATTCAACGCTTTGATTTGACCATTAACATTATACAAGCCCACTTAGAAACCATTCGAGAAGAAATGATTGGTATTATGATTATCGAAATGGTTTCAGAGGGGGAAGACACTATTCCTCCTGCGATTCAATTTCTGGAATCTCAGGGTATTCATATCGAGGTATTAGGTTATGTCCCAAGAACTGCTTAAAGGATTGCAAGATACTTTTTTAATGCTATTGGGTGCTGGCTTGTTTACCCTAATACTGGGACTGCCCTTAGGCATTATTCTCGCGCTGACCGACAAAGACCAACTGTTATCGCGTCCTAGGCTGTACAAAATACTCAGCGTCACGGTTAATACGGCGCGTTCAATCCCTTTTATTATTTTTATGATCTTAATTGCACCTATTACCCGATTTTTAACAGGCACCACTGTAGGCTGTCTGGCCGCTGTTGTTCCTTTGACCTTGGCCTGCGTGCCGTTTTTTGCCCGTTTGTGTGAAAATGCCATTCAGCATTTACCGCGTGGCTTGACAGAAGCAGCGGAATCTTTGGGCGCGACCCCAATGCAAATCATCACCAAGGTATTGATTCCAGAAGCCATGCCCCAGCTCATTAACGCTTTTACTGTCACGCTTGTGCATTTGGTGGGCTATACCGCTATCTCTGGCGCTTTGGGCAGTGGCGGTTTAGGCAGTATCGCCATTCATAAGGGGTATTTCTCCCTTAAAACCGATTATATGATCGTCTCTGTTGTCTTACTCTTTTTAATTGTACAATTTATTCAAAGTTGTGGAGATTATTTGTCTCAACTAAAAACACGCCGTTATCGCTAGCATTTACGCTATCGCGTACGGCTTAGATAAAAAATCATTATTATATTGCTGTTGTAGGATCTGTTTATTTCATGACATTATTATCAAAAAAACCATTGCTATTGCTTACTGTATTATTAATTCTCCAGGGTACAGGCCTCTTATCTGGTTGCCAGCAATCACGTGGCGATCATGAGATTATCGTGGGTACAATGGCTGGCCCCGAAACAGAGCTGATGCGCGTTGCCGCTGAAGTAGCCAAAGAAAACGATGATCTCATTGTCAAGATCATGGAATTCGAAGATTACATTATGCCGAATACGGCTTTATCTGAAGGCAGTATCGATGCAAATCTGTTTCAACACACGTTGTTTTTAGAAAAAGTGCTGACTTCGGGTAACCTTCGTTCTAAAATCACTGCGATTGGTAAAGGATTTATCTACCCGATGGGGCTTTATTCTAAACAATGGCACCATCTCAGTGATATTCCTGAAAAAGCGCAAATTGCTATTCCGGTCGATCCCAGCAACAGTGGTCGTGCCTTATTGCTGTTGGCAAAAGGCGGATTAATCACGCTAAAACCCAATACAGGTAACAGCCCTACGCTTGAAGACATTGTCGCTAATCCTAAACAACTGCGTATTGAAATGCTAGACGCAGCCGCAATGCCACGTCTGTTAAATGACGTTGATTGTGCCGCGATCAATACCAACTACGCCCTCCCTGCTGGACTCTCACCCAGCGCCGATGCGCTCTTAATTGAAGATAAAGATTCTCCCTACGCCAATGTCTTAGTGGTTAGAATGGAAGAACAGCTACATCCGAAATATCAACAGTTGCTGAATGCCTTACACTCGGAAGCAGTACTGGCCAAAGCAAAAGCGCTTTTTTCAGACCAGGCCATTGCGGCCTGGTAGTCGCTCTGCTTTCGATATCTAGCATGCAAATATGGTAAAATACCTTTTGACACGGGTATTTTACACGAATTAAAAGGCAATAACGCATGATGTCTAGTCAACTGGCTTTATCTTCCCCTTTTGCTCCTATCGCATTAACCTTGTTTATTCTATTTTATGGGTTGGTGTTGCTCGAGGAAAAAATTCACCTTAGAAAATCCAAACCGGTTGTATTGGGTGCCGGCATTTTATGGACATTGGTGGCAGCACATGCCACTCAAACAGGTGAGCCTGAAGCAGCAATTGCACACTTACGACACTATCTCCTCGAGTATGCTGAACTGCTCTTGTTTTTAATCGTTGCAATGGCATATATCAGCACCCTAGAATCCAGAGGCTTATTTTTAAAACTTAAATCTGCTTTAATCCGCTTAGGCTTAAGCTATCGACAAATGTTTTGGTTACTGGGCATACTTGCTTTTTTTATTTCTGCGATTGCTGATAATTTAACCACCGCCTTATTTATGTCTGCTGTGGCCATTGCCATCGGTAAAGACAAACCCAGATTTATCCAAATTACCTGTGTTGCTTTGGTGATTGCAGCAAATGCAGGCGGTGCTTTTTCTCCCTTTGGCGATCTAACCACGTTAATGGTCTGGCAAAAAGGCATTTTATCCTTTACACAATTTTTCGAGATATTTATACCCTCTGTCGTCAATTTTGTGGTACCCGCTTGTTGTATGCACTTTGCCATCCCAACAGGAAAGCCTTCTACGATATCAACCGCACATAGGGTATTGCCTGGTGGTTATCCCATTTTATGTCTCTTTTTACTCACCATTCTTTGTTGCGTGTTAGGACATCAATACTTACACTTACCCCCCGTCATTGGCATGATGACTGGTTTAGGATTTTTACAAATTTATAGCTATTTTTTAAAAAAATCAGGCAACACGGAACCTGAATTTGATATTTTTCAACAAATACAACGCTGTGAATGGGATACCTTATTGTTTTTTTATGGCGTGATTTTATGTGTCGGGGCATTGGCAACATTTGGTTATCTATACCAGGTTTCGCATTTTCTTTATACAGACTTGGGAACACTGTTTGGTCTGTCTAATGCACACTCAGCTACACCAGCTAATATTTTCATTGGTATATTATCGGCACTGATAGACAATATCCCTGTTATGTTTTCTGTGCTAACCATGCATCCTAGCATGTCTGAAGGACAGTGGTTACTGGTTACATTAACGGCAGGCGTTGGCGGTAGCCTCCTGTCTATCGGTTCAGCCGCTGGGGTTGCATTGATGGGGCAAGCCAAAGGTATTTATACCTTTAGCGCACATCTTAAATGGTTTTGGGCCATCTTACTGGGCTATGTTGCCAGTATTGCCACACACCTTCTGTTGAATCAACACTTGTTTTGATTCATAATCACGAGATATTTTTCTCTTACTGATAGGTTATCGCACGATGATAAAAAATGCTTTTTACGCCCAATCTGGTGGTGTCACTTCCGTAATCAACGCCTCGGCTCAAGGGGTTATCGAAACCGCCCGTCAGCATCCCGATAAAATCGGCACAGTGTATGCGGGATTAAATGGTATTCTAGGCGCTTTACACGAAAATTTAATTGATACCGCAAGCATGAGCGATAAAGCTGTTCAAGCCTTAAGCCAAACTCCAGGAGGTGCTTTTGGCTCCTGTCGCTATAAATTAAAAGGGTTACACGAACATCAAGCTGAATACACCCGTTTAATCGATGTCTTTAAAGCCCACAATATTGGGTATTTTTTCTACAATGGTGGCGGAGATTCTCAAGACACCGCTTTTAAAGTCTCCCAAATGAGTCAATCTATGGGTTATCCCATTCAATGTATTGGGATACCAAAAACCATCGACAATGATCTGCCTTTTACCGATACCTGTCCGGGGTTTGGGTCAGTTGCAAAATATGTTGCCATCTCAACGCTGGAGGCTGGACTGGATATTGCTTCTATGGCCGCAACCTCTACCAAAGTCTTTATATTAGAAGTCATGGGTCGTCATGCTGGTTGGATTGCAGCCAGTAGCGCTTTGGCACAAGGGGATTCAGCCCAAGCGCCTCATTTAATTTTACTGCCAGAAGTCATTTTTAACCCAGAACGCTTTCAAGCCGCCGTTAAACAACATGTTGAAACGCATGGCTATTGTGTCGTGGTCGCATCCGAAGGCATTAAAGGCAGTGATGGTAAATTTTTATCTGAAAGCGGTAGCAAAGATGCTTTCGGGCACGCGCAACTGGGTGGTGTCGCCCCCGTCTTATCCAATATGATCCAAAAACAATTTGGGTATAAGTGTCATTGGGCTGTTTCAGATTACTTACAACGCGCAGCCAGACACATTGCCTCAAAAGTGGATGTTGAACAAGCACACGCTTTAGGGGTAGCTGCGGTACGCTTTGCTTTGGCTGGAAAAGATGCCATTATGGCGACCATTGTTCGAAAAACAGAAACCCCGTATACCTGGGAAATTGGAGAAGTATCCTTAGAAAAAGTAGCGAACCAAGAACATAAAATGCCAAGCCACTATATTAGAGAAGATGGCTTTCATATTACAGAGGATTGTTTAAAATATTTGCGTCCCTTAATTCAAGGAGAAGCGTATCCTACATACACCAACGGAATCCCTAATTACATACGCCTCGATAAAACTTGCATCAACAAAAAGTTGCCTGCATTCTTATCAACGCGTTAAACAAACTCAAGACTATAGGTCATCTAGTGTTACCTTGATGGCCTTAGTTTTTTCATGTAAACGTAACTTGGCAACCGATAGCAATTCATCATTTTCAAGGGCATCCACTATTTTTTCATAAAGTTCTGCCGGAATGATATAAGCAACTGGTCTGTTATGATTCAGCATGGCAATGGCTTGACCATCGGCTTTATTCAGTAGAGAAGAAGAGAAATAGCCGGGGAAAATATTAATCCCCGGCTATTATATTAGGGCAGTATAAGAAAGAATTACTCAGCCGGAATGGCTTCAGCGACTTCCTTCATGCTAAGACGTATTTTACCTTGCTTATCGATTTCCAATACTTTGACTTTTACCACTTGCCCTTCACTCAAGACTTCTGTGACAGCATTTAAGCGTCGGTCCACGATTTGGGAAATATGCACCAAGCCGTCTTTACCCGGTAAAATATTCACGAAAGCGCCAAACTCAACGATCTTATTGACCTTACCTTCATAAATTTTACCGACTTCGACATCTGCTGTGAGCAACTCAATACGACGTTTTACTGCTTCACCAGAGGCTTTATCTACCGCTGCGATTTGTACAGTACCGTCTTCTTGAATATCAATACTCGCGCCGGTTTCTTCTGTCAATGCACGAATAGTCGCACCACCTTTTCCAATCACATCTTTGATTTTATCAACAGGGACTTTCAAGGAAATGATTTGCGGGGCATAAGCAGACAATTCGCTTCTAGAGGTAGAAAGCGCTTTTTTCATTTCAGATAAAATATGTAAACGGCCTTCTTTGGCTTGGGCCAAGGCTTTACGCATAATTTCTTCTGTAATACCGTCTATTTTCATGTCCATTTGTAAAGCAGTAACCCCTTCTTGGGTACCAGCGACTTTAAAGTCCATATCGCCAAGATGGTCTTCATCACCTAAGATATCGGTTAACACCGCATAACGCTCACCTTCTTTAATAAGTCCCATCGCAATACCTGCAACAGCAGACTTAATAGGAACCCCAGCATCCATTAAGGCCAAAGAGGTACCACAGACAGTTGCCATAGAACTCGAACCATTTGATTCTGTGATTTCAGAAACCACGCGCAAGGTATAGGGGAATTGCTCCGCAGTAGGTAATACCGGCACAATCGCACGTTTTGCCAGGCGACCATGTCCAATTTCACGACGTTTTGGGCTACCCATTTGACCCACTTCACCCACAGAATAGGGAGGGAAGTTATAATGCAACATAAAGGTGTCTTTGTATTCACCCAAAGGACTGTCGATGACTTGCGCATCTTTATTAGAGCCCAAGGTGGCAATCACCATTGCCTGTGTTTCCCCACGGGTAAACAAAGTAGAACCATGGGTTCTAGGCAAGAAACTGGGTTCAATGGTAATAGGACGTACCGTCTGTAAATCACGCCCATCGATACGAGGTGCCTGATCTAAAATACGCGTACGAACAATATCGTACTCTATGTCTTTAAT
>JBEAUL010000071.1:0-6377 GCA_041161475.1 Pseudomonadota bacterium | reverse complement strand
GGATTTTATTTAATGATAATTTTTTCCAATATCGAAATCACAAAAATGAAGAGATACACCTAAGTAATTCATATATCTTGAATTCTTTAGAGGAAATGATATTACAATTGGGCAAATTTAGACATGGTGAATTCGAGCCTATAAAATTTTATGATGATGCAGCGATGCATCGTTTTTCTTATAGTCTGAGAGATGTAAAGGATAGATCTCTTATTAGTGTTAAGGTTAATGTGGGCGAAAATAACATAATTGAAACAAAGGATAATGAAGACGATGTAAGTCTAAACCCTGGTAGGGTCGCTTTGTAGTTTTCATACTACTATTTTTTACTACGTCTAGAAATTGAATCTAAAAAAATTTCAGGGAGCGAAATTTTTATGTGGCTTAATGCATTTATTAGGGTAACCGCAACGGTTTTGGGTGGCCTACTTGTTTCTCAATTGGGTATTTGGGCTATCAAATTTTTTAATATAGGGAATGACTTGCTTGCTATTTGGCATACCCTTACTCAAGGCCTGAGTATTGAGTTGACTGCTGAACAGGTTACCAGACAAAATTTTTTGGCAAATTTAAATGTCGTATTCACAACAGGGGTTGTGATCGTAAGCATCTCTGTGGCCTTAGGGGGGCTGGCTTTAGGGTTAACCTTATGCTGGAAAAAATCAGCAAGGAATCATTTTGATGAGCCAGAAAGTGAAGGTTCAAGTAACGCAGTTAATAATTTGGCTTTTCAACCAAATGCTTCTCCTATTTTATATCAATCGATGCAAAATCAAGTATCTCCGTTTTCATGTGCCTTAGATCAAAGCGATCTAGATTGTGCTACGTCTCTTGAAAGGCAAAACAGGTATAACAGATAAAGATCTTATGTGCATGCTTTACCAAGGTACCATACTACAGTGGAATAGGTCGCCCTAAAAGGGGTTCTAGGGTATTTCTGAAAAGGCGTTGAATACGTTCCAGAGAGGCTTGGGTTTGTCCTTCAAATCGTAAAATAAGGTTAGCGCTGGTGTTAGAAGCTCGGACTAGGCCAAAACCGTCCGAAAAATCAATTCTGACGCCATCGATGGTTGATACCGTGCCTATCGTTGTATCTATTTGTTGAGATAAGCGTTCAACCAGTGCAAATTTATCTGATTCTGCAACAGGTAAGGCAATTTCTGGTGTGCTGATACTGTTGGGGAGTGGTCCAAACAGTTCAGCGGAGTGTTTAATCTTGCCCTGTATGAGTGCCTCGCTGAGTACTTCTAAAATGCGTGCGCCAGCATACATGCCATCATCAAAGCCGTACCAACGCTCTTTAAAAAAGATATGTCCACTTAATTCCCCTGCAAGTAAGGCGCCGGTTTCTTTCATTTTGGCTTTAATTAAAGAATGTCCGGTTTTCCACATCAGTGGCATGCCATCGTGGGCTTTAATAAATACAGGCACTTGTTGACTGCATTTGACATCAAAAATAATGGGTGTTTTGGGATGACGGCTGAGTAAATCTTGTGCCAATAACATGAGCAGTCGATCTGGCCAAATGATGTTTCCGGCAGAATCAACGACGCCCACTCTGTCTGCATCGCCATCAAAAGCCAACCCTAAATCAGCACCTGTTTTTAGCACTGTCTCTTGTAATGTTATTAAATTTTTAGGTTGGCCCGGATCGGGATGATGATTGGGAAAACGACCATCTATTTCACAAAACAAAGGCACAACAGTACAACCCAGCGATTCAAACAGGGTTTTGGCAACACATCCACCCGCGCCGTTTCCGCAGTCTATAACCAACTTTAATCCTTGTTTAAGCGAAATTTCCGTTTTAATCGCATCAATATAAGCGGTTTCAATAGAGTAGGCCTCAATTGAACCTGTAATCATTGGTAAATGTGTGTGTTTAAGTAGCGCAGTATTGGCAGTTTCTGCTAAGGATGCAAGGCTGTCTCCATACCATGAGGTGCCATCAAATACAATTTTAAGACCATTGTAGTCTGTGGGGTTATGACTGCCTGTAATCATTACGCCATGTGGGATATGCAAATAATGCGTTGCAAAATAGAGCATGGGTGAGGTCACAAGACCAATATCAACAACGGAGATTCCTGCAGAGCGGAGGCCATTGCTTAAGGCTTCAAATAATGCTGGGCTGGATAATCGCCCATCTCGCCCCACAATAATGGATTGGCAGGGGTGCCCAGTGTTTTTCAGCTGTTGTCCTAGCGCATATCCCAAATAAGAGACGTGCTCAGGATATAAAGAGACGCCTACTATGCCACGAATGTCATAGGCTCGCACAATTTCTGTTGGAATGGTTCTTTGGATCATGGGATTACTCTTTACCCGTGTGTCCATAACCACCTTCACCACGTTGTGTTTTTTCAAAGTCGGTGACAAAGCTAAAGGGCGCACGCACAACGGGTACAACAATATATTGTGCGATTCGATCCCCTATATTAATCGTGAAAGCCTCTGTGCCTCTGTTCCAGCAAGAAATCATTAAAGGACCTTGATAGTCTGAATCGATTAATCCAAGCAAATTACCTAAGACAATGCCTTTATGCCCTAAGCCAGAACGCGGTAAAATCATGCCTGCATAACCTGGGTTTTCAATATAAATCGCAAGCCCTGTTGAAATCAGCTGGCAATCGCCAGGGGCCAGTAGCAGTGGCTTTTCTAAGCAGGCACGCAAGTCTAACCCTGCAGAGCCGGGTGTGGCATAGCTGGGTAAAGGAATGCTTTTGCCCAATCTTGGATCTAAAATTTTAACTTGTAAATGGCTCAATGGAGCAGTTGTTATTGCTTGAGCGACGGTGTGTTGTTGTTCTCTGGTGTCTGCTATCGTATCCATCATTTAAAATTTCCTATTATCAACAAGTGTATTTAAGTTGTACCGTACTTCAGTCTTAGTTATAAGCACCAATAGGCGCATTCAGGGGGTAATGTCATATCGGGCCACAATTGTTTAATGTCTGCAACCAAGCCACGTGGTTTTAGCAATTTTTGAAATGTTTCTGTCGAAAATTCCCTATAACCATTGTGTGGGACAGCACCAATAAGTCCATCGTACATGGAGAGCCCATCGAGTCGAGTCATGAGGTTAATGCCTAAAAATCGTTTGACATCGGCAGGGTCTGCGCAAGGATCATGCACATCAATCTGATAACCATGTGCCTCTAAGTGCTGAATTAAATCAATGACCTTTGTGTTTCTAAAATCGGGGACATTTTCCTTAAAAGTCAGTCCTAAGACAAGCAATTTTTGGGTATGCGGTTTGGTGTTTAGGTGCTTTTGTAAGGCCTGATGAATGGTATTCGCCAAAAATGCACTCATTGATTCATTTGTTTGTCGGCCCGCCAAAATAACTTCTGGGGAATGTTTCAGTTGTTTTGCGCACTCTGCCAAATAATATGGATCTACGCCAATACAGTGTCCACCCACTAAGCCCGGTTGAAAGGGTAAGAAGTTCCATTTTGTATTGGCGGCGGCCAAGACGTCATGCACCGATAAGCCGAGTTTATTCATGATCATGGCAACTTCATTGATAAATGCAATATTAATGTCCCGCTGTGTATTTTCAATGACTTTTGCTGCTTCAGCGGTTTTTATATTTTTGGCAATAAATATATTGTCGTTATTAATGCTTCCATAAATATGGCTGAGCTTAGTCACCACTGCTGGGGTCTGACCAGAAATCACTTTTACAATTTTATTGACAGTATGTACAGAGTCGCCTGGATTTATCCGTTCAGGAGAATAGCCCAGAAAAAAATCTTGCCCACAGGTAAGCCCTGAATCGGCTTCTAAAAGAGGGCCACAAAAATCTTCGGTAATACCAGGGTAAACCGTACTTTCATACACGACAATGGCGCCGGGACTTAATGCTTTGGCGACAATATGCGAGGCGCTTTTAAGGGGGGTTAAATCCGGTTGATTATCCGGTGTTACTGGCGTGGGTACCGTTACAATGTAAATATTTTTACCCGAGATGACTTCTTCTTTGTCTGTTAACTGTAAACTGGTGCTACGAAGCGTTTCAGATGAGATTTCTCCGGTTTTATCAAAGCCTTGATTGAGTTCTTTGATGCGCGTTTTGTTGATATCAAAACCGATCACCGTAAACTGTTTGGCCAAAGCGATGGCCAAAGGTAAGCCCACATATCCTAGGCCAATCACAACAATCGTTTCAGTAGGAGATTTATTCATCAAACTATTCACCCTTATCCATAGTAAGCGCGATACCACTTGGTAAAGTGCCCCAATCCTACCGCTACTTGGGTGGTTGGTTCAAATCCAAAATCACGCTGGGTATCCGAAATATCTGCAATGGTTTCTTTGACATCACCGGGTTGCATGGGTTGGTAATCGATATGCGCTTTTTTGCCCAGATGTTGTTCTAAATGTCCGATAAAATCCATCAGTGCTACCGATGTATTGTTGCCAATGTTATACACCCGATGGCTTGGGTTATTGGTCGGGGGGTTTTGTAAACAACGAATCACACCCTGCACAATATCCGCAATGTAGGTAAAATTACGACGCATATCGCCATGATTAAAGACGGGTATGGGTTTGTCGTTTAAAATGGCCTTTGTAAAAATAAAAGCCGACATATCGGGCCTGCCCCAGGGACCATAAACGGTAAAAAATCTAAGCCCTGTGAGGGGAATTTTGTACAGATGGGCATAGGTATAACCCATTAATTCGTTTGCACGCTTGGTTGCGGCGTACAGGGACATGGGTTGATCGACTGGATCGTGCACAGAAAAAGGCAATTTTTGATTTGCGCCATACACAGATGAGCTGCTGGCATATACCAAATGTTTTAAGCCGGGTAATCGACGACCCAGTTCTAGGATATTCAGATACCCGATAAGATTGGCATCGGCATAGGCAAAAGGGTTTTCTATGGAGTAACGCACCCCAGCTTGGGCCGCTAAATGCACAATATTGTCAATGGCCGGTGAGGCATTTGCCAATGCAAGAATGGCATCTCTATCTGTGAGATCTAATTTATGAAAAGAAAAGTTGGGGTAAGGCAAGAGTTCTTTAAGGCGGGCTTCTTTGAGCGACACATCGTAATAGTTGTTTAAATTATCTAGCCCGATAACTTTTTCTCCCTGGGCCAATAGAGCCTGACAAGTATGAAAGCCGATAAATCCAGCGGCGCCGGTGACTAGAGTTGCCATATATTAAGGGTCCCGTACTTCATGCTCATTAGATGGCACCAATATACCGGATATGCGTTTTTTTGGCTAGTGGGCGATTGGGTTGAAGGGGATATTGCTGTCATTTGTAGTGACAGGAAGAACGTAAAGTTAATTCAATAACTTGCGCGCTTGTGTCGATTATAACACCCAAGGCAAGTGTATACATTAAAGCCTCAATTTGCTAGATTATACCCTCTGGACAACCCAATAAGGGTCTTTATTCACAGTGGTCTTGGTTTTCACCTGGACTGCGGTAGCCGTGGTAAAATAAGCTAACTCAATTATATGTCAACCCCCTCCATTTTTTCAGCTATTCAAAAGCTTCGCCTGCTACTCACACGAGAAGAAAAATTCAAGTGGCTAGGTATTGTGGCTTTTGCCTTGTGTACCTCTGTATTGGAGGTTATCACAGCCTCAGTTATTATCGTGTTTGCTCAAGTTTTAAACGCGCCTGAAGTTGGGCAAAAATATCTGTCAAAGTTTGGTTTTGAAGATAATTTATCTTCAGCACGCATAGTTTTAATGGTGGCTATTGGCTGTGGATTAATTTATTTTATAAAAAATTGTATTACGGCTTGTGAAACATTTTATCAGAATTTTTCAATTCAAAAAATGAATTATGACTTTAAAAATAAATTATTAAATCGTTATGCGCAAGCAGAGTATAGCTTTTATTTAACTAGAAATTCAGCTTTAGGTATTCAGGTTGTATCTAGTGATGCGGAGTACACCTTTTCGAAAGGGATGCTTGCGCTTGCTAGTATTATATCGGAAGGCATTGTGTTTGCTTTTTTGATTATAACAATTATTGTTATGAACCCTTCTTTGGCTTTTATTGCTTTTGGTATAGGGATTATTTTTGCGTTAACTGTAATAAAAGGACTCTTTCCGTTATTTTACCGATGGGGTAAAAGAATGCAGGAAGCTAGCGTATATACAGAAAAAAATCTTATGCAATTTTTTCATGCATTTAAAGAGATTATTTTATTAGGAAAAAGAGAGTCTTTCGTTAATTATTATAAATATTATTCATTTAAAAAATATAGAATACAGGCCATTCACAATACAACAAATGCCTTGCCTAGAATGATTATTGAAGTTTTGTTTGTTGTCTTATTTGTAACAGCGGTAGCTTGTTTATGCGCAAAACAAGAAGCCTCTGCAAGTATGCTTGGAGTTCTAGGT